>DASUKI010000045.1:0-9772 GCA_036278855.1 Pedococcus sp.
GGCATTCCAGCCCCTCGACGACGTCGTCGTTGAGGCACACGTGCGACACCCGGACCCGTCCGTATGCCGTGCCGTTGCCGTCGCTGGGCGCGGTCACCGCGTCGTCCAACGGCGCGGCCACCGCGAAGCCGTGGTTGTGCGCGGTCACCTCGACCTTGCCGGTCGTCCGGTCCATCACCGGCTGGTTGATGCCGCGGTGGCCGTACTTGAGCTTGTAGGTGCCAAAGCCGAGGGCTCGGCCCAGCAGCTGGTTGCCGAAGCAGATGCCGAAGAACGGGATCCGCGCCGCCAGCACCTCGCGCAGCACCCCGACCTCGTGGTCGGCCGTCGCCGGGTCGCCGGGCCCGTTGGAGAAGAACACCCCGTCCGGGCCGCCGTCCCCCACCCCGCGGATGTCGTCGAACGTCGCCGTCGCCGGCAGCACGTGCACCTCGATCCCGTGCCGTGCCATCAGCGTCGGTGTCATCGCCTTGATGCCCAGGTCCACCGCCGCGACCGTGAACCGCTTCTCCCCCACCGCCGGCACGACGTACGGCTCAGTCGTGCTCACCTCCGTGGCCAGCTCGGCACCGGTCATGGGCGGCGCAGCGGCGACGCTGGCCCGCAACGCCTCGGCGGGCGCAGCGGCCTTGTCCCCACTGAAGATGCCCACCCGCATTGCACCCCGCTCGCGCAGGTGCCGAGTCAGCGCCCGGGTGTCGATCCCGCTGATCCCGACCACGCCCTGGGCCGCCAGCTCGTCCTCGAGCGAGCGCCGGGCCCGCCAGCTCGACGCACGCAGCGCCGGGTCGCGGACGACGTAGCCCGCGACCCAGATGCGGCGCGACTCGTCGTCCTCGTCGTTCCAGCCCGTGTTGCCGACGTGCGGGGCGGTCATGACGACGACCTGACGGTGGTAGCTGGGGTCGGTGAGGGTCTCCTGGTACCCGGTCATGCCGGTGGAGAACACCGCCTCGCCGACGGTCTCGCCGACGGCGCCGTACGCCTCCCCGTGGAACGCGCGGCCGTCCTCGAGGACGAGCACTGCGGGCTGGGTCATGAGCTCGCCTCTCCTTGTGTCGCAGTTGGATCGCCCGTGTGCCACCACAGGGCGGACTCGATGCGGTCGACGTCGGCGCGGTGGCGGGGCAGGAAGCCGGTCTCGTAGACCGCGCCGTCCTCGGCCCGCCACTGCAGGACCACCACCCGGTTGGCGCCGACCCACTTGCCGGCCATGCCGCGGTCCCGGCGAACCGCGACCAGCCGACCGGCGGGGACCACCACCGTGGACTCGCCCTGCCGCTCGATGCGCACCAGCTGGTCCGCGTCGCCGCGGCGCACGGTCAGGGTCGCGCGGGAACGGTTGCCCAGCCCGTCGACGGTGACCCGTTCGAGCCGGCTCTGGGCCGTGGTGGTGCTGATGTAGGTGCCCTCGGCCACGATGGCGGAGGACCGCTCGTCGTGCGGTGCCGGGGCGTCTGTCACGCCGTCCTTGGTGCGCTGCCGCTCTGCGGCGATCGCCGCTGAGGCGTGCCGGCGCCGCTTGCGTAACCACGCGGCATACAGCACGGCGTAGACCAGGCCCAACGCGATGAGCATGATGCCCACGGCCTGCAGACGGGTCACGCGACGGCTCCCTTGCGGGCCGTGACGCGCCCGCGCAGGAGGGTCGCGTGGGCGGCGCCACGCAGGGTGCGACCGTGCCAGGGGTTGTTGCGCGACAGCGAGAGAGAGGCGCCGCGGTCGACCGTGACCGTCGCGGTGGGGTCCACGAGGGTGAGGTTGGCGGGTGAGCCCACCGCCAGGTCTCGGCCATGGTCGGCGAGGCCGGCGATCCGCGCCGGGTTCACCGACATGACCCGGGCGACCGCGGCCCAGTCGAGCCGGCCCGAGCTGACCATCACGTCGCTGACGACCGACAGGGCCGTCTCGAGGCCGAGCATCCCGAACGCCGCGTCGACGAACGCGTGCTCCTTGTCGTGCCTCGCGTGGGGGGCGTGGTCGGTCGCGACCGCGTCGATGGTGCCGTCGACCAGCGCCTCGCGGAGGGCGTCGACGTCCTCCTGGGGCCGCAGCGGGGGGTTGACCTTGTAGACCGGGTCGTAGCCGGCCAGCAGGTCGGTGGTGAGGGCGAGGTGGTGCGGGGTCACCTCGGCGGTCACCGCGATCCCCTGCGCCTTGGCCCAGCGGATGACCTCGACGGTCGCAGCGGTCGAGACGTGCGCGACGTGCACGCGGGACCCCGTGTGGCGCGCGAGCATGACGTCGCGGGCGACGACCGACTCCTCCGCGACGCCCGGCCAGCCGGGCAGCCCGAGCCGCCCCGACAGCTCGCCCTCGTGGGCGCAGGCCTGCGGCCCCGCGAGGTGCGGGTCCTGGGCGTGCTGGGAGACGACGCCGCCGAAGGCGCGGACGTACTCCAGCGCCCGCCGCATGACGCGCGCGTCGTGCACGCACCGGCCGTCGTCGGAGAAGACGGTGACCCCCGCCCTCGAGCGGTGCATGAGGCCGAGCTCGGCAAGCTCCTCTCCTGCAAGGCCTTTCGTCACCGCACCGACGGGCACCACGTCGACGAGACCGGCGGCACGGCCGAGGTCGAGGATGCGCTCGGCAGCCTCGGCGGTGTCGGTGACCGGCGTCGTGTTCGCCATGGCGAGGACGGCGGTGTAGCCGCCGACCGCGGCGGCTGCCGAGCCGGACTCGATCGTCTCGGCGTCCTCGCGTCCGGGTTCGCGCAGGTGGGTGTGCAGGTCGACCAGGCCCGGCAGCGCGACCAGCCCGTCGGCGTCGAGGACGTCGACCGACCTGGCCCCGCGGACCGAGCCGACCTCGGTGATCACGCCGTCCTCGACGAGCAGGTCCTGGGGACCCGCACCGACCAGGTCGGCGCCGCGGATCAGGAGCGAGCTCACGACTGGGCCCCCTCTCCGGCCAGCAGGTGGTAGAGCACGGACATCCGCACCGCCACACCCGCGCTCACCTGGTCGAGGATGAGGCTCTGGGCGGCGTCGGCGGCGTCGGCCGCGATCTCGAGCCCACGGTTCATCGGGCCCGGGTGGCAGATCACCGCGTCGGGGTTGGCGGCGGTGAGCGCGTCGAGGCGGGCGCTGGTGAGCCCGTAGCCGACCGTGTACTCGCGCGCCGTGGGGAAGAACCCGCCGCTCATCCGCTCCCGCTGGACCCGCAGCATCATCACCGCGTCGACGGTGGGCAGCACCGCGTCGAAGTCGTGGCCCAGCGCGAAGCCGTCGGTGGCTGCCCACGCCGCGATCCCGCTGGGCATCAACGTCGGAGGGGCGACGAGGGTGACCCGCGCGCCGAGGGTGCGCAGGGTGATCAGGTTGGAGCGCACCACCCGCGAGTGGGTCAGGTCGCCGACGATCGCGACGTGCCGCCCCTCGAGGTCGCCGAGGTGGCGCTGCATCGTGTACGCGTCCAGCAGCGCCTGGGTCGGGTGCTCGTGCATGCCGTCACCGGCGTTGACGACGTGCGCGTCGACCCACTGGCTCACCTGGTGCGCCGCACCGCTCGCGCTGTGCCGGATGACGAGGGCATCGACACCCATGGCGGCGACGGTGAGCACGGTGTCGCGCAGCGACTCGCCCTTGGAGGTCGACGAGCCCTTGCCGCTGATGTTGATGACGTCGGCGGACAGCCACTTGCCGGCGATCTCGAAGCTGCTGCGGGTGCGGGTGGAGTCCTCGAAGAACAGGTTGACGACGGTGCGCCCGCGCAGGGTGGGCAGCTTCTTGACGTCGCGACGCTGCACCTCGTGCATCTCGCCGGCGGTGTCGAGGATGGCGCGCACCTGCTCGCGGTCCAGGTCTGCCGAGGAGAGCAGGTGCCTGCGGGTATGCCGCGTGGCCGGCTGCTCGGCGAGGGTCGCGGTCACCTGGGCTCACCTCCGCTGATGGTCACCTGGTCGTCGGTGCCGTCGTGCTCGCTGAGCCGGACGGACACGCGCTCCTCGCTCGAGGTGGGCAGGTTCTTGCCGACGTGGTCGGCGCGGATGGGCAGCTCACGGTGGCCGCGGTCGACCAGGACCGCGAGGCGGACCGCGCGGGGGCGGCCGAGGTCGGACAGTGCGTCCAGCGCCGCCCGCACCGTGCGTCCGGAGTAGAGGACGTCATCGACCAGCACGACGACCCTGTCGTCGATGCCGCCCCTCGGGATGTCGGTGTGCATCGGGCTGCGGGTGGGCTGTCGGCGCAGGTCGTCGCGGTGCATGGTCACGTCGAGGGCACCGACCGGCACGGTGCGCCCCTCCACGGACTCGACGACCCCGGCGAGCCGGTGGGCGAGGGCCACGCCGCGGGTCGGGATGCCGAGCACCACGAGGTCGTCGGCGCCCTTGTTGCGCTCGAGGATCTCGTGGGCGATGCGGCGCAGGGCCCGGGCCACGTCGGGGCCGTTCATCACGGCGCGGACGGTGGAGGGAGCCGTGTCGGTGGGTGCTGCAAAGTCAGGGCGCATCGGCGCCAGGACCTCCTTCCCTGCCTCACAGGACAGGTCGTTAAAGGATGTCGTTCGCCGGTCACTCTAACAGGCGGCGGGAGGCCTACCGTGGACGGGTGGACGCGCGCGCCGACGACCTGCGCGCGGTGCTGCGGCACCGCGAGGACCTGCCGCGCGAACGCCCACGGCGCCAGCCCGTGGCGGTGCCGGGTGTCGACCCCGGCCTGCTCGCGTGGGCGCAGCCCGCAGTCGAGGACCTGGCGCGCCGGCTGGGCGTCCCGGTCGAGCAGGTCACGGTGGTAGCCCTGGGGGCCGTGACCTGGTCGGACCGGTCCTGCGGCTGTCCGCAACCGGGCATGCGCTACCCGCAGGTCCCGGTCGACGGCGCCTATGCCCGGCTCGAGGCCGGCGGGCGGTCGTGGCACTACCACGGTGGCGGTGGCCGGGACCCCTTCCTCTGCGAGGCCTGATTCGTCTGGGGGTGTGCAAGACGCCCAACTCGCTCTAGATTGCGCCTTTGTGACGCCCCGGCTCGGCGACGTGAGCCGCCCCCTCGGCGCCGCTGTGTCAGCGGATCATGTCCGGCAACGGAGCCGGACGGGAGGAGATGTCGTGAAGCGCATGATCGCCATGGCAGGGGCCGCAACAGTGGTTCTCTGCGCAACAACGACCACCGGATGGGCCGCCGGCTCGTCGCAGGGAGCCACCGCTCCCGCCTCCGGTGTCGCCAAGAGCAAGACCGGCAGCTACATCGTCGTGATGAAGGCCGACCCCCTGGTGCGGTCGATCAAGCCCAAGGACCTGGACACCGGCAAGGCCAAGCAGCGCAAGGCCGCGCTGAAGGCCAGCCACACGAAGGTTCTGCAGGAGGCCGCGGTCTCGACCTCGCGCAAGACGAGCGACTACACCAACGCCCTCAACGGCTTCGCGGTCCGCACCGACCTCGCCGGGGCCAAGCGAATCGCCCACGACCCTGCGGTGGCGCTGGTGCTGCCCGACGAGCTCCGCCAGCCGACGGCCCTGCCCGCGAAAGGCAACGACAAGAAGGCCGGACCGGGCGTCAACGGCCTCAACTCCTTCCTCGGGCTCACCGGCAAGGGCGATGCCTACGCCTCCGGCGTGACCGGTGAGGGGGTGCTGGTCGGCGTGATCGACACCGGGATCTGGCCGGAGCACCCCAGCTTCGCCGACGACGGCACCCTGCCACCGGCACCCACCTTCGACGACACCGAACGGCCCGCCTGCGACTTCGGCAACACCGCCTGGAACGCCAACGACAAGCCGTTCACCTGCAACAACAAGCTCGTCGGCGCGCGTGAGTTCCTCGACAGCTACAAGGCCAACATCGGGCTCGAGGCCCACGAGTTCGACTCCGCCCGCGACAACGAGGGCCACGGCACCCACACCGCCTCGACCGCGGCCGGCGACGCCGATGTCAACGCGAGCATCTTCGGCGTCGACAAGGGCGTCGTGTCCGGAATCGCGCCCCGCGCCCAGGTGATCGTCTACAAGGCCCTGGGCGACCTCGGTGGCTTCACCAGTGACCTCGCCGGAGCCATCGACCAGGCTGTGGCCGACGGTGTCGACGTCATCAACTACTCCATCGGTGGCGGCGCCAGCACCGTCTCCGGCGACACCATCGCATTCCTGTTCGCCGCCGACGCCGGGGTCTTCACCGCGGTCTCCGCCGGCAACGACGGCCCGGCGGCGAAGACCATCGGCGGACCTGCCGACGTCCCTTGGGTGACCGCTGTGGGTGCGACGACGTACTCCACCTTCTACCGGGGCCTGGTGAAGCTGGGCAACGGCGCGACCTACCTGGGTGCTTCCGTGACCAAGGGAAGCGCACAGGCGCCCATGGTCGACGCCGCCAACGCCGGCCTTTCCGGGGCTGCGAACCCCGACCTGTGCCTGCCCGACACCCTCGACCCCGCCAAGGTGACGGGCAAGATCGTGCTGTGCGGGCGCGGCGTCAACGGTCGCATCGAGAAGAGCCTCATGGTCCAGCAGGCCGGCGGTGTCGGCATGGTGCTCTACAACCAGACGGACACCGACGACCTCTTCACGGACAACGACTTCGTCCCCACGGTGATGCTCGACCGCACGCCGGGCCAGGCCATCCGGGACTGGGTGAACTCGACGGCCAACCCGACGGGTCAGCTCGTGGCGGACGGGATCGGCACGACGCCGTTCCGCACGCCGACGGTGACCAGCTTCTCCAGCCGTGGCGAGAACCCCACGGCCGGCGACATCATCAAGCCGGACATCGCCGCTCCCGGCCTGCAGGTCATGGCTGGCAACACACCGTTCCCGAGCCCGGGAACCCAGCCCGCGGGTGAGCTGTTCCAGGCCATCGGTGGCACCTCGATGGCCAGCCCCGTGGTGGCCGGCTCCTACGCACTGCTCAAGCAGACCCACCCGGACTGGTCGGCAGCGGCGGCCAAGTCGGCCCTGATGACCACGGCTGACACCGACGTGCGCAACAACGACCGGCGGTCGAAGGCAGGCCCGTTCGACATGGGCTCCGGCCTGGCGATGCTGGGCGAACCGAGCCAGAAGGGATCGGCGTTCCAGCCCGGCCTGGTCTACGACGCGGGGTTCACCGAGTACCTCGGGTTCCTGTGCGCGGAGGGTCGAGAGGCCTTCGTCGACCCCGACGCCACCTGCGCCTCGCTGGCCGGTGCGGGCGTCCCGACGACGGCGGCGAACCTCAACTACGCCTCCATCGGCGTGGAGGCCCTGCCCGGCAGCGAGACGGTGACCCGCACCCTGACCAACGTCTCCGACCGCAAGATCACGGTGCGGGCGAAGGCACAGGCCCCCTCCGGCTACTCGGTGACCGTGTCTCCCTCGCTCCTGCAGGTGGCTGCGGGTGCGTCGGCGTCGTTCACCGTGACGATCACCAACAAGGGTGCGGCCCCGACGGGCGAGTGGCGCTTCGGCTCCCTCACCTGGCAGGGCAGCGGCTATGAGCTGCGCAGCCCGATCGCCATCAAGGGCGTCGACCTCAAGGCACCGGCGACGATCGAGGGCAGCGGCACCTCGGGGACCGCGTCGATCGACGTCGAGTTCGGCAAGGCCGGCACCTACACCGCAACGCCGCACGGGCTCGTCGGCGCGACGGACAACAACGGCACGATCGACCAGGACCCGGACCAGACCTACCCCAGCGGCGACGACGAAGCAGGCGGCGTGGACAAGATCCCCTTCGCCCTGAACGACGTCTCACTGGCCAAGTGGTCCCTGGTCCTGCCCGGTGACACCGACCTCGACCTGTACCTCCTCGGGCCCGACGGCAAGACCGTGGTGGCGCAGAGCACGAACGGCGGCACCAACGAGGAGATCACCCTCCGCGACCCGGCGGACGGGAACTACACCATGGTCGTGCACGGCTGGGCGGTAGGCACGCCGGCCACCCCGTACGACCTGCGCGACTGGCTGGTCACCAACGCCACTGGCGGCAGCCTGCAGGTCACGTCCGGCAGCCCGTTCCAGGCCACGGCCGGCAGCACCACCACGGTGGGCCTGGCGTGGTCCGGCCTGACCGCCGGCACCGACTACCTCGGCACCGTCACCCACGCCCTCG
Source organism: Pedococcus sp. (assembly GCA_036278855.1). Classification (GTDB taxonomy): domain Bacteria; phylum Actinomycetota; class Actinomycetes; order Actinomycetales; family Dermatophilaceae; genus Pedococcus. Next base: position 8,021 of record DASUKI010000045.1, read on the forward strand.
ATGGGGCGACGGTGGGCACGACCGTCGTGTCGGTCACCGGCTGACCCGGGGCCGCCGAGCGCGGCGGCCGCCACGACCTTCGGGGCCCGGACCTGGTCCGGGCCCCGAAGGTCTTCTCAGGGGCTCTTCACGCTGCCCACCTCGAACGGCCGACCCGCCTGGCAGGTCGTCATCCGGTTGGTGGCCTCGTGCCCGGTGACGGTGACCGAGGAACCCACCCTGAGGTGCCGAGCCGCCTCACCCACGAGCACGTAGGTCCGCTCGGCGGTCCGGAGCACGAGGCACCCGCCCCCCACGTCGGCGTGCTCGACCATTCCCGTGAGCGTGAGGGTGGCCGGGCGGCTCGTCCGCAGCGACGGGGTGACCCGTGCCGTCGGGGGGCCGGGGGTCTCTGGCCAACCGGTGACGGTCGGTACTGGAGTCCTGGTGACCGGTGCCGACGGTGAGTCGGCCGGCGGCACTGCGGCCTCGCCACACGCGGACAGCAGGGGCAGGACCACCAGCACACCACCTGCCACCGTGGCTGCCAACCTCATCCGTCCCATGCCAGGTCGGACGGACGGGCGCCGGTGAGGGTTCCGTGGCCCACGCCCGCGGACCGACGACCACTTCCCCCGCGATTCCCGCGTGTCGACCGCGACACGCCGGGTTGCCCGCAGACGTGGTCGTCACTGCGCACGGCGCTCGCCTGGTCGGCACCGCGGGAGCCGGCCACGCGGCATACCGCCTCGACGAGGCCGACCCACTGCCGCAGGCCCTCAGGCCAAGGTCGGCTTGACCTCGGCGAGGCGGCCGAGCAGGCCGTTGACGAACTTGGGGCTGTCGTCGGTGGACAGGCTCTTGGCCAGCTCGACGGCCTCGGCGATGGCCACGCTCTCGGGCACGTCCGCGGCATACAGCACCTCGAACGCCCCCAGCCGCAGGATGGCCCGGTCGACACTCGGCATCCGCTCGAGCGACCAGCCCTGGGAGTACGTCGTCAGCAGCTCGTTGATGTCTGTCCAGTGCGCGACGACTCCCTCGACGAGGTCGGCGGTGTACTGGTTGAGCGGCGCCTCGGTGACCGGCCTGGCCAACCGCTCAGCGAGCAGGTCGCGGGCGTTGAGTCCGCGCTGCTCGGCCTCGAAGAGCAGGTCGACCGCGCGCTTGCGTGCCTTGGAGCGGGCCGCCACTCAGCTCACTCGGCCGAGGTAGGAGCCGTCGCGGGTGTCGACCTTGACCTTGGTGCCCTGCTCCAGGAACAGCGGGACCGCGATGGTCGCGCCGGTCTCGAGGGTCGCGGGCTTGGTGCCACCGGTGGAGCGGTCGCCCTGCAGGCCGGGCTCGGTGTAGGTGATCTCGAGGACGACCGAGGCCGGGAGCTCGACGTAGAGCACCGTGCCGTCGTGGGTGGCGACCTGGGCGTTCTGGTTCTCCAGCAGGTAGTTCGCGGCGTCGCCCACCGTTGCCTCGGGGACGTGGATCTGGTCGTAGGTGTCGCCGTCCATGAAGACGAAGTCGGACCCGTCCTTGTAGAGGTACTGCATGTCACGCCGGTCCACGTTCGCCGTCTCGACCTTGACGCCGGCGTTGAACGTCTTGTCGACCACCTTGCCGGACAGGACGTTCTTGAGCTTGGTGCGCACGAACGCCGGGCCCTTGCCGGGCTTGACGTGCTGGAACTCCACGACGGACCACAGCTGGCCGTCGATGTTGAGCACGAGTCCGTTCTTCAGGTCGTTGGTCGTTGCCACGCGGGGATTCGCTTTCTGG
>DASUKI010000046.1:0-6627 GCA_036278855.1 Pedococcus sp.
GGCCAGCCCACCTGGTCGGCGACGAGTGGGCTGGTGTCGGGCAACGTGGTCGCCCCCACCCGGTCGAGGGGAACGAGCGGAAGCGCCAGCACCAGCGACACGGCGGCGTTGACGGCGAGCAGCACCACGGCGACGAGGCGCCACACCCGCCGGGCACCCAGCCAGCGAGCGACCGGGACGCATCCCGCGGCATACATCACGCTCACCAGGTGCACGGGGTAGTGCGGCTGGGCGCCGGAGCCGTAGGTGAAGGCGAGCAGGACGCCGAAGCCCACCACCAGGAAGCCGACCCGCCGGCGGCGTTCGCGCCGCAGCAGCCAGACGATGCCCGCCACCCAGACGACGACGAGGGGCGGCCCCAGCATGACCAGGAGCAGCAGCGGCGCCTGGCTACGGACGTCGTCCGCGTTGTTGGCCGAGAGGGCGGCGCCCATCTCGAGCTGCGGCCAGCCGTTCGTCGCCTGGTAGAGCAGGTTGGGCAGGGCGGCCAGGAGGCCGGCGCCCGCGCCGGTCCACAGCCACGGCGACCGGAAGGCGCTGCGCGGCCCGAGCAGCGCGACCCCCGCGACCAGCCCGCCCACGACCACCGTCACGAGCAGCCGGTTGTAGCTCGCCACGCCCGCCACCAGGCCGGCCGGCAGCCACCACCGTGGTCCGTCCGTGGCCGCGCGCAGGACGAGGAGCACGAGCAGGGAGAGCAGGAAGAGGTCGACGGTCGAGGTGAGCAGGACGTGCCCGAGCGCCAGCGGGATCGCAGCGAACGCATAGCCCCATGCGGCCAGCGCCTGTGCGCCACGACCTCCGCCGAGCTGATGGCAGATGAGCGCGACGACCACGACGGACAGGGCCGCGGCGAGGGTCGCGGGGATGCGCAGGGCCCAGGCCTCGTCGGCCAGGTGGGTCGTCGCCCTGGCCAACAGCGGAGTGAGCGGCGGCTGGTCGACATAGCCCCATGCCGGAGGCAGCATCCGGTAGTACAGCTCGTCGCGGTGGTACCCGTAGCCGTTGGACCCCAGGGTCAGGACCACGGCCTGGACCGCGGCGGCGGCGATGACGACGGTCCAGGCGACTGGCATCCGGCGCGCAGGCTCCCCCACCCGCCGCACTGTAGCCAAGCGCCGGTTGTCGGTCGCGGGTGAGAGGCTGGGCACCTCATGGCAGGCGACGTCCTCGACCGGTTCTCCCCCGCCACCGCCGCGTGGTTCAGGAGCTCCTTCAGCGCGCCCACGGACGCCCAGGCGGGTGCCTGGGAGGCGGTCAGCTCGGGGCACCACGCGCTGGTCGTGGCCCCCACCGGGTCCGGCAAGACGCTGTCCGCGTTCCTCTGGGCCCTCGACCGCCTCGCCAGCGAGCCGCCGCCGGCGGAGAAGCTGAGGCGCTGCCGGGTGCTCTACGTCTCGCCGATGAAGGCGCTCGCCGTCGACGTCGAGCGCAACCTGCGCTCACCCCTGGTCGGCGTCGGCCACGCGGCCCGTCGCCTCGGGCTCGAGCCACCCGACACCACCGTGTCCGTGCGCAGCGGAGACACCCCGGCAAACGAGCGCCGCGCCTTCGCCCGCACCCCCACCGACATCCTCATCACCACCCCCGAGTCGCTCTTCCTCATGCTGACCTCCAACACCCGTGAGGCCCTGCGCGGCATCGAGACCGTGATCCTCGACGAGGTGCACGCAGTGGCCGGCACCAAGCGCGGCGCGCACCTGGCGCTGTCGCTGGAGCGGCTCGACGCGCTGCTCGACCAGCCCGCCCAGCGGATCGGGTTGTCCGCGACCGTCGAGCCGGTCGACGAGGTCGCCCGCTACCTCGCCGGCGGGCGGCCGGTGGAGGTGGTGCACCCGCAGTCCCGCAAGGAGTGGGAGCTCGACGTCGTCGTGCCCATCGCCGACATGTCCGCCCTGGGTGAGGTGATCGAGGACGACCTCTCTGGTCCGGCCTCCGGGGCCGAGCGGCGCGCGTCGATCTGGCCGCACGTCGAGGAGCGCATCGTCGACCTCGTCGCGTCCCACCGCTCCACGATCGTCTTCACCAACTCCAGGCGCCTCGCCGAGCGCCTGACCGCCCGGCTCAACGAGATCTGGGAGGAGCGGCTCGAGGTCGCCGGGGTGACCCCACGCGAGGGCGAGGGGCCCTCAGAGGTGGCCACGCGGCATACCGGCGTCTCCGGCAGCCGCACCCCCGCGCAGCTGATGGCGCAGTCAGGCGCCTCGAGCGGTGCACCCGCCGTCCTCGCCCGCGCCCACCACGGATCGGTGAGCAAGGAACACCGCCAGCTCATCGAGGAGGACCTCAAGGCCGGGCGCCTGCCCGCGGTGGTCGCCACGTCGAGCCTCGAGCTCGGGATCGACATGGGAGCCGTCGACCTCGTCATCCAGGTGGAGTCGCCGCCGTCGGTCGCGTCGGGGCTGCAGCGGGTGGGTCGCGCCGGGCACCAGGTCGGGGCGGTGTCGCGGGGTGTGCTGTTCCCCAAGTTCCGTGGCGACCTCGTGCAGACGGCCGTGGTCGTCGAGCGGATGCGCGCCGGTGCCATCGAGGCGCTGCGGGTGCCCGCCAACCCGGTCGACGTCCTCGCCCAGCAGGTCGTGGCCATGTGCGCCATGGACGAGTGGAGCGTCGACGCGCTGGAGTCGTTGGTGCGCAAGGCGACCCCGTTCGCCGGGCTGCCACGTTCGATCCTCGAGTCGGTGCTCGACATGCTGTCCGGTCGCTATCCGAGTGACGAGTTCGCCGAGCTGCGCCCGCGCATCGTGTGGGACCGGGTGACGGGCACGCTCACCGGACGGCCCGGTGCCCAGCGCCTCGCCGTCACCTCGGGTGGCACCATCCCCGACCGGGGCCTGTATGCCGTGTTCCTCGCTTCCAGCGAGGGCGCCGGGCGGCGGGTGGGCGAGCTCGACGAGGAGATGGTCTACGAGTCGCGGGTGGGCGACGTGTTCACCCTCGGCACCTCCACCTGGCGGATCGAGGACATCACGCACGACCGGGTGCTCGTGACGCCTGCCCCCGGGCTGCCCGGACGGCTGCCGTTCTGGAAGGGCGACCAGCAGGGGCGACCGGCCGAGCTCGGGCGGGCCGTCGGTGCGTTCGTCCGCGAGGTCGTGGCGCTGCCCCCCGGCAGGGCGCGTGACCGGGTCGAGGCGGCCGGTCTCGACGAGTGGGCCGCCGACAACCTGCTCGCCTACCTCGCCGAGCAGCGCGAGGCCACTCGCCACGTCCCTGACGACCGCACCATCGTCGTCGAGCGCTTCCGCGACGAGATCGGCGACTGGCGGGTCGCGGTGCACTCGCCGTTCGGGGCGCAGGTGCACGCGCCCTGGGCGCTGTGCGTCTCCGCGCGCATGCGCGAACGGTTCGGGGTCGACGTGCAGGCCATGCACGGCGACGACGGGATCGTCTTCCGGCTGCCCGACCTGGAGTTCGAGGAGGCCGGCGGAGTCGCTGGGTCGCGCGGCGTCGGGGCGGAGCTGCTCGAGCTCGTGCGGCTCGAGCCCGACGAGGTCCACGACCTCGTGACCGCCGAGATCGGCGGGTCGGCCCTGTTCGCGGCTCGGTTCCGCGAGTGCGCGTCCCGGGCGCTGCTGTTGCCCCGGCGACGACCCGACCGGCGCCAGCCGCTGTGGCAGCAACGACAGCGCGCGGCCCAGCTGCTCGAGGTGGCCTCGCAGTACGCGTCGTTCCCGATCGTGCTCGAGACGGTGCGCGAGTGCGTGCAGGACGTGTTCGACGTGCCGGGGCTGACGGCCCTGATGCGTGCGGTGGAGTCGCGCGACGTGACGATGGTCGACGTCGAGTCCGCCCAGCCGTCGCCGTTCGCCCGCTCGCTGATGTTCGGGTACGTCGCCCAGTTCCTCTACGAGGGCGACTCCCCGCTGGCCGAGAAGCGAGCCGCAGCGCTGGCGCTCGACCCGACATTGCTCTCCGAGCTGCTCGGGCGTGGCGAGGGCCTCTCGCTGCGAGACCTGCTCGACCCGTCCGAGGTGTCCCGCACCGAGGCCGAGCTGCAGCGGCTGGTCCCCGAGCGGGCCTGCCGCGACGCGGAGGACGTGGCTGACCTGCTGCGCACGCTCGGGCCGCTGGGGCTCGACGACATCGTGCGCCGTTCCCAGGAACCCTTGTCGCGCAACGAGATCGGCAGCTGGCTGGTCGAGCTCGAGGGGGCGCGGCGCCTCATCCGCGTGCGGGTCGCGGGCCAGGAGCGCTGGGCCGCGATCGAGGACGCCGGCCGGCTGCGCGACGCGTTGGGCTGCTCGCTGCCGGTCGGGGTGCCGCAGGCCTTCCTCGAGCCGGTGCCCGACCCGCTCGGAGACCTCGTGCGCCGCTACGCCCGCACCCACGGACCCTTCCCCGCCGTCGCCGTGGCCGCGTGGTGGGGTGTCGGTCCGGCCGTGGCGCTCGACGCGCTGCGACGCCTGGTCTCCTCGGGGCGGGTCGTCGAGGGCGAGCTGTTGCCCACCGAGAACGGCGGCGGTGTGCACGGGCTCGACTACTGCGACGCCGAGGTGCTGCGGCTCCTGCGACGACGGTCACTGGCCGCCCTGCGGGCCGAGGTGGAGCCGGTGGCAGCCGTCGAGCTGGCGCGCTTCCTGCCGCAGTGGCAGTCGGTCGGTGGCGGCCTGCGCGGTCGCGAGGGGCTGGTCCGTGCCGTCGAGCAGCTGGCCGGGGCGGTGCTGCCCGCGAGCGCGCTCGAGACGCTGGTCCTGCCGTCCCGTGTCGTCGACTACTCGCCCGCGCTGCTCGACGACCTCACCAGCACCGGCGAGGTGCTCTGGCGCGGCCACGGGTCCCTGCCCGGCGACGACGGCTGGGTCTCGCTGCACCTCGCCGACACCGCGCACCTGACCATGGCTCCCCCGTCGGACGACGACGTCAGCGAGTCCCAGCAGGCGGTCCTCGACGCGCTCTCCGGCGGGGGCGCCTACTTCTTCCGGACGCTGTCCGACGCCGTCGGTGCCGCGGACGACCCGACGCTGCTCGCGGACCTGTGGGACCTGGTCTGGGCGGGGCGTGTCACCAGCGACACGATCGCCCCGCTGCGCGCGCTGCTCGCGGGCGGTCGCACGGCGCACCGGCGCCAGGGTGCCGGTCCGCGCACGACGAGGTATGCCGGCCGGCGCGGCTCCCTGGGCGCGCTGTCCGGACAGCGCGGGGTCGGCAGGGCTGCCCTGCCCTCGCGCGGCGGCCCGCCCACCGGTGTGGGCCGATGGGCGCTCCTGCCGCCGGTCGAGTCGGACGCCACGGTCCGCGCCTACGCCACTGCCGAGGTCCTGCTCGACCGCTACGGCGTGGTGACCCGCGGGTCCGTCCTCGCCGAGGACGTACCCGGCGGGTTTGCCGGCGTCTACCGTGTTCTCGCGGCCGCCGAGGAGTCTGGACGGGTGCGGCGAGGGTACTTCGTGGAGTCCCTCGGGGCCTCGCAGTTCGCGACGACCGGGTCGGTGGACCGGCTCCGCGCTGGGGCGCGACCGGTCGGCAGCGAGGCAGACACCACGACGACACCGGCGATGGTCCTCGCTGCCACTGACCCGGCCAACGCCTACGGCGCAGCGCTGCCCTGGCCGCAGCGGCCCGGTCCGGTCGACGAGGCGGATGCCCCGCCGGGGCGTCGTGGTCACCAGCCCGCCCGCAAGGCCGGCGCACTGGTCGTGCTCGTCGACGGCGAGCTGGTGCTCTACGTCGAGCGTGGCGGCAAGACCCTGCTGTCGTGGACCGACGACACCGAGCGCCTGCAGTCCGCCGCCGACGCGCTGGCGCTCGCCGTGCGCGAGGGCGCGCTCGGGCGGCTGACGGTCGAGAAGGCCGACGGCGACGCCGTCCTGGGGTCCGACCACCCGCTCGCGCGGGCACTCGCCCATGCCGGTTTCCACGCCACCCCGCGCGGGCTCCGGCTGCGGCGCTGAGCGCTGAGGTGAGGAGCACAGGTGCCTGAGGGCGACACCGTCTGGCGCACCGCCCACCGGCTCGACCGTGCCCTGGCAGGCGAGCCGTTGGTGCTCTGCGACCTGCGCTTCCCCACGGTCGCCACCGCCGACCTCACCGGTGCCACGACGCTCGAGGTCGTCAGCCGCGGCAAGCACATCCTCCAGCGCTTCGACAGCGGACTGACCCTGCACTCCCACCTCCGGATGGAGGGCCAGTGGCGGGTGGAGCGGCCCGAGGTCGCGTCAGGCTGGCTGCGGCGCCACGACCTGAGAGCCGCTGTGGGCACGGCGGGCTGGACCGCCCTCGGGCTCCGCCTCGGCATGCTCGACCTCGTCGCGACGAGCGAGGAGGACCGGCTGGTCGGCCACCTCGGCCCGGACCTGCTCGGCCCCGACTGGGACGCCACGACTGCGGCTGCCAACCTGGCCAGCTCGCAGGAGCCCATCGCGGCCGCGCTGCTCGACCAGCGCAACCTCGCGGGGGTCGGCACGATGTGGGCCTCCGAGTCCCTGTTCCTCGAGCAGCTCCACCCCTGGACGCCGGCGGCCGACCTCCCCCCTGGCGTCCTGGACTCCCTCGTGGCGCGAGTCCACCGGCTCATCGATGTGGCCAGGCACCATTCGGTCCCCAGCAGCACCGGGTCGGGACGACGCGGTGAGGGGCTGCGGGTCCACGCCCGGTCAGGGCTGCCGTGCCGGAGGTGCGGTGGGA
>DASUKI010000047.1:0-9003 GCA_036278855.1 Pedococcus sp.
CGCTCGGACACCTCACCGCTCACCCTGCCGACGAGGCGCACCTCGTTGGCCCACTCCCCTGTCTCGTCCATGCCCGCAAGGGTGAGGGAGCGAGGAAGGCGCGTCACCGGCATACCGGAGTGCCTGTGGACTCGACCCGGACGGAGGCCGCACCTGTGGACGGTCGGTGCGGTCAACCCCACCAGAAAGCCGTGGCGATCACGATGTAGACCGCGATCAGCGCGGCCCCCTCGAGCCACGTGGACTCCCCGTCGAAGGTGATGAACGCCGACAGGATCACCGCGATCACCACGGCCACCACCAGCATCGGGCTGAACACCAGGGTCAGCGCCGCGAACCCGAAGACCTGCGACAGGATCACCAGCAGCGGTGCCAGCACGAGGGCGATCTGCATCGGGCTGTTGATGACGACGGAGAAGGCGTACTCCGAGCGCCCCGCTGCGGCCAGCTGCACCCCGACGACGTTCTCGATGGCATTGCCGGCGATCGCCACCACGACCAGGCCGGCGAAGGCGTCGGAGATGTTGAGCGCGCCCATGGCCGGCTCCAGGGCGGCGACGAACCAGTCCGAGACGAACGCCGCCGCCACGGCGGCCGCCGCGAGCAGCCCCACCGCGAGCCACAGGGGCCAGCGCGGCTCCTCGTGGTGCATGGCCTCGCCGTCGCCCTCACCCGCCGCGTCCTGTCCCTTGCGCAGCGAGGCCGGCAGGGTCAGCGCGAACAGGAGGAGCAGCACCACGGACACGATGAGCGACAGCGTCTTCTCGTGCTGCTCAGCGGGCGTGTGGACGTAGTGCGCCAGCGACGGCACCACCATCGCAGCGACCGACAGCACCATCAGCACGATGATGCTTCGCGCGCGTTCGGAGTCCAGCTGCTGGGTGCCGTGCTTGAGCCCGCCGACGACGAACGACAGCCCGAGGACGAGCAGCAGGTTCGCGAGGATCGAGCCGATCAGGGCGGCCTGGACGACCCCGACGAGCCCCGCCTTGAGCGCGAACAGCGCGATGAACAGCTCGGGCAGGTTTCCCAGCGCGGACTGGAGCACCCCCGTGGCGCCCGGCCCGAACCGGTCGCCGAGCTGCTCCACCGACCGACCGACGAGGGAGGCGAGGATGGTCACCGCGACGGCCGAGCACACGAAGGGTATGACGTCGCCCGCGGAGATGAAGTGGGTCAGCCCGGCGAGCACCACGAACAGCACGCCGCCACCGAGCACGACGTAGTCGGAGCGGATCAAGGTCGGCTGCGGGTGCGGTGCGGTCGCGGTGGACATGGCCCGCATCATGACAGCCCGGTATGCCGCGGGCACGCCGGAGCGGCGCGGAGGTGACCTCCGCGCCGCTGCCGGTTGGTGCCAGTTGCGGGTGCCGTCGGGCGGTGCCTACGGCAGGTAGTACATCGGGTTGGGCAGCTTCACCGTGCGGTCGGCCCACCCGCCGATGAGGTCGCTGTACTGGTCGCCGAAGTTGGCGACGACGTCGTACCCGAGGTCCTTGACGACGTGCTTGCGGACGGTCGACTTGTACTCGATCGTCGAGCACTTCGGGTAGGCCACGCAGTCGGCCGCGGTCACGTAGGCCGGCGGGGTCTGCGCGCTCGTCCACTTCGTGAAGTACAGGTCGTCGGTGAAGCCCTGGTAGCCGACCTTCGCCAGGTTGGCCAGGGTCGCGGCCTTCTGGTCGTTGTTGCGTCCCGTCAACCCGACGAGGGCGCAGCCGGCCTGTGCCGCGGCGTTGACGAAGTCGACCATGCCGGGCGTGGCCGGGAAGTTGCCCGGCTGGACCCACTGGTCGTTCTGGAGCGTCGGGTCGAACACGAACTTCATCGCGCCCACCTCCATGTTGTAGCCCCAGAGCGTGGTGTCGTCGGCGTCGAGCACGATCGCGGGGTTGCTGCCCCGCGTGGTCCCGGTGCGGCACTTCTGCAGGAGCCGCTGTCGCTCCTGGCGCTGGATGCCGGCCATCTCCGAGATGTAGGCCGACGAGTCCGTGGGGGCGACGCCCGAGCCGCTCGGGTCGCCGTAGTAGGCGTAGATGGTCTTCTTCACCGAGTCGATGTTGGGGATGCCCTCACCGCCCTGGGTCAGGCCCGATGAGCCGTCCGGCTTCATGGTGAAGTGGGTCCTCGGCGCCAGGTTCGGCTCGCGAAGGCCCGGAAGGTCGGGCGAGGGGAGGTAGTAGGTGGGGTTGGGCAGCTTCACCCACCGGTCGGCGTAGCCGCCCTGCAGGTCGGACCACTGGTCGCCGAAGTTGCCGACGATGTCGTAGCCGAGGTCCTGCTCGATGTGCTTGCGGGTGCCTGCCTTGTACTCCACCGTCGTGCAGGTCGGCGCGGCGACACAGGTCAGGTAGGCCGGCGGGGTCGTGCCGCTGTTGTACTTGGTGAAGTAGTTCGCCGTGGTGAAGGCGTCGCCGTACCACTTGGCGAGGTTCCCGACCGTCGCGGCCTTCTGGGAGTCGCTGCGACCGGTGAGCCCGAAGATGGTGTAGCCCATCGCCTCGGCGTCCTTGACGAAGGCGACCATCCCCGGCACCGCAGGGAACCGCTCCTCGTTGACCCACGGGGCCTGCTTGTCCGGCGTGAAGACGAACTTCATGTCCCCGACCTCCATCTGGTAGGTCCACAGGGTCGTGTCGTCGGCGTCGAAGACGAGTGCCGGCTTGTGGCCGGACCGGACCGACTTGGCGTAGGCGCGGGCCAGCCAGGCCCGCTGTTGGTCGAGGATCGAGTGCATCTCGCGGACGTATGGCGAGTCCGTCGGGTCGGCCTGGCCGGTGCCCGTCGGGTCGCCGTAGTAGGCGTAGATGGTCTTCTTCACGGAGTCGATGTTGGGGATGCCGTCCCCGTCGGCGCGCAGGCCGCTCGAGCCGTCGGCGGCCATGGTGAAGTGGGTGCGTGGCGCGAGCGGGCCCTGCCCGTGGCTGCCGTGGGCGTCGGCGGGTGCGGCGGCGACGAGCGCGGAGGCGGCCATGGCGAGCGTCGCCGTCCCGGCCACCACCCCCGTCCGCCGCGTCGTGGTGGCCCTGCGGCCACCCCTCCTGGTGCTGACGGGGTTGGCCATGGGCGCACGCTCCTCGGGGTGTTCGGGCAATGGTTGGCGGAGGCTATGGGGTGCAGCACCATCGGCGGAAGTGACATTTGTCATGGGTGGCACACTCGCCTGGTGATCGAACCGGATGTCCTACGCCCGATGGTGGAGGCCGACCTGTCGACCGTGCTCGCGCTCAACCACGCACACGTCGAGCTCCTCTCCCCCATGGACGAGGCGCGGCTGCGCCGGCTGATCGGCTGGGCGTGCCGCAGCGACGTCATCGAGTGCGACGGCCTGGTGGCCGGCTTCGTCCTCGTCTTCGCTCCGGGGACGGCTTACGACTCCCCCAACTACCGCTGGTTCACCGCCCGGTACGGGGAGCGGTTCCACTACCTCGACCGGGTCGTCGTCGACGACCGGTTCCGGCGGCGCGGCCTGGCCACCGCGGCATACGAGGTCATCGAGGCAGGTGCCGCGGACCGCGAGCGGCTGGTGCTCGAGGTGAACGTCGACCCTCCCAACCAGGCCTCCCTGGCCTTCCACGAGGCACGCGGCTACCAGGAGGTTGGCCGGCTCGGCGAGGAGGGTCACGTCGTCGCCCTGATGGCCAAGGCACTGGGCCGTTCGGACCACCGCTCTCACACGAACGCAGGAGAGGAATCGTGACTTCCCGGAGCTAGTGTGCGTTGGTGGGTTGAACGCGCCCGGCAGGGGCGGCGCGTCAGGGTGGAGACAGGAACACAGCAGTGGTCGGGGTCGGCAGGAGAGCCGGGCTCACGGTGGTGTCGTTGGCGCTGGCCGTGGTCGCCGGGAGCGCCCCCGCTGCGCACGCTGCCGGGCCAGTCACACCGGGCACAGGCGCCACATCGGCCACGTCGGCCATGCCCACGGACGGACCGACCTCTGGCTCGGGCACCTACACCGGCGCGGCGACCGCGACTCCGGGAACGGGTGGGGAGCAGACCCTCAGTCCCGCGGAGCTGGCCGGTCAGATCGCCGCCGCGCAGGCGCTGACCAGCGACCTCACGACGTCCAACGCCGCCATTGCGGCCGCGATGACCAAGCTCGACCGGCTCTCTGTGCAGGCCAACACGCTGCTCCAGGAGTACGCCACGGCGCGGGACGAGGCACGCACGGCCCGGGCCGACGCCGACCGCGACGTCGCCCTCTTCCAGCGGCTCAGCACCCAGCTCGGTGAGGACCAGGACGCGCTGGGCCAGTGGGCCTACCAGGCCTACGCCGGGACCGGCGGTTCACTGAGCGACCTCAGCGCGCTGATCGACGCGCTCAGCAAGCCGCCCGAGGAGGCCAGCGACACCGCGGCCCAGCTGTCCTACCTCAGCGACCAGCGCACCCACACCTTCGAGCGGGTCCGCGACCACACCGCGTTGCAGCGCGAGGTCGCCGCCCGCGCCGTGGAGGCGAGCACCCGAGCCACCGAGGCGGCCCAGCACGCCGCCGACGCCAAGGCCAGGCTCGACACCGTCATCGCCGACCAGAAGGTCCAGCTCGAGGCCACGCGCAGGCTGCACGAGGAGCAGGTCGCCAAGGCGGCGCCGATCACTGGGCTGCTGCTCGGCAGCGGTGACGCCACGGCTCTCGAGACGTCCCGGGCACTGCGCAAGGCGGTCGCCATCGCGGGCATCTCCCCCGACGGGTCGGTCAAGGCGTGCAGCACCAACGAGGCCATCTATCCCAACGGCCAGGTGCCGGCCGCCGGGCTGTGCCCGCTGCTCGGCGACCCGTCCCAGAGCCTGCGACCCGGCGCGGCAGCGGCGTTCAACGCGATGAGCCTGGCCTACCAGCGCGACACCGGTCAGCCGCTGTGCATCACCGACTCCTACCGCTCCTACGCCGAGCAGGTCGCGGTCAAGGCCACCCGCGGCAAGTGGGCGGCGGCCCCCGGCACGAGCGAGCACGGCAAGGGCCTCGCGGTCGACCTCTGCGGCGGGATCCAGAGCTTCGGCTCGCCCGCGCACCTGTGGATGAAGCAGAACGCCCCGCTCTACGGCTGGTTCCACCCGAACTGGGCCGAGCCCACCGGCGCCCTCCCGGAGCCGTGGCACTGGGAGTACGCCGGCTGAGCGTTCGCGACGCGCCCGCCGACTGGGCTCGAATACCCATGACCGGCCCTCGTGCCTGTGCCACCCTTCACGCATGACGACACAGGCGGGGGACGCATGACGACACAGGCGGGGGCGCCGAGTGCGGCCTACGCGGACACCAAGCGCTACCACCGACCCTGGTACTGGTACGACTGGGCCAACTCCGCATTCGTGACCACCGTCGGGACCGTGCTGTTCGCGCCCTACCTGACAACCGTGGCCAAGAAGGCCGCCTGCCCCACCCTTGACAGCGACGCGAGGTGCTCCACGGACCTGTTCGTCGTGCCAGCCGCCGCCCAGCTGCCCGGATGGATCTGGAAGACCGCCCTCGCCTTCGCGGTGGCCGCGCTGGTCGTGCTCATCCTCAACGTGGCCCAGCTGGTCAGGGGGCGCTCCGCCCCGCTTCCGTTCGGCCTCCCCCTCGCTGTCGCTGGTGCCGCGGCCGTGCTGCTGGTCCTGACCGCCCCGCTGGACCCTGGCTCGGTCGCGTCCTACACCGTCACCCTGGCAACGATCGTCTCAGCGGTCCTGCTCGTCATCGTCGGCGCGGTGGCCGACCGCTCTCCCCGGCCGGCGCGGCTGCTCGGCGCGTTCGCCTGGACCGGCGCGCTGGCGGCGGCCCTGTTGTTCTTCCTCAACGGGTCCAACTGGCGCTTCGGCGCGCTCATGATGATCGTCGCCAACATCGCGCTCGGCTCGTCACTCGTCGTCTACGACGCGATCCTGTGCCGCATCGCCCACCCCGACGAGCGCGACGCCGTCTCCTCGCGCGGGTGGGCGATGGGCTACCTCGGTGGCGGGCTGCTGCTCGCGCTCAACCTGGTCATCGTCTCGGCCCCGGGCCTGGTGGGCGTGGACAAGGGCACGGCGGTGCGCATCAGCCTGCTCTCCGCCGGGCTGTGGTGGGGCATCTTCACGATCATCCCGGTTCGCGGGCTGTGGGACCTGCGTGGTGCCGAGATCCGCAGTGCGGACGCCCCACGGGCCGGGATGGTCCGCGGCAGCTGGACCCAGCTGGGCCACACCTTCCGGGACCTGCGGGCCTTTCCACACACGATGATGTTCCTGCTGGCCTACCTCTTCTTCAACGACGGCATCCAGACGGTGATCTCCTCGAGCAGCCTCTACGGTGCCGAGCAGCTGAAGTTCGAGCAGGAGCAGCTCATCGCGCTGATCCTGCTGGTGCAGTTCGTCGCGTTCGGCGGTGCGCTGCTGTTCGGGCGACTCGCCGGCCGCTACGGCGCCTGGCGCACGATCCTGTCCTCCCTGGTCGCGTGGGGGCTGATCGTGGTGGCGGCCTACTTCGTCCCCGTGAAGGCCTTCGTGCCCTTCGTCGTCCTGGGCGTCCTGATCGGGATCGTGCTCGGCGGCAGCCAGGCGCTCAGCAGGTCGCTGTTCAGCCAGCTGGTGCCCCGCGCGCGTGAGGCGGAGTTCTTCGGCTTCTACCAGGCGATGGAGCGCGGGACGTCGTGGTTCGGCACGCTCCTGTTCGGCCTGGTCCACCAGCTGACCGACTCCTACCGGCCGGCCATCGTCGCGCTCATCATCTTCTTCGTCCTCGGCTTCGTGCTGCTGCGCAAGGTCGACGTGCGCCAGGGCATCCGCGACGCCGGCAACGAGGTGCCCGCCGTCGTGTGACCCCGGCCCCACGCAGCTCACCGGCGTGACTTGCCTCACATCGGCCAACGCGCGGCAGCCGTGCATCGTCGGAACATTGGGTGGGTACTTGACGTTGTGTCGAGTGAATCCTGAGCCCTCCACCCGATCGGGCCGGGACCAAGCACGTTGGGAGTTACCCCTCATGGCAGAGCGCACCCTCCGGGGCAGCCGGCTCGTCTCGCACAGCTTCGAGACCGACGAGCACGTCGTCCCGAGCGAGCGTCAGATCACCGTCTACGTGTGCCCGCAGGGCCACCGGACCGAGCTGCCCTTCTCGGTCGAGGCCGAGATCCCCTCGACCTGGGAGTGCCGTTGCGGCGCCGACGCGCGCCTGGTCGACGGTCCCGAGCCGGAGGCCAAGCAGGTCAAGCACGTCCGCACCCACTGGGACATGCTGCTCGAGCGTCGCTCCATCCCGGAGCTCGAGGAGCTCCTCGAGGAGCGCCTCACCCTGCTGCGCGAGTCCCGGGGCGAGAAGCCGCGGCGCAAGCGCAGCGCCTGACCGCACCAGACCAAGGCCGCGTCCCCTCGACCGGGGCGCGGCCTTTCCCTGTGTCGTGGCCACAGCACGTCGTATGCCGCGTGGCTGGGTTCCTCTGCCCCGCCCCTCAGAGCACCTCGCCCTCGATGACGTCCGGCCCAGCCGTGCCGCCACCGCGCGGACCGCGTCCGGCCGTCCCGAAGAAGCCCCCCAGCAGGTGGCGTGCGACCACCACCTCGAGCACCCGCCGGGCGATCGGGCGGGTGAACGGCAGCACCAGGAAGAACCCCACCACGTCGGTGAGGAAGCCGGGAGCCAGCAGCAGCGTCCCGCCGACCAGGACGAGTGCCGCGTCGGCGAGCTGCCTGCTCGGCATCTGGCCGGTGGTG
Source organism: Pedococcus sp. (assembly GCA_036278855.1). Lineage (GTDB taxonomy): Bacteria > Actinomycetota > Actinomycetes > Actinomycetales > Dermatophilaceae > Pedococcus. Next base: position 7,669 of record DASUKI010000047.1, read on the forward strand.
AGCGCCGTGCTCAGGGCCCGCCATGCCTTGCCACCTTCGCGCCGGACCAGCCACGCGCCGAGCGCCGACTCGAAGACCAGCAGGGCCACCGTCGGCCAACCCCCGATGACCTTGCCGACCGCGACGATGACCGCGATCTCCAGGACTGGCACCACCAGCAGCAGGACGAAGGCCACCGCCAGCCAGCGCGGCCGCCGCCGTCCGGTGTGCGGCCGGCGTCCTACAACCGGTGCCACGTCGGCTCCCGGCGGTGCAGCCCGCGCAGCTGTGCCGCACGGTGCTCGACGCCCCAGAGCGTGATCCGCTGCAGCGACTCGCGCATGATGTCGCGGCTCATCTTGGAGTCGCCGACCTCGCGCTCCACGAAGGTGATCGGTACCTCGACGACCCGCAGCCCGGCCCGCACCGCCCGCTGTGTCAGGTCGACCTGGAAGCAGTACCCCTGCGAGGCGACGTGCTGCAGCCCGATGGTGTGCAGCGCGGACGCGCGGTAGGCGCGGAACCCGGCGGTGGCGTCGTGGACGGGCATGCCGAGCAACGCCCGGGTGTAGAGGTTGGCGCCGACCGAGAGGGCCTTGCGGTGCAGGGGCCAGTTGACCACCGACCCGCCGCGCACCCAGCGGGCCCCGATCACCAGGTCGGCGTCCTCCAGCGCGGCGAGCAGGGCGGGCAGCTGCTCCGGCTGGTGCGAGCCGTCCGCGTCCATCTCCACGAGCACGTCGTAGCCGCGGTCCAGCCCCCAGGTGAAGCCGGCGAGGTAGGCGTTGCCGAGCCCCTGCTTGGCGGGTCGGTGGAGCACGAACACGCGCGGGTCCGCGTCGGCCAGCTCGTCGGCCACCTTGCCGGTGCCGTCGGGGCTGTTGTCGTCCAGCACCAGCACGTCGGCCTCGGGCACCGCGGCCCGCACCCGCGCGACGATCCGCGGCAGGTTCTCGAGCTCGTTGTAGGTGGGGATGCAGACGAGCACCCGCTCGATCGGGTCAGACAACGACGGAGTCCCTCCTGGTCGGGGCCGGGTCGGTCACGGCGGGCTCGACCCTAGCGTTCCGTCGACCCGTCCACAGCCCGATCGCGAGGAGCGCCAGCGCAGCCGCAGCCGCGGCATACTCCGGCAGCGGGCCGATGCGGTCGGAGACGGTGACCTCGGTGCGGACCACGGGCGACCCGAGGCGGGCCGCCTGCGTGAACAACGACGTCTTGTCGACGTAGGTTCCGTCGGGGCGGATGAAGCCACTGACGCCGACGGTGGACACGTGCACGACGGAGCGACCGTGCTCGATCGCCCTGATCCGGCTGATCGCGAACTGCTGCTCCGACTCCGCGGTGTAGCCGAAG
>DASUKI010000048.1:0-3431 GCA_036278855.1 Pedococcus sp.
GAACGGACGCACCTGGCGCTGGATGTTGGCCACCCACTCGGCGGTCTGCTCCTTGGTCTTGAGCACGCGTTCGGCACTCGGACGCGGGTCGCCGATCAGTCCGGTGGAACCGCCCACGAGGCAGATCACCCGGTGGCCGGCTCGCTGCAGGTGGCGCAGCACGACGAGCTGCACGAGGTTGCCGAAGTGCAGCGAGGGGGCGGTCGGGTCGAACCCGCAGTACGCCGTGAGCCCTTCGTCGAGCGCCGTGCGCAGCGCGGACTCGTCGGTGGTCTGCGCCACCAGTCCTCGCCACTGCAGCTCGTCCAGGATGTTGCCCACCGTGCGTCGCTCCCCGTCCTCGTCCGTGTGCCGCGTGGTCGCGGCCGTGCCAAGCCTGCCCTATGCGGTCGGGCGCCGGACACGCGGTTTCGCGGGGCGGTACGTCGAGACGGTCGGCTCGCCGTCCAGCCAGAACCGCCAGGGGTATGCCGCGGCGTCGCCACCGGCGCCGCTCACCCCCACGCGTGGCCCGGTCCGGATCCGCGTGGTGGCGACGTGCTCCACCGGCGCGTGGAAGCGCGCCCGGCCGCGCGGCACGCAGGCGTCGAGGCCGCTCTGCTCCCCCGTCAGGGCGAGGGTCGCCGCGAGGCGCGCCGGGCCCCGCGCCCAGTCGCGCCGCGCGATGCCTGCCCGGCGGCCGGCCGCGACGTCCTCCCCCGCCACCACCTCGCCGGCTCGCAGCAGCACCGCGCTGGCCTCGCCCTCGGGGCCGCACACGACATTGGTGCACCAGTGCATGCCGTAGCTGAAGTAGACGTAGAGGTGACCGGCCGCACCGAACATCACCCGGGTGCGGGGTGTGGGCCCGCGGAAGGCGTGCGACCCGGGGTCGACCTGCCCGGCATACGCCTCCACCTCCGTCAGCCGCACCGTCACCCCGGCGTGGCTGAGCGTGCAGCCGAGCAGCGCCGGGGCGACGTCCAGGACGTCCTCGGCGAAGAAGCCGCGGCCGAGCGGTGCCCCGCGCACTAGGCGTCGCGGCGGCGGATCTTGTTGCCGAGCCACACGACCGGATCGTAACGCCGGTCGACCACGCGCTCCTTGAGGGGGATGAGGGCGTTGTCGGTGATCTTGATGTGCTCGGGGCAGACCTCGGTGCAGCACTTGGTGATGTTGCACAGGCCGAGACCGTGCTCGTCCTGCGCCGCGCGGCGCCGGTCGGCGCTGTCGAGCGGGTGCATGTCGAGCTCGGCGATCCGCATGAGGAACCGCGGACCGGCGTAGGACGCCTTGTTGTCCTCGTGGTCGCGGATGACGTGGCAGACGTCCTGGCACAGGAAGCACTCGATGCACTTGCGGAACTCCTGGCTGCGCGTCACGTCGACCTGCTGCATGCGGTAGTCCCCGGGCTGCAGACCCTCCGGCGGCTCGAAGGCCGGGATCTCGCGGGCCTTCTGGTAGTTGAAGGACACGTCGGTGACCAGGTCGCGTTCGACCGGGAAGCTCCGCATCGGCGTGACCGTGACGGTGTCGGTCTCCTCGAAGGTGTTCATGCGGGTCATGCACATCAATCGGGGATAGCCGTTGATCTCGGCGCTGCACGAGCCGCACTTGCCGGCCTTGCAGTTCCAGCGGACCGCCAGGTCGGGCGCCTGGGTCGCCTGCAACCGGTGGATGACGTCGAGGACGACCTCTCCCTCGTTGACCTCGACCGTGTAGTCCTGGAGGTCGCCGCCGTCGGCGTCCCCACGCCAGACCCGGAACTTCGCGTCATAGCTCACGAGTGGTCACTCCCTGCTTCCGCTGGCTCCGTGTCGAGCCGGGCCAGCTCCGGCTCCGTGAGGTACTTGGCCAGCTCACTCCGCTCGAACAGCTGCAGCAGGTCGAGCCGGATCTCCGGAATCGGCTTGCGGGACAACGTGACCCGGTCGCCGTCGAGTGAGCAGACGAGGTTGAGCTGACGCCACTCGGCCTGCATGTCGGGGTAGTCCTCGCGGGTGTGGCCCCCCCGGGACTCGGTGCGCTCGAGCGCCGCCATGGCCACGCAACGGCACACGGCCAACATGTTGCGCAGGTCGAGGGCCAGGTGCCAACCGGGGTTGAAGCGCCGACCCCCTTGCGCGCCAACGTGTTTCGCACGCTCGTCGAGGTCGTCGAGCATCGCCAGCGCCTCGCGCATCTCGCCCTCGCGACGGATGATCCCGACCAGGTCGTTCATCTTCTGCTGGAGCTCGTGGTGGACGTCGTAGGGGTTCTCGGCGCCGCCCTCCCGGCCTCCCCGCTCGAGGGGTGCCTCGGCAGCGGCGACCGCCGCCGACACCTGCCCCTCGTCGACCACCGGCCGTGGCCCATGGCTGTGGCGCAGGTAGCTCGCCGCCCCGGCCCCGGCCCGGCGCCCGAACACGAGCAGGTCGGACAGGCTGTTGCCGCCGAGCCGGTTGGAGCCGTGCATGCCGCCGGCGACCTCACCCGCGGCGAACAGTCCCGGCACGCTGGTCGCGGCAGTGTCCGCGTCGACCTCGACCCCGCCCATGACGTAGTGGCAGGTGGGTCCGACCTCCATGGGCTCGGCCGTGATGTCGACGTCGGCGAGCTCCTTGAACTGGTGGTGCATCGAGGGCAGCCGCCTGATGATCTCCTCGGCCGGCAGCCGGGTCGACACGTCGAGGAACACCCCACCGTGGGGCGACCCCCTGCCCTCCTTGACCTCGTTGTTGATCGCGCGGGCGACCTCGTCACGCGGCAGCAGCTCCGGTGGCCGCTTGTTGTTCTCCGGGTCCTTGTACCAGCGGTCCGCCTCGTCCTCGGACTCGGCGTACTGGCCGCGGAACACATCGGGCACGTAGTCGAACATGAACCGCTTGCCCTCGGAGTTGCGCAGCACCCCGCCGTCGCCACGCACCGACTCGGTGACGAGGATGCCCTTCACGGACGGCGGCCACACCATCCCCGTGGGGTGGAACTGGATGAACTCCATGTTGATCAGGTTGGCCCCCGTGCGCAGCGCGAGTGCGTGGCCGTCACCGGTGTACTCCCACGAGTTGCTGGTGACCTTGAAGGACTTGCCGATCCCGCCGGTCGCGAGGATCACGGTGGGCGCCGAGATCAGCACGTATCCCCCGCTCTCGCGCCAGTAGCCGAGTGCCCCGGCGACCGCCCCACGGCCATCCTTGAAGATGTCGGTGACGGTCAGCTCGGCGAAGACCCGGATCCGGCTCTCGTAGTCCCCGGTCTCGCGGTGGTCCTGCTGCTGGAGGCTGACGACCTTCTGCTGCAGCGTGCGGATCAGCTCGAGCCCGGTCCGGTCCCCGACGTGGGCGAGGCGGGGGTACTCGTGGCCACCGAAGTTGCGCTGGCTGATCTTGCCCTCGGGGGTGCGGTCGAACAGCGCGCCGTAGGTCTCGAGCTCCCAGACCCGGTCCGGCGCCTCCTTCGCGTGCAGCTCGGCC
>DASUKI010000049.1:0-2905 GCA_036278855.1 Pedococcus sp.
CGGTAGTCGCACCAGTCGCACAGTCGCGAGGTCTTCGGCCGCCAGTCGCCGTTGCGGGCGGCGCGCTCGATCGCCGCCCACACCGCCTTGAGGTTGCGCTCGAGCCCGAGCAGGTCGTGCTCGTCGGGGGTGTAGCGGACCACCTCGCCGTTGCCGAGGTAGACCAGCTGGAGCAGCCGGGGGATCTCACCGCGCAGCCGCCACAGCACGAGCGCGTAGAACTTCATCTGGAACAGCGCCTTGCCCTCGAACAGCTCGCTCGGCGAGCGCCCCGTCTTGTAGTCGACCACCCGCATCGCCCCGTCCGGCGCCACGTCCAGCCGGTCGACATACCCCCGCAAAGTCAGGCCGTCGACCTCGGTCTCGACGTAGAGCTCGCGCTCCGCCGGCTCGAGCCGGGTCGGGTCCTCGAGGGTGAACCAGGTCTCGATGAGCGCCTGGGCGTCGCGGAACCAGCCCTCGTGCGAGAGCTGCTCGTCGTCCTCGATCATGGCGGCCAGCCCGGGCTCGGCCTCGACCAGCGCGTCCCACTGCGGACCGAGCAGGGCACCGGCGGCACTCGGGGTGCGCTCGCCTGCCGGCAGGTCGAACAGCCGCTCGAGCACCGCGTGGACGAGTGTCCCGCGGGCCGCCGCCGGGCTCGGCGGCGCGGGCAGCTTGTCGACCGCGCGGAAACGGTAGAGCAGCGGGCACTGCTTGAAGTCCGAGGCGCGGCTCGGCGACAGGGCGGGAACCATGGCAACCACGGTAGGTGGCGCGACCGACAACGGTGCACGCGGCGCACCGGCCGTGCCCACGCGGCATACCGCGCCTGTGGCCCGTCCCAGCACAGGTTGGTGAAAGGTGGACAGGTTCTAACCTGTCCACCATCACCGAAGCTGTGCTAGCAAAGCTTCGTGCAGCGCGTACGTGCAGCGCGCACGTGCAGCGCGGCTCAGTCCTCGGGGAGGTAGCCGAGGTTCGAGGACAGCCACCGCTCGGCCTCGCGCAGCGACCACCCCTTGCGCTTCGCGTAGTCCTCGACCTGGTCGCGCCCGAGCCGGCCGACGACGAAGTACTGGGACTGCGGGTGCGAGAAGTACCACCCGGAGACGGCGGCACCGGGCCACATGGCCATCGACTCGGTGAGCTCGATGCCGGCGTTCTCCTGGACCTTGAGCAGCTCCCAGAGGAGCTCCTTCTCGGTGTGGTCGGGGCAGGCGGGGTAGCCCGGCGCCGGCCGGATGCCCTGGTAGCGCTCGGCGATGAGGTCGTCGTTCTTCAGGTGCTCGTCGGGGGCGTAGCCCCAGAACTCGTGCCGAACCCGCTCGTGCATCCGCTCCGCGAACGCCTCGGCCAACCGGTCCGCCAGCGCCTCGAGCAGGATCGCGGAGTAGTCGTCGAGGTCGGCCTTGAACTCGGCGATCTTCTCCTGCGCCCCCAGGCCGGCAGTCACGGCGAACCCGCCGACGTGGTCCGCGAGGCCGGTGTCCTTGGGTGCCACGAAGTCCGACATGGCGCGGTTGGGGACGCCCTCGCGGTGCTGCCCCTGCTGGCGCAGGGTGTGCAGGGTGGTGGCCACCGTCTCGCGGGTCTCGTCGGTGTAGACCTCGATGTCGTCGCCGACGGCGTTGGCGGGGAAGAGCCCGATCACGGCGTTGGCGCGCAGCCACTTCTCCTCGATGGCGCGGTCGAGCATCCGCTGCGCGTCCTCGTAGAGCTTGGTGGCGGTCTCACCGGTGGTGGGGTTGTGCAGGATGTCGGGGAAGCGCCCCTTCATCTCCCAGGCCAGGAAGAACGGCCCCCAGTCGATGTACTCGCGCAGCTCGTCCAGCGGGTAGTCGGTGAAGGACCGCACGAAGTGGGTGACGTCGCGGCGCGGTGCGCCGGACTGGCGGCGCAGCAGCTCCTTCTCCTGCTGGGCCACCAAGCGAGGGACCGGTGGGCGGTGGCTCGCCCAGTCGACGGGGGTATGCCGCGTGCGCGCCTCCTCGAGCGACACCAGCGGGCGCTCGGTCGCCTTGGCGGCGTGCCGCGCACGGAGTGAGTCGTAGTCCTTGTCCACCTCCGCCATCAGCCTCGGGCGCTGCTCGTCGGAGAGCAGCTGGGAGACGATCGGCACGGAGCGCGAGGCGTCCTTCACCCAGACGACCGGGCCGTGGTACTGCTTGTCCACCTTGACGGCGGTGTGTGCCCGGCTGGTCGTGGCGCCGCCGATCAGCAGCGGCAGCTCGAAACCCTGACGCTCCATCTCGCCCGCGACGTTGACCATCTCGTCCAGGCTCGGCGTGATGAGGCCGGAGAGGCCGATGGCGTCCGCCTTCTCAGCCTTGGCGGCGTCGAGGATCTTCTGGGCGGGCACCATGACGCCGAGGTCGACGACGTCGTAGTTGTTGCACTGCAGCACGACGCCGACGATGTTCTTGCCGATGTCGTGGACGTCGCCCTTGACGGTGGCCATGACCACCTTGCCCTTGGCCCGCTCGACGTCGCCCGGCTTCTTCTCCGCCTCGATGAACGGGATGAGGTAGGCCACGGCCTTCTTCATGACCCGGGCCGACTTCACCACCTGCGGCAGGAACATCTTGCCGCTGCCGAACAGGTCGCCCACGACGTTCATGCCGTCCATGAGCGGGCCCTCGATCACCTCGATCGGACGGCCCCCGCGGGCCGCGATCTCCTGGCGCAGCTCCTCGGTGTCGGTCTCGGCGTGCTCGTCGATCCCCTTGACCAGGGCGTAGGTGATGCGCTCGCCGACAGGCATCGAGCGCCACTCCTCGGCGATGGCCTCCTGCTTGGTGTCGCCGGTGTTGAAGGAGTCGGCGATCTCGAGCAGCCGCTCGGCGGCGTCGTCGCGCCGGTTGAGGATGACGTCCTCGATGCGCTCGCGCAGCTCGGGGTCGACCTGGTCGTAGACCACCAGGGC
>DASUKI010000050.1:0-4472 GCA_036278855.1 Pedococcus sp.
TTCGGGCCGAGCGCCGCGGGTGGGGCCTACATCCCGAGCTTCACCGACCTCGTGATCATGGTCGAGGGCAACGCCTCGATGTACCTCGGCAGCCCACGCATGGCGGAGATGGTGGTGGGGGAGAAGGTCTCGCTCGAGGAGATGGGTGGTGCGCGCATGCACTGCACCGTCTCGGGAGTCGGTGACCTGCTCGTGTCCGACGACGCCGAGGCCATCGAGCTGGCCAAGCTCTATTTCTCCTACCTGCCCACCTCCTGGCACACGGAGCTGCCGTCCTACGCACCCGAGGAGCCGGCGCACCCGCTCACCCGGCACACGGTCCCCGAGCGCGAGAGCCAGCCGTTCGACATCCACGAGGTGATCGACGGACTGGTCGACGACGAGTCGTTCTTCGAGATCAAGCCGCTGTTCGCCCCTGAGCTCGTCATCGGGTTCGGGCGGATGGCCGGGGAGACGGTCGGCATCGTCGCCAACAACTCCGCGGCCAAGGGCGGCGTGCTGTTCACCGACTCGGCCGACAAGGCGGCCAGGTTCATCTGGCTGTGCGACGCCTACTCCATCCCGCTGGTCTACCTCGCCGACGTGCCCGGCTTCATGATCGGCTCCGAGGTCGAGCGCGGCGGCATCATCCGACACGGCGCCAAGATGGTCTCGGCCGTGTCGTCGGCGACCGTCCCACAGTTCTGCGTCATCGTCCGCAAGGCCTACGGTGCCGGGCTCTACGCCATGGGCGGGCCGGGCTTCGCGCCGGACGCCACCATCGCGCTGCCCACTGCACGGATCGCGGTCATGGGGCCCGAGGCGGCGGTGAATGCCGTGTACGCCAACAAGATCGCGGCCGTCGAGGCCGAGCAGGGCGCCGAGGCACGCGATGCCTACGTGCAGGAGAAGCGGAGCGAGTACGAGCAGGACGTCGACCTCGAACGGCTGGCTGCCGACCTCGTCCTCGACCAGGTCGTCGAGGCCGACGACCTGCGCGCCGAGCTGCTGCTGCGGCTGCGCTACGCGAAGCACCGGGAGCGGCACTTCGCCACCAAGCGCCGCGACATCCCGCCCGTGTAGGCGGGTCTGGGTGCCGTCGTCCGCGGCCGGGCGCCTGACGGGGCGGGGTTGCCGGCCCAAACTCAGGTGGGAGTGCCCGGGGCGCGCAGCTCGCGCCAGCGGAGGTCGAGCTCGCCGAGGAGGTCGCGCAGCAGCGGCAGCGACAGGCCCACGACGTTGCTCGGGTCACCCTCGATGCCGGTGACGTAGGCGCCGCCGATCCCGTCGAGGGTGAACGCACCCGCGACCCGGAGCGGCTCGCCCGTGGCGACGTAGGCCTCGATCTCGGCTTCGTCGAGCCGGGCGAAGTGGACCGTCGTCGAGGCGGTCGCGCCCAAGGTGGCACCGGTGCCGCCGTCGTCGCCCTCCCGCGTGTCGACCACCCAGTGGCCGGTGTGCAGCACGCCGGAGGAGCCGCTCATCTGCTGCCAGCGGGCCACCGCCTCCGCGGCCGAGGCCGGCTTGCCGTGGACCTCGCCGTCGAGCTCGAGCACCGAGTCACAGCCGACCACCAGGGCGTGCGCGACCTGGCCGGCGACGTCCTCGGCCTTGGCCCGCGCCAGGAGCAGCGCCACGTCCTCCGCCGCCAGCTCACCGTAGGTCTCCCGGGCCCTCGCGGTCACGGACACCTCGTCCACCTCGCTGACCACGATGCTGGGCTCGATGCCGGCGGCACGCAGCAGCCTCTTGCGGGCCGGGGACGCGGAGGCGAGGACGATCGAGACGGTCACGACGCGAAGGCTAGCCGTATGCCGCGTGGTGACCACGCGGCATACGTCGCCTGTGCGCTCAACCGAGCTGCTCGTCGACGAAGCACCAGCGCCACGCCTCGCCCGGCTCGAAACTGCGCATGACCGGGTGGTCCACGTCGCGGTAGTGCGCGCTCGCGTGCCGGTTGGGCGAGGAGTCGCAGCAACCGACGTGCCCGCAGTCGAGGCACAGCCGCAGGTGCACCCAGGTGTCGCCCGCGGCGAGGCACTCCTCGCAGCCGTGCGGTGTCCTCGGTGGGACGAACCGGTCGTGGTGCCCGGCCAGGTGCTCGCACTCGCCCTCGGGCCGCTCGGGAGGCAGCAGTGGGTCGTCGCGCAGGGCCTCGGTGCGCTCCTCGATCCGGTCGAGCATCGACTCCTCCACGTCGAGCTGCGCCATGACGTGGCCGAGCACCTCCTGGTCGGCCGACCGCGTGTCGCGCAGCCGCAACAGCTCGCGTCGCTCCGCCCGGAGCATCACCATGCGCAACCGCCGGTAGGTCTCCGATGGCGGCTCGTGGCCGTCCTCCCGTCCCTGCCCCAGCCGCTCCCACACGATGTTCGTGCGGTTCTCGGCGCGCTCGCGCAGGTGGTCCATCATCTCCGGATCGACGTCCTCGCACTCCTCGAGGGCAGCCAGACCGGCCGCCACCGACGACTGCAGGATGCTGGCCTCCTGGAGCGCGTCCTCGCGCGGGTCCGGTCCGCGCACCCCGAGCAGGCGGGCGAGCCACGGCAGCGTGGTGCCCTCGAGCAGGAGCGTGCCGACGGTGACCGTCATCGCCGCGGTCACGAGCAGGCTCCGTTGGGGGGTCGACTGGGGCAGGGTGAGCGCTGCGGCCAGCGTCACCACCCCCCGCATGCCTGCCCACGAGAGCACCGCGCTGTCGGTCCAGGGTGCCAGCACGTGGCCGGAGCGCGGCCCGAGGCGCACCTTGAGCCACCGGAACGGGAACACCCACACCGGGCGCAGCAGGACGACGGTCGCGAACACGGCCCCGCACACGAGGGCGATGGTCCCCCAGCCGAGGCCGGAGTCTGCGACGTCTCCGAGGATCCGCCGCATCTGCAGCCCGATGAGCAGGAAGACGGAGTTCTCGAGGATGAACTGCAAGGTGCGCCAGTTGATCCGCTCGCTCATGCGGGACGACGCGGTCTGGATCACCGGGGACTTGTGGCTCAGCAGCAACCCGGCCACGACGACGGCCAGGACGCCGGACGCGTGGAGCTTCTCCGCCGGCAGGTAGGCGAGGTACGGGACGAGGAACGACAGCGCCGTGTCGATGACGGTGTCCTCCTCGCGGCTGCGGATGAGGCCGACGACCAGGGCGACCACCACACCGGTCCCGACCCCACCGACGACCGCCCACCCGAAGCCCAGCGCCACCCCGCCGAGCGAGACCGTGCTGGCAGCGGTGAGGGCCGCAACCGCGGTTCGGAGGGACACCAGGGCCGTGGCGTCGTTGACGAGCGACTCACCCTCGAGGACGGTGACCATGCGGCGCGGCAGGCCGATCCGACGGGCCACCGCGGAGGCCGCCACGGCGTCGGGCGGGCCCACGATCGCCCCGAGGGCGAACGCGGCGGCGAAGGGGATCGGAAGCAGCCAGTACGTCACGAGCCCGACCCCGAGGGCGGTGAACAGGACCAGCCCGACGGACAACCCGATGATCGTGGTCCGGTTGTCGCGAAAGTCCACGAGCGAGGTGCGGATCGCCGCCGCGTAGAGGATCGGCGGCAACAGCCCGACGAGGACCACGTCGGGGCTCAGGCTGGGCTCGCGGATGAACGGCAGGTAGGACCCGACGACACCGACGACGATGAGGACGAGCGGCGCGGCCAGCCCCGCACGCCGGGCGAGCCCGGAGAACACCACCACCGTGGCCACCACGGCCAGCAGGGTCAGGGCGAGCTCCACGCGCCCATCCTTGCAGCACCGGACGGGGTGGTGCGTGGGTCGGAGGGCCTCAGCCCAGCTCGCCGAGCACGGCCTCGCGCAGGGTGTCGAGGCCCACGCCGCCGATGTCGAGCGCGCGACGATGGAAGTCCTTGAGCGAGAACGCATCCCCCTCGCGCTCCCGCACCTGGTCGCGCAGCTGCATCCAGAGTCGCTCGCCGATCTTGTACGACGGCGCCTGCCCCGGCCAACCGAGGTAGCGGTCGAGCTCGAAACGCAGCCACGCCTCGCCCTGGTTCGCGTGGGCGTCGAGGTACTGCCACGCCTTGTCGTAGGTCCACTCGCCGCCACCGACCTCGTCGGGCGCCTCGAACCCGCAGTGCACGCCGATGTCGATGACGACGCGGGCCGCCCGCAGGGACTGGCTGTCCAGCAGGCCCATCTTGTTGCCGGGGTCGTCCATGAAGCCGAGCTCGTCCATGAGCCGCTCCGCGTAGAGGGCCCACCCCTCGCCGTGCCCGGAGGTCCAGGCGGCCATGCGGCGCCATTCGTTGAGCAGCTCCGAGCGGAACACCGTCTGCGCGACCTGCAGGTGGTGGCCCGGGACGCCCTCGTGGTAGACGGTCGTGAGCTCCTTCCAGGCCCCGAACTCGTTGACGCCCTTGGGCACCGACCACCACATGCGACCCGGGCGCGAGAAGTCCTCGGACGGCCCGGTGTAGTAGATGCCACCGGTGTGCGTCGGTGCGATGAGGCACTCGATGGTGCGGACCGGGTCGGGGATG
>DASUKI010000051.1:0-12682 GCA_036278855.1 Pedococcus sp.
GCCCTACGTCACGTGGGGCACGAACCCCGGTCAGGGCCTGCCGCTGGGCGAGTCCGTCCCGGACCCCGAGACCATGGGCGACGAGAACGAGAAGGCGGCGGCCCGGCACGCCTTGGAGTACATGGGGTTGACCGCCGGCACCCCGTTGCGTGACATCCGCGTCGACACCGTCTTCGTCGGCTCCTGCACCAACGGGCGGATCGAGGACCTGCGCGCGGCCGCGGAGATCGTCCAGGGCCGCACGGTGGCCGAGGGCGTGCGGATGCTCGTGGTGCCCGGCTCCGCGCGGGTCCGGCTGCAGGCCGAGGACGAGGGCCTCGACGAGGTGTTCACCGCGGCCGGCGCCGAGTGGCGCCTCGCCGGCTGTTCCATGTGCCTGGGCATGAACCCTGACCAGCTCGCGCCCGGGGAGCGGTGCGCCTCGACGTCCAACCGCAACTTCGAGGGGCGCCAGGGCAAGGGCGGGCGCACCCACCTCGTGAGCCCGCTCGTGGCCGCCGCCACGGCGTTGCGCGGCACGCTGTCCAGTCCCGCCGACCTGGTCGATGCCACCGAGGGGAGCAAGTGATGGAGAAGTTCACCTCGCACACCGGCATCGGGGTGCCACTGCGCCGCAGCAACGTCGACACCGACCAGATCATCCCGGCCGTCTACCTCAAGCGGATCACCAGGGACGGCTTCGAGGACGGCCTGTTCGCCGCCTGGCGCAAGGACGAGACGTTCATCCTCAACAACCCGTCGTATGCCGCGGGGTCGGTCCTCGTCGCGGGTTCCGACTTCGGGACCGGCTCCTCCCGGGAGCACGCCGTCTGGGCGTTGATGAACTACGGCTTCCGGGTGGTGTTGTCGTCGCGGTTCGCCGACATCTTCCGCGGCAACAGCGGAAAGCAGGGCCTGCTGACGGCCGAGCTGACCCAGGACGACATCGAGCTGATCTGGAAGTACCTGGAGAACCAGCCCGGTGCCTCGGTCACCGTCGACCTCGTCTCGAGGACGGTCACGGCGGGTGACATCGTGGCCCCGTTCCAGGTCGACGACTACACCCGCTGGCGCCTCCTCGAGGGGCTCGACGACATCAGCCTCACGCTGCGGCACGAGCAGGACGTGACCGACTTCGAGAGCCGGCGCCCCAGCTACAAGCCCACCACGACGGTCGCCTGACGCGACACGCCGCGCCGAGGCGCGGGGAAGTTGGGCCGCCTGTTCCAGCGCCGGCTGCCCAGCCTCACAACGCCTCCGGGACGGCATTGTCGATGCTGCTGGTCGCGGACCGGCGTGGCGGCGCCCTGCGAGTTCCGCTGTGGCGCAAGAGGATTCGCGCGCCGTCGAGTGCCGCGACCGATCCCTCCACGGACGCGTGGCGAGCTGCCCGCGGGGGCAGCCAGCCCCATCCGAGCGTCTCAGCACTCCTGATTCCGTTGTGACACATAAGAATCTGCGTGCCCGGATGGTGGACTCTCACGCGGTTCACCCCTAACGTCAGACCCAAGTCGGGCAGCGGCCCGACCTTCACCTCGTCGGGCAAGGGGTCCGGCGGCACACACCCTGTGGAGGGGAAGACGTGAACAAGGCAGAACTGATCAAGGAGCTCGAGTCCCGTCTCGGGAGCCGCAAGGCCGCCAGCGACGCCCTCACCGCGGTCGTCGACGTCGTCATCCGCGAGGTCGCCAAGGGCGGCAGCGTTGCCATCACCGGCTTCGGGACCTTCGAGCGGTCCGCCCGCGCGGCTCGCACCGGGCGCAACCCGCGCACCGGCGCCACGGTCAAGATCAAGAAGACCGTCGTCCCCAAGTTCCGTGCCGGCTCGGCGTTCAAGGACGTCGTGAAGAAGCCGAGCTCGCTGCCGAAGGCCGCAGTGGCCGGAGCACGCGCTGCCGCGGGCACCGCCACCAAGGCCGCCACCGGGACCGCCAAGAAGGCCGCGCCGGCGAAGAAGGCGACCGCCAAGAAGACCACGGCCAAGGCGACGCCGGCGAAGAAGGCGACTGCCAAGAAGACCACCACCAAGGCGGCGTCGGCGAAGAAGGCGACCGCCAAGAAGACCACGACCAAGAAGACGGCGCCCGCCAGGAAGACGACGGCGAAGAAGGCCAGCGCGACGAAGGCGGCGCCGGCCAGGAAGACCACGGCGAAGGTCACCGCCAAGAAGACGGCACCGGCCAAGAAGACGACGGCCAAGAAGTCGGCACCCGCCAAGAAGACCACCGCGAAGAAGACCACGGCCAAGAAGGCGACGACGAAGCGCGCCGCCAAGAAGGCCTGAGCACCGAAGCGCACGGAGGCCGGCACCCTCGGGGTGTCGGCCTCCGCCGTCGTTTGGGATGCTTGGGCAATGGCGAACATCCTCACCGTCAACGGCGGCGCACCCCTGGTCGGTGACCTGGAGGTGCGCGGCGCCAAGAACCTGGTGTCCAAGGCCATGGTCGCCGCCCTGCTCGCCGAGGACCGGTGCCGCCTGCGGGGCGTCCCCGAGATCTCGGACGTCAAGATCGTCTCCGGGCTGCTCGAGCTGCACGGCGTCAAGATCGACTCAACCGACCGCGACGGTGAGCTGCTCCTCGACCCGACGAACGTGGAGCAGGCCCACGTCGCCGACATCGACGCGCACGCCGGATCCTCGCGGGTGCCCGTGCTGCTCTGCGGCCCGCTCCTGCACCGGTTGGGTGAGGCCTTCATCCCCGACCTCGGCGGTTGCCGCATCGGCGAACGCCCCATCAACTACCACCTCGACGTGCTGCGCCACTTCGGTGCTGACGTGCAGAAGCGACCCGAGGGCCTGCGGCTCACCGCCCCGAACGGTCTCAGCGGCGCCCGGATCAGCCTGCCCTATCCCAGCGTCGGCGCCACCGAGCAGGTGCTGCTGACCGCCGTGCGCGCCAACGGCGTCACGGAGCTGCGCAACGCCGCCGTGGAGCCCGAGATCCTCGACCTGATCGCCGTCCTGCAGAAGATGGGCGCGATCATCAGCGTCGAGACCGACCGGGTGATCAAGATCGAGGGCGTCGAGCGACTCGGGGGCTATGACCACCTGGCCATCCCGGACCGGATCGAGGCCGGTTCCTGGGCGTGCGCGGCGCTGGCGACCGGTGGCGACATCTACGTCCGCGGCGCCCAGCAGCAGTCGATGATGCCGTTCCTCAACGTGTTCCGGAAGCTCGGCGGCGCCTTCGAGATCGACGACGAGGGCATCCGGTTCTGGCACGCCGGCGGCACGCTCAACTCGCTCGTGCTCGAGACCGACGTGCACCCCGGGTTCATGACCGACTGGCAGCAGCCGCTCGTGGTGGCGCTGACCCAGACCACCGGCCTGTCGATCGTCCACGAGACGGTCTACGAGAACCGGCTCGGCTTCACCGACGCCCTCGGTGAGATGGGCGCGGTCATCCAACTCTACCGCGAGTGCCTCGGCGGCTCCCCGTGCCGGTTCGGGCGGGCGAACTTCCGCCACAGCGCGGTCATCTCCGGCCCGACACCGCTCAAGGGCGCGGAGATCACCGTGCCCGACCTGCGCGGCGGCTTCAGCTACCTCATCGCCGCGCTCGCGGCCGAGGGCCAGTCGAAGGTGCACGGGATCGAGCTGATCTACCGTGGCTACGAGCGCTTCTCCGACAAGCTCGACGCGCTCGGTGCCGACTACGAGGTCGACTGACCAGGCCCACCACCGACTGCGGGCGTCAGTCTCAGTCCATTTGGGTGGATTACCTGCGGTCAGCCGATGGTCTGGTCGTCGCCCACGCCGACCAGCCACAGCCGCGACACGTCGTCGCCGTCCCCGGCCACCTCGATGCTCAGCCGCTGGCCGAGCCGCACGTGCCGCAGCGCGCTCGCGGCGAACACCTCGCCGCTGAAGGCCACCTCCCGGCCGTCGTCGAGCAGCACCGACCCCGCGCCGCTGTCCTCGTCGAAGGTGTGCACGCTCGCCTGCATGCCCGGCAGCGTAGCCGCGCCGTCGAGCACCGCCGCGGTCGCCGCCCCCACGCCGAGCCGCACCGCAGCGGCCAGGGAGGCGTCGTCGTCGACGTCGGTGCGCAGGCGCGACAGGTCGAGGTCGAGCCTGTGGTGGCCGCCTGCCTCGTGCCTGGCGGCCGACCCCGCACCGAAGCGCGCCACCAGCCGGCGTGCCTCCAGCGCGGTCAGCAGCACCGTCCCCACACCGGCCGCGTCCGGCACCACTGCCAAGTGGTATGCCGCGGCGGCGCCCAGCGCCGTCGTCAGGTCACCGGCGCGGAGGGCGGGGAGGTCGCCGAGCAGGACGGCAACCGGGGCCTGCGGCCCCGCCACCGACACCACCCTGCCGACGCCCGCGTCGACCGCCGCGTTCAACCCGCGGCCGGGGTCGGGCACGACCCCGGCCCCGACGTGGCGTGCGACCTCTGCCGCGCGCTGGTCGGAGGTGACCACGAGGAGCCGGCCGGCCGGCATACCGGCACTGCAGGCGGTGAGGCAGTCCGAGGCGAGCGCGAGCGCCAGGTCCTCGCGCGCCACGCCGCGCGGCGGGTGCAGGCGCGACTTCGCAGCCGCCCCACCCTTGACGGGGACGACGAGGTGCCAGTCGGTGCGAGCGGACATCGCCACGATCGTCCCAGCGCGCGTGCCGCTGCTCGACACCGCCCCCGCGAGCGGCGAGGATGCTCACGCCCAACCCCGTCGAACCTGGAGAGCCTGTGACCGACAGCGGCACGCGCCGGCTGCCCTTCGCCTACCGCGTCGTGGTGGCCATCGTGCGGCCGCTGCTCATGCTGCTCACCAAGCGCGACTGGCAGGGCGCCGAGAACCTGCCGAGGACGGGCGGCTTCGTCGTCTGCCCCAACCACCTGTCGTACGTCGAGCCGCTGACCTTCGCCCACTTCATGTACGACAACGGCCGTGAGGTCTACTACCTCGCGAAGGAGTCGGTGTTCCGGATCCCGGTGGTGGGAGCGCTCGTCCGGGGCGCCCAGCAGATCCCGGTCTACCGCAACAGCGGCCAGGCCGCCGAGGCGTTCCGCGCCGCGGTGGCGGCCATCCAGGACCAGGGCAAGTGCGTCGGCGTCTACCCCGAGGGCACGCTCACCCGCGACCCCGACCTGTGGCCGATGGTCGGCAAGACCGGAGCCGCCCGGATCGCGCTGATGACCCGCTGCCCGGTCATCCCGGTGGCCCAGTGGGGACCGCAGGAGATCCTCGCGCCCTACTCCAAGCGGGTGCGGTTGTTCCCCCGCAAGACCATGCACGTGCGAGCGGGCAGGCCGGTCGACCTCGAGGACCTCTACGACAAGCCGGTCACGGCAACGGTGCTCCGTCAGGCGAGCGACCGCATCATGACCGCGATCACCGCCGAGCTCGAGGTCCTGCGGGCAGAGAAGGCGCCGGCTGAGCGGTTCGACTCGCGCAAGCACGGGCTGCCGACGACCGGCAACTTCCACCGGCCGAGGCGTCAGGAGGATGCCGGATGACCCACGCAGCGGTGTTCGGCACCGGCAGCTGGGGAACCGCGTTCGCCAGCGTGCTCGCCGACGGTGGCACCACGGTCCGCATGTGGGGCCGCCGGCAGGAGGTGGTGGACCAGGTCAACGCGGGCTGCAACGCCGACTACCTGCCCGACCTGGCGCTGCCGTCCCTGGTGAGCGCCACCACCGACCCCGCCGAGGCCGCCCGCGACGCGGACGTCATCGTGCTGGCCGTGCCCTCGCAGACCCTGCGCGCGAACCTCGGCGAGTGGGGTGAGGTGCTCGGCGACACCGCCGCCGTGGTCTCCCTCATGAAGGGGGTCGAGCTCGGCACCACCAAGCGGATGAGCGAGGTCATCGCCGAGGTGGGCGGAGTGGACCCACGGCGCATCGTCGTGCTCTCGGGGCCGAACCTCGCCCCGGAGATTGCGCGCAAGCAGCCCGCCGCCAGCGTCGTCGCCTGCGTCGACGAGGCCGTGGCAGGGACGGTCGCGGCGGCCGCGAACCCGCCCTACTTCCGGCCCTACACCAACACCGACGTCGTCGGGACCGAGTTGTGCGGAGCCCTGAAGAACGTCATCGCCCTCGCCGTCGGGATGGCGGAGGGGCTCGGGTTCGGCGACAACTCCAAGGCCTCGATCATCACCCGCGGACTGGCCGAGACGACGCGGCTCGGCCTGGCCCTGGGCGCCGACCCGGTGACGTTCTCGGGGCTCGCCGGGGTGGGTGACCTCATCGCGACCTGCATGTCGCCGCTGTCCCGCAACCACGCGTTCGGGGTCAAGCTCGGGCAGGGCATGAGCATCGCGGACGTCGTCGCCCAGACCCGGCAGACGGCGGAGGGCGTCAAGTCCTGCGAGTCCATCCTGCAGCTGGCCGGCGCCCACGGGGTCGAGGTGCCGATCGTGGAGCAGGTTGCCGCGGTGGTGCACGACGGGCGACCTCCGGCCGAGGTCGTCGGAGCGCTGATGGGCCGGGCGCTCAAGAACGAGGCGCGCTGAGCTGTCGGCTCGGCGTGCTCACCGACTCCTCCTGGTGAAGGTCAGGTGCGTGACGCCGCTCGGCGTCGAGACGGCCTCGATGTCGTAGGTGTCCTCCAGCGCCTCGAGGCCGTCCCACAGGCGGACACCGCGGCCGAGCACGATGGGCACCTGGACCAGGTGCAGGTGGTCGACGAGCCCGGCGGCGACGAAGTCGCGCACGACCGTTGGCCCGCCGCCGATCCTCACGTCGCGGCCGTCGGCCGAAGCACGGGCCTGCTCCAGTGCCTCGCCCGGCGTGGCGTCGAGGAAGTGGAAGGTGGTGCCGCCCTCCATGTGGATCGGGGAGCGCGGCCGGTGGGTGAGCACGAACGTCGGGGTGTGGAACGGCGGGTTCGGTCCCCACCAGCCCTTCCAGTCGGGGTCGTCCTGCCACCCGGGTGGGCCGAACTTTCCGGCGCCCATGATCTCCGCGCCGAAGCCCGCCTCGTGGCGCT
The DNA here is from genome assembly GCA_036278855.1 of Pedococcus sp. Lineage (GTDB taxonomy): Bacteria > Actinomycetota > Actinomycetes > Actinomycetales > Dermatophilaceae > Pedococcus. Next base: position 6,907 of record DASUKI010000051.1, read on the forward strand.
CGGCGAAGGCGTTGTCTGCGCCGACGGCGCCCCCGGGAATGCCGACCATCCGGTGCCAGAACCGGGTCCTGAGCATCCACTCGTGCAGCCGCTCGCCGGCGTGGCCGAACGGCGCGTCGGCGGTCTGCGGCTCACCGGTGGCAAAGCCGTCGAGGGAGATCGAGAAGTTGTGGACCCGGACCTCGGACATGGACTGCTCCTTTCGACGAGCTGTCTGTCAGACCAGCGGGGGACGACCGGCTCTTCGGTCGTGGCTGTGGTTGCCGTTCTGGCCTGGAAGGTTCGCCGCGAGGGCCTGGTCGAGGTCGCCCCACAGGTCCTCGACGTCCTCGATGCCCACGGACAGCCGCAACAACGACTCCGGCACCGTCTCGGGCTCGGACGGGTGCCTCCGCCGACGCTCGAGCTGGGACTCCACCCCGCCCAGGCTCGTGGCGTGGGTCCAGAGCCGCACGGCGGCGGCCACCCGCTCGGCGCCGGCGGCGCCTCCCGGCACCTCGATCGTCACGATGGCGCCGAAGCCGGGGTAGCGGGCCCGCTGGACCCCGGGATGGGCGTCGAGCCGGGACGCCAGCTCGGTGGCGTTGGCGGTGGCTCGCTCGACCCGCAGGTGCAGGGTGCGCACGCCCCGCAGCGCCAACCAGGTCTCGAACGGCCCGGCGATGGCGCCGTGCAGGAGACGGTGGCGGGACAGCCGCTCGCGGGTCGCTTGGCCCGCCTCCGTGGCCGGCGTCACCAGCGCGCCCAGGATGACGTCCGAGTGTCCGGCGAGGTACTTGGTGACCGAGTGGAGCACGACGTCCACGCCGTCCTCGAGGGGGCGCTGGACGAGTGGGGTGGCGAACGTGTTGTCGCACACCGTCACGGCGCCTGCCTCGCGTGCCATGCCGGCCAGCGCCACGATGTCGGAGACCTCGAGCATCGGGTTGGTGGGTGACTCGACCCACAGCATCGCCGCGCCCACCAGCGCCGCGCGCACCGCGGGCTGGTCGGTGGGATCGACCCGACGCACCACGGCCGCCCCCGACCCGGCCAGCTCCTCGAGCAGCGAGGTGGTGCCGTTGTAGGAGTGGTGGGGCACGACCACGACTCCGCCGTGCGGCAGCAGTGAGAGGGCGGCAGAGACCGCAGCCATGCCCGAGGCGAAGACCAGCGCCTCACCGCCTTCGAGTGAGCCGAGTGCCTCCTCGAACGCCGACCACGTGGGGTTGCCGCCGCGCGCGTAGTTGACCGGCCCGTCGGCGATGTAGGTGGACGAGAGCTCGAGCGGTGCGTTGACCCCGGCACCGGGGCTGCGGGGCTGGCGTCCGAGCGCGACGGCGCGCGTGGCAGGGGCGAGGGTCTCGTCGGTCACGGCGACCAGCGTAGGCGGCGTCCGCGCGGGTCGAGGCGGCTGCCCGCCGCCCGGCCCAGATACGCTCGACGGCGATGACTACGGACCAGCCAGCCCCTCGCAAGCCACGGGTCGCGATCGTCTTCGGTGGCCGCTCCTCGGAGCACGCCGTCTCGTGTGCGACGGCCGCGGGCGTGATGCAGGCCATCGACCGGGATGCGTACGAGGTGGTCCCGATCGGGATCTCCCGCGACGGCCACTGGGTGCTGACCGACGGCGACCCCCGGCTCCTCGAGCTCACCGCCAGCCAGACGCCGGAGGTCGACCCGGGGGGCACGGGCGTGCTGGTGCCGCTGGCCACGACCGAGCGCGGCATCACCGTGCTCGAACCCGAGCAGGTGCCGCGGAGCCTGGGTGACGTGGACGTCGTGTTCCCGTTGCTGCACGGGCCGTTCGGCGAGGACGGCACCCTCCAGGGGATGCTGGAGCTCGCCGACATCCGCTACGTCGGCTCAGGGGTCTTCGCGTCCGCCGCCGGCATGGACAAGCACTTCATGAAGGTGGTCTTCGCCGCGGCCGGCCTGCCCGTCGGGCCCTACGTCGTCGTCACGGACGCGGAATGGCGACGCGACAAGGCGGCGGCCATGGACGCGGTCGGCGCCCTGACCTACCCGGTGTTCGTCAAGCCGGCCCGCGCCGGGTCGAGCATGGGCATCACCAAGGTGTCGGGCAGCGACGGTCTCGAGGCGGCGATCGTCGCCGCGCGGGAGCACGACCGCAAGGTGGTCATCGAACAGGGCATCATCGGTCGTGAGATCGAGTGCGCCGTCCTGCAGGGCCGCGACACCGACCCGCCCCGCACCTCCGAGGTCGGCGAGATCGTCGTCGAAGAGGGGCACGGCCACGACTTCTACGACTTCGAGGCCAAGTACCTCGACGACCAGGGCGTCGTCCTGAGCTGTCCGGCGAAGGTGCCCGACCACGTGTCTGACGAGGTGCGCCGCCTTGCCGCGGCGGCGTTCGAGGCACTCGGCTGCGAAGGTCTGGCCCGGGTCGACTGCTTCTACACCGACACGGGCGACGTCTTCGTCAACGAGATCAACACCATGCCGGGGTTCACGCCGCACTCGATGTACCCGCAGATGTGGGCGGCGAGTGGCCTGGCCTACCCCGAGCTCATCGACGAGCTGGTCCAGCTGGCCCTGCACCGCCCGGTGGGCCTGCGCTGACCGCCTGCCGCGGACGGGCTCGGTCAGGTGCAGTGCCGGCCGTTGGTGGGCAGCGCCTGGGCGGCCGGTCCGAACGCAGGGAGGACCAGCGGCTCGGGGGCGTATGCCTTGGGCACGAGCACCTCGATGGCCGGGTCGGTGCCGAACGTCGTGAACTTGGTGCCGTCGCTCAGTGGCGAGACCACCCAGTCCACGCCGCTCACCTCGAGGCACTGCTCGCTGGTGGGTCCGAGCGCAGGCCAGCCGCAGGTGGCGATGATCGCCGGGTCACCCCAGGCGCGGGCGTCGTCGGGGTCGCCGCCGTGGTCCTTCACGAGCCGGCGCTCCTGGTGGGCGACCCGGTCCGGCCAGTGGCTCGTCGCCGGCTCGCACGCCTGCGCGTGCTGCGGCGGCGTCACCTCGACCGACCGGGTGCAGCCGGTCAGCAGGCCACCGGCCATCCCGAGCAGCAGGAGGCCGGTGGCGGTGTGCCGCGTGCTCGCCGCGACGGGACGCGTGCGGCTCACGGACGGGTCGGGTGGGGGCTCAGACGTGGACGACCGTGCACGTGAGGGTCCGGGTGATGCCGGCGACGTCCTGGATCTTGGCGATGACCAGCTTGCCGAGCTCGTCGACGGTGTTCGCCTCGACGCGCGCGATCACGTCGTAGGGGCCGGTGACGTCCTCAGCCAGGACCACCCCCTGGATGCCGGCAATCGCCTCGGCGACCGTCGCCGCCTTGCCGACCTCGGTCTGGATCAGGATGTAGGCCTGGACCACCACGTGACACCTCTTCTGTCGTAGACGGAACGTGTTACTGCTGTCGGAGACGGGCTGCGTCGTGTCCGGTTGGTCGGGACGCCAGCGCCCCGCGAGCACGCGGCCGGGGGGAGCCCTCGGCCACGCCAGACGCTACCGTGCCCGTGTCCACCCGTCTCCCCGGGACCGCGTCACAAGGAGGTCACGCCGTGCTCGATCCGCGGCGCCCGCTGGCCGAGCTGTCCGAGGGCGAGCTGCTCGCGCAGATCTTCCCGTTCTTCGGCGGTGGCCCGGCGGTCACGGTGGGTCCGGGGGACGACGCCGCGGTCCTGGCCACCGGCGCCCGGAGCGTCGCGACGACCGACTCGATGGTCCGCGGCCGGGACTGGCTGGACGAGTGGTCCACCCCAGCCGACGTGGCTGCCAAGCTGCTCACCCAGAACCTCGCCGACGTGGCGGCGATGGGCGCCACCCCCACCGCGGTGCTGGTCTCGCTGGTCGCCGACCCGCAGGTCCCGGCGCAGTGGGCGGTCGAGTTCGCCCGATCGCTCGGCCAGCGCGCCGCCGGCGCCGGCGTGGTCGTGGCCGGTGGCGACCTGTCCTCGGCGCTGCCGGGCGTCGTCGTGGTCTCGATGACCGCGTTCGGTGACCTGGGTGCACGGCCGGCGGTCCTGCGCTCCGGGGCCCGGCCGGGTGACCGGGTCGCCGTGTGCGGCACGCTCGGGCGCTCGGCGGCCGGTCTGGTGCTCCTCGAGGGTGGCGCCGACCCGCTGACCGAGCCACGCGGCATACGGGCGCAGTGCCTGGCCCACCACCTGCGTCCCACCGCGCCGCTCACGGCGGGCCCGCAGGCGGCCGCGGCGGGCGCGACGGCGATGATCGACCTGTCCGACGGGCTGCTGCGCGACGGGCACCGCGTCGCGGCGGCGAGCGGGGTGCGGCTCGCGCTCTCGCCGGCAGGGCTGCACGAGGACCTGGCAGCGGTGCACCAGGCGGTGGGCGACGCCGCGCTGGAGTGCGTGCTCGCCGGCGGGGAGGAGCACAGCCTGCTGGCCACCTTCGGCGGTGACGTGCCCGACGGCTGGCGCACCATCGGCGTGGTCGAGGCGGGCGAGGGCGTCACGCTCGACGGGGCGCCCCAGCAGCCGCGCGGCTGGGACCACTTCCGGGCGTAGCAGGAAAGCGGATTCGATGTGAACGCGCCGGAGATCACCGGCGGTTTTACATCGATTCAGGGGGAAGCGAGGTGGCTGGGCATGAAAGAAGCCGCCTCCCCGAGTGGGGAGCCGGCTTGATTCGGTATGCCGCAGGGCTGGGTCAGCGCTTGACCTTGCCGGCCTTGAGGCACGAGGTGCAGACGTTGAGACGCTTCGGGGTCACACCCGCGTCGCCCACGAGCGCCTTCACGCGCTGGATGTTGGGGTTCCAGCGACGCTTGGTGCGGCGGTGCGAGTGCGAGATGTTGTGACCGAAGCCCGGTCCCTTGCCGCAGACGTCGCAGTTGGCAGCCACGGGTGTTCTCCTGGTTTTCGATGCGTACAAGACTCGAGTGGTCCCCGGCTCGGGTGCGGGCAGCAGCCAGCGACACGAGGGTTCACGGGAACCGGTCAAGAGTAGCCGAGGGTGGCCGTCGCGACCAAAACGACGTCGAGGTCCGCGCCGGTGACGGCGGCGGCGACTAGCCTGCCACCGTGCTCGAAGCCCTCACCGCCGCCGATGCGCGGCGCTGGGCCGTGCTCACGCGGGCGGCCTTCGCCGCCCGTCGTGCGGAGATCGACGCGCTCAACGTCTTCCCGGTGCCCGACGGCGACACCGGGACCAACCTCTACCTCACGCTGGACGCGGCGCTCGACGCCGTGCGCTCCGAGCAGGAGGGCGCCGGCATCCTCGGCGCGGCCACCCTGGAGCAGGAGTGCTCGGCCCTGGCCCGCTCCATGCTGCTGACCGCACGCGGCAACTCCGGGGTGATCCTCAGCCAGCTGGTGCGGGGGTTCGCCGAGGCGATCGCCGAGCGCGGCGGTGACGTCGCCGACGCCGACACGATCGCCGCGGGGATGGTGCGCGCGAGCGAGCGCGCCCATGCCGCCGTGACGCGGCCGGTGGAGGGCACGATCCTGACGGTGGCCCGGGCGGCGGCCGGTGCCGGCACGGCCGCGGTCGACCGCGGCCTGGCAGCGGTCTCCGAGGACGCCCTCGACGCGGCGACCGAGGCGCTGCGGGCCACCACCGGCCAGCTCGCGGCCCTCGGGCGGGCAGGTGTGGTGGACGCCGGGGCGGCGGGGTACCTCCTGCTGCTCGAGGCGCTCGCCAGGGTGGTGCACGAGGACGCCAGCCACGTCGGCGCCCGCATGGAGCCCTTCGCCGACGAGTCCTCGCTGCGGCGGCGGGCCGACTGGCACCCCGGCGGGCCGCCGGCCGACCCGGCAGGGAAGCAGGCTGACGGCACCGGGCCGCAGGCGGCTGGTGACGCACCCGC
>DASUKI010000052.1:0-11676 GCA_036278855.1 Pedococcus sp.
CTCGTCAGCCCCGACAAGCCTGGGCTGGCTCACGGCGCGGTCATGCCCCTTCCAGGTCACCGTCGCACCACCGGCCGCCAGCACGTTCTGGGCCCAGTTGGTCTTGTGGCCCCACGGCAGCCCGATCAGGAAGGTGTCGTCGCGAATCACGGGCACGAGCGCCACGGGGATTGCATAGTGGTGGCCACTTCGCCGACCCACGTGGTGCATCAGTCCCCAGATCGGGAACCACCTGCGCCCCGCGAGGGTCTTTGCCACCGGAGCCGTGCCCCTCACGAGCCAGCTCGGCGGCGACGTCCTGGTCTTCTGCGTCATCGTCACCCTCCCAGCATGCGCTAATTCATCGCGTAATGAAAGACCGGCGCAACCTGAGCCTCACGGAGCCAGCATCACCCGTGGCACCCGGCAGTTCAGGCCGACGTTGTCGAGCCTGCTCTGCAGGCCGCGGCCGTCGACCACGGGCAGGACCAGCGGTGTGGGTTTGCCCGCCGCCAGCGCATGGGCGTAGGCGTCGCGCTCCCGCACCAGCCGCCCCCAGTCGTCGAGCCACTCGTCGGCCGGCTGGTCCGCGGACAGCTCGGCGGCGGGAACTAGCCGGCGGATGGTCGAGACCATCTCGGTGACCGCGTCGTTCTGGGCGTTGATGGCTCCCACCCGCTGGCCGATCTGCGCCGAGGTGCCGACCGCGGCTTCGGCGGTCACCTCACGCATCCGGGCGCAGGCTGCGTTGGCGACGGCCACGAGGTGGGACTGTTCGACGACCTTCACGTCGTCGGTGTTGGCGTAGCTCCACAGCTTGTTCAGGCTCAGCACGACGACGGCCACGGCGACCACCACGGCGCCGCGGGCCAACCAGGACCTCCACGCAGGCACAGCCATCTCTGCCAGTCTCGCCGCTCATCGCCAACCTGCAACCCGGCAGATGACCCAGGTAGGCGGCCCGCACAGGATGTCTCAGTCCCGCGTCTCCGCCATCGCCTTGAGCTTGGCCATCGCATCGATGGTTTGCTTCGGCAGGCTGCGTCGGATCATCGGGGTGAACAGTCTTCCCACGCCCACCGTGCCGATGTCGATCGTGTGCGTCAGCGTGGTGCCGACCCCGTCGGAGACCGACACGAAGTCCACGGTCACGCGCATCATCCTGTCGGTGAACCGCATCGCGAAGTGCCGATCCGGCTCACGCGCGATCACCTCGCCGTCCATGATCCCGGTGCGGCGGCCGTCGTCGTAGTGGTATCGCAGCCGCGTGCCCACGTCGTTGGGCCCGGTGTCCACCTTGTCGATCCCCGTGCAGCGGGACAGCCACAGCGGGGTCTGGGTGAAGTCGTCGACGATGCCGAAGATGGTTGCTGGTGGTGCGCTGACCGAGAGCGTGTGGGCGAAGCGCGGCATGGTGTCCTCCGGCGGTGAGGCGCGCGGTTCGCACACGCTACTGCTGCGGAGCCCCGTTGTGCGGGTGGTGCCTCAGATGTCCCGGTATGCCGGTGGGTCGGCCTCGGCGCGCAGGCTCGGCGGGTTTGGGCGAGGCCTGCGCGGCTCGCGCACCCCGACGTGGTCGTGGACCTGCACGTCGTAGCTCGCCATGACCGAGAAGTGCGCCCACCTCCTCCACCACGACAAGCACGCGTCCGCCGGTCGCCGTCTGGGAGCGGGATCTAGGCTGGCCGAGCCAGCGCCGACGAGGAGAGCCCATGCCACAGCCACACCCGGAGGACGCCCGGCGCCGCGTGCCCCGCACGGACGCTGTCCTCGCCGCGGAACCGGTGGCTGGGGCGGTCTCACGGCTTGGGCGCGAGACCGTCAAGGCTGCCGTCACGGCCGCTCAGCAGCGGGTGCGCAACGGGGAGATCGCGCCTGACGAGGTCGTGGCCGCGACGCTGGCCGTGCTCCCCGAACACCCCACGGCAATGACCCCCGTGCTCAATGCGACCGGCGTGGTCATCCACACCAACCTCGGGCGCGCTCCCCTCTCCCCGGCCGCGGTCGAGGCGATGACGACCGCCGCGGGCTACGTCGACGTCGAGCTGGACCTCGCCACCGGGCAGCGGTCGTCGCGTGGTCGCGCGGCGGCGGCCGCCGTCCTGCGCGCGGTGCCAGGGGCGCAGGCCGCTCTCGTCGTCAACAACGGTGCAGCCGCTCTCGTGCTCGCGACCACCGCGCTCGCGGCCGGGCGCGAGGTGCTGGTGAGTCGCGGCGAGATGGTCGAGATCGGCGACGGGTTCCGCCTCCCTGACCTCATCGCCAGCACGGGGGCCCTGCTCCGCGAGGTGGGCACCACGAATCGGACGACGCTCCAGGACTACGCCGACGCCGTCGGCCCGGACACCGGCTGCATCCTCAAGGTGCACCCGAGCAACTTCCGCGTCGAGGGCTTCACCTCGTCGGTGGAGGTGGGCGCCCTCGCTCATCTCGGCCCGCCCGTCGTGCACGACATCGGCAGCGGCCTGCTCGGCCCCGACCCGCGGCTGCCCGACGAGCCGGACGCGGCCTCGTCACTGCGCGACGGCGCGTCGGTGGTGACGTGCAGCGGCGACAAGCTCCTGGGCGGACCCCAGGCGGGTCTGGTCCTCGGCCGCGCGGAGGCCGTGGAACGCCTCCGCCGCCACCCGCTCGCCCGTGCCGTGCGCACGGACAAGACCACCCTCGCGGCACTCGAGGCCACCCTGCGGGGACCCGAGCCTCCTGTCCGGCAGGCGATCGGGGCCGACGCTGGCCGGCTCCGCGCCCGCTGCGAGGCACTCATCGCCTCCCTCGGGCCGGAGATCGACGCCACCGTGGTGCCCGCCGACGGCGTCGTGGGCGGTGGCGGAGCTGCGGGGCTCATCCTGCCCGGGTGGGCGGTCGCCCTCCCCGAGCGGTATGCCGGGTTGCTGCGGTCCCAGCCCCAGCCCGTTCTTGCGCGCGTGGACCGGAGCCGTTGCCTGGTGGACCTACGCTGCATCCCCGAGGACGCGGATCCGGTTGTTGCACAGGCGATCACCGCCTGTGTCGCAGCGAGCTAGGCCTCGTCAGTCCCCCGCCCACGGATCCGCTCACGGGGGAAGACCTCGGGCGACCACGCAGCCTGTGACCGCGGCCCCACGGTGATCGTCCCGTGCTCGAACGTGCAGGAGAGTCCGTCGCCCGAGACGACCGTGTCGCTCAGGGGGAATCCGTAACGTCCCGCCGCACCTCCAGCAGCCCTCCACTCGGTGAGCACGCTGCCGTAGACGCGGTAGGCCTTGCCGGACCCCAAGGCCCACAGCTCCCCCTTGCGGAAGCCCTGCATCGCACCACGGGACACGGCCTTCCTCGGCGTGGACGGGTAGCTCAGCACCCCGTTCTCGCGACCCGCGCGTTTCCAGCCGTCCCACATGACACCAGCAACCATCTGCGTCGTGGTCTCCCGGCTGTCGGTGATCGCGCCGCCCTGGAACGTCTGGATCCAGTAGTACTGCCCGGGGCCGTACACCAGACCGCTCGTCGGGAACCCGAGGACGCCGTTCTCGCGTCCATTGTTGCGCCAGATCGTCCAACGGACCCCGGTGACCGACTCCGTCCTGGTGTGCAGGCTGTCGGTGATCGCCCCGCCCTGGAAGATCTGCATCCAGGCGCTGTCCTTCAGCCCGTAGGTCATGTCGGACACCGGGTAGCCGAGCACGCCCTTGTAGGCGCCCTCGGCGACCCAGGGCGTGTGCGCCCACGGATGCATGTTTCGGGCTCCTGTGCCGTGCGACCAGACGATCCAGCCGTGCTGGTAGGTGACGAACCGGCCATGGCCGTCCCCAATCGCGCGTTCGGGGCCGATCGAGGCACCGAGCCAGGACTTCGCCGCTCCCATCGAGTCGTACTTGCGCTGGATCGCGCCCCAGTTCGGCAGGCAGGGGGCGCTGTGCTCGGCAGTCCGGTTGTCCGACAGCGAGGTGGTCGTGCAGCTCGCCCACTTGTACGGCGCCACACAGCTGACGACGCGGCAGTGCACCCCACCGCTGCACTTCACCTGGGTGTTGCACTGGCCGTAGCGGAACGCGTTGCAGCAGACCCGCCGCTGGTCGCACGTCGCCGAGGATCCTCGCCCGCACGAACAGCTCCAGCACCGGCTGTCGCAGATGCCGTCGCTGCAGCCGGTCGAGCACTTGGAGCACGACGCGTTGCAGTCGACGATGTAGCGGTACCCGTTGCCGCACCACGACGAGTCGGCGGCCTTCCACCAGCCTGCGGCGAAGCTGCCCGGCGGGCAGGCGTTGACACCCTTGTTGATGGTGCAGCAGAACACCGTCCAGCCACTGTCGAAGGTGCTGCCCGGCCCGCAGATCGAGGCGTAGGCCGTGACCGGCCGCAGCGCGTAGGTACGGGGGTTGGTGGCCAGCGCCGAGCCGGCAACAGCGGCACCGACCAGCATGCTGCGCCTGGACAGTGGGCGGAAGCGTCGCGACAGCGAGTCGATCATGCCGACGAGGCCACCGGGCCGGGCATTGAGGTCCTCCAGGGTGCTCATGGCCGTCCTCCCTGACGGGCCATGGTGGCCCGGTCGGTGATCTGCAGGGTCCGCACGAACGCCTCCGCGCGGGCGACCGAGGCCATTCGCCGGGCGTGGCTGCCGACGACGGTGAACAGGCAGAACCCGCGGCCGCCGGAGCTGAAGAAGTGCTGCGACGCGCTCAGCCCCGGCAGTGGGCGCTGCAGCCGGTTGGGCGCGAACTGCGACGGGGCCAGCCTCGGGACGCCCTGCTTCTCGAACAGCCCCTGGTTGGCAACTTCCGTCCCGTAGTCGACCAGGGCGACGAAGACGTCGTCGGGACCCAGCAGCTCGACGACTCCGCTGCCGAAGTCACCCCGGTCCGGCGGCATCGGGCGGGTGCAGGCGTGCAGCACACCCCGCGTGACGTCCTCCTGCGACGGGACCGCCCGTGCGCCCGGCTCCGGCGGTTCGGCGCCCGGGAGGCGGCGCACCTCCACCGACCATCCCCTCGGCGCCTTTGCGCCCATGCCGTGGTTGTCGGACATTGCACTCAGCTCCCCACTGCGGTGGCGACAAGTGTGGTGGCGGCAGCTGCCAGTGCCACCCTAGCGATGATCTCCGCCGGCTTTGCCCAGCTTTCAACCCGTTCGAACACCCGGTGGAGGGCACCGCGGTCCGTGACGCGGCGCAGGCCCAGCGACGGAAGGGCACGGACGAGCCCAAACGTGCCCCCGATCGCCAGCCCCGCGTCCAGGTGACCGGACCAGGCGGCGAGGAGCACGGCCGCATACGTCGTGGCGCTGGTGATGATGGTGACCAGGCCAAAACCGAGCTGCGCGCCGAAGCCCGCGCCGTAGACCCAGCCGCGGTAGCGGGTGAGCCACTGCTCGTCGACCTGACGGCGCCAGGACGGCAGGACGAGCCCACCGACCCTCAGGTCGAGGGCGAGGCCGCACAGGAGCAGGGCGGCGAGGACGAGTTGTGCCGCGGGCGATGAGCGCCAACCCAAAGGGACGAGCGACCCGAGGGTCGCGGCGAGGCCGCCGACAGCGAGGCCGCCAACGAGCGAGCCGCCTACGTACGCAGTGGTGGTCAGCCACCACCGGGAGTCGCGTGCCCGCTCACCGAGCGGGCTGATGCTCGAGAGCATCGACTCGCCTCAAGGTGACCACGTCGCACGCAGGGCCGCCACCAGCGCCATGGGGAGGCCGAGCAGCAGCGCGACTGTGGTCGGGTCCATCGGTCAGCGCCGGTCGGCGGCTTCACGCCCGGGGTGTCCGACTTGGTGGTCGTCGTGGTGGTGGTCGTCGTGGTGGTGGTGGTCATGGTCCCCGGCCGGCTCGGGGTCGGGCGAGGTGTAGAGGCTGGCATCGCCCGGGCTGATGCCGGCGGCGAGGAGCTCGCTGTCCATGCGGGGCAGGCTGTCCCTCTCGCCCCGGCCCAGCAGGTCGCCCACCAGCATGCCCGGCCCCGCGCGCCCGGCCGCGTTGCGAGCCTCCTCGCCGTCCGCGACCCCCTGGGCCATCAGGTCACGCACCTGCGACCACGTGGTGGCCGACCCCTCGCCGGTCACCCTCCCGGCCTCGACGTAGACGAAGTACGGCGAGCCGGGGATGTCGTAGTCGGTCCAGGCGCCCGAGGACTGGACCACCTCGCGATTCCCGGCGAGCGAGCGCAGGCTGCCGGGCGACTCCTCCTCGGGCCCCTTGGCGATGATGCGCAGCGTGCCGTCGCCCGGCACGGCGACCTCGCCACGGAACTCCTCCCAGAACGTCTGGCACAGGCTGCACCCACTGGTGAGGAAGGCGAGCAGGGTGCGCTGCCCGGGTGCCCCGAGGGTGATCGTGCGCTCGTCCCGGTCGAGGGTCGTCCCGACGATGTCGTGTGCCCTCGTGGAGTCCTTGCGGGTCGCGGGGACGACGCCGGACTCGAGGTCCACCGGCACCGGTCCGGGATTGCCACCGGTCGTGGCGGTGGTGGCGCCCGTGCCCGCCTCCTTCTCGAGCTCGAGCCCGGCCCCCAGCTCGTGCAACGCCTTGAGGATGAGCGCGTGGCTGCGCAGCAGGCCCAGGACCAGCACGCCGAGCAGGACGACGGCGACGCCCTCGGCGATGACGACGGCAAGCATGGGTCAGCCCTTCGTGGTGGTGCGGACGGCGGCGGGGGTGGTGGTCGGCAGCACGACCATCACCTGCCAGGCCAGGAACCCGATGACAGCGCCCAGCCCGACGGTGGTGAGGGTGGCGGCGTCCACGCCCGACCAGACGCCACGGGGAGGGTCGATGGTTGCCCACAGCGCGACCAGGGCGGCAGCGGCGGTGAGGGTGAGGTGGGTGCGCGTGGCGGGCGTGTCGGCCTTGCCGAAGCAACCGCAGGAGCCGAGGACGCCCCCGCGCGCCAGGACGCGCGCGACGAACACGGTGAAGACGAGGTATGCCGCGGCCACCAGTCCCGAGCTCACTCGCCCCGGCGCCACGACGGCCCAGCCGCCGATGGCGACCTCAGCGAGCGCGAAGCCCCGCACGAGGAGGCGAGGAACCGCCATACCAGCGGCGCGCAGCGCCCGAACGAGCGGTAGCGGGTCGGCAACCTTGGGCACCCCCGCGACCACGAGAAGTGCCGCAGCCGCGAGGAACGGTCCAGCGGCCAGGTCCCACATGCCGTCCCACGCTACCCGCTGCGTCGCGAGTCAGTCGGTCTTGTCCTTCGCGTCGTCTGCCAGGTCGTCTTCGTTCGAGGCGGCGGTGTCGGCGGCGTGCTTGCCCTTGGACGTGCCCGCTGCCTTGCCGGTGGACGGCTTGTCGGCAGCCGAAGTGGCCGAGGTCGCCGAGCTGGTGTCCTTGCCCTTGGCCGCGTCCGCGAGGCCGGAGACGGTGCCGCTGGCAGCGGCGGCGCCACCCGCCGAGGTCCCGCTCGCACCAGAGACGCTCGAGGCACGACCGGTCGTCGGCGCGGTGTAGGGGTCCTCGAGCGGGGTGGCCCACGGGTCCTCCTTGGGCGCCGACTTGCGGAACACCGCAAAGGCGGCTGCGCCGGCTGCGAGCAGCCCGAGCACGAAGAAGATCTTCCCCTTGCGGCTCTTGCGGTGGGCCACCGCGTCGCCCTTGAGGACGGCCAGGGCGTCCGGCGCGCGATCCGCCGTGTCGCTGGCGGTCGCGCGGGCCGCCGTGGACGCCGCCGCAAGCGTCGCGATCGCCTCGGCGATCTTGGGGATGACGCTGTCGACCAGGGTGTCACGGGCCGTGTCGACCTTGGGCGCCAAGCCCTCGACCGCATCTTGCAGCTTCGGGGCGGCGACCTCGATGCCGTGCCCGACGTGCGGCTTGGCCCACTCGCGGGCCGCGTCGACGTGCGGCTTGCTCCAGTCCTTCGCCTGGCTCGCACGTTCGCGGGCCGCATCGGCAGCCGGTCCGGCCTTCTCGCGCAGGGTCGCGGCGTACTCAGCCGCCGTGTGGGCGCCGGTGCTGACTCGGTCGGCGGCCTGCTCGGTCGTGGTCTTGGTGCGGAACACCGGGCCTCCTTGGTCGAGAACATTCGGTTCGCTCCCATCCTGCCCTGTTTCGGCTCGCTGGGCAGCCCCGGGGCCGCCCGCGGGGCGGGATGCCGGCACGCCCCATGGAAGGATGAGCGGCATGGAAGCCACCATCAAGACCAACCACGGGGACATCAAGGTCACCCTGTTCGCCGACCACGCCCCCAAGACCGTCCAGAACTTCGCCGGACTGGCCAAGGGTGAGCGCGACTACCGCGACGACGCGGGCCGCACGAACCCCACCCCCTTCTTCGACGGGCTGATCTTCCACCGGATCATCCCGGGGTTCATGATCCAGGGCGGCTGCCCGCTCGGTCGCGGCATGGGCGGCCCGGGCTACACCTTCGACGACGAGATCAGCCCCGACAAGGACTTCACCAAGCCCTACATGCTCGCCATGGCGAACGCGGGCAAGCGGATGGGCAAGGGCACCAACGGCTCGCAGTTCTTCATCACCGTCGGACCCACGACCTGGCTGCAGGGCAAGCACACGATCTTCGGCGAGGTCGCCGACGGGCCGAGCCGCGAGGTCGTCGACAAGATCGCCGGCGTCCGCACCGGTGCCAACGACAAGCCGGTCGAAGACGTTGTCATCGAGTCGGTGACCATCGACGACTGAGGTCGGCCCCCATGAGTGAGCACACGGCATACGAGCCGCAGCAGGAGGCCCCACCGGTCTGCCCCCGCCACCCCGACCGGGTCTCCTACGTGCGCTGTCAGCGCTGCGGTCGCCCCGTGTGCCCCGAGTGCCAGCGGCCGGCCCCGGTCGGTGTCCAGTGCGTCGACTGCGTGAAGCAGCAGGCGAAGACGGTCCGCACCACGCGGACCGTCTTCGGCGGCAACGTCACCGACACCCCGGTCGTGTCCTACGGCATCATCGGGCTCTGCGTGCTCGTGTTCGTGCTCCAGACGGCCGTGCCGGGGCTGACCCGCGACATCCAGTTCGTGCCCGTCCTCGGGGACCAGGAGCCGTGGCGTTTCCTCACCGTCGCCTTCGCCCACGCGAACATCACCCACATCCTGTTCAACATGCTCGCCCTGTGGATGGTGGGGGCGCAGTACGTCGAGCGGCTGCTGGGTGGGCTGCGCTATGCCGCGGTCTACCTCGTGAGTGCGCTCGGCGGGTCGGTGGTCTACCTGCTCATGGCCTCACCGCCCGACACCGTCCAGGAGGCGCAGCACAGCCTGTGGTTCACCCCGACGGTGGGTGCCTCGGGCGCCGTCTTCGGGCTGTTCGGGGCGCTGCTGGTGCTCAACCGGCACCTGCGCCGGTCGTCGGCTGGCATGTGGGCGACCATCGCGATCAACGCGGTCATCGGCTTCGTGCTGCCCAACATCGCCTGGCAGGCCCACCTCGGGGGGTTCCTCACCGGTGGCGCGGTCGCGGCCGTCATCGCCTGGACCAGCGCGAAGGAGCGGCGCCGGTGGCAGTGGCCAGGGGTGGTCGCGGTGCTGGTCCTGCTCGCCGTGCTGACCGCGGTGAAGTATGCCGTGTCGCCCAGCTTCGCGGTCATCGGCTGACCCGCCGGCTGACCCGGCGGCTGACCCGGTCGGACTACGGGCTGACTACGTCAAACGACGTATTACACCTCTGTGATTCTGTCCCCAGCTGTGCACAACCCTGTGGATGAACGGATGCCTCAGCGCCAGCGGGTGGTCATCCCGAAGCCGACCAGCATCAGCCCGAACCCGATCCCGAGGTTCCACCGGCCGATCGCCTCGAGGGGGTACTGCTCGCTGGTGATGTAGAAGACCACGATCCACAACAGTCCGAGGATCATCAGGCCGAGCATCACCGGCACGAACCAGACGGGGTTGCCGACCTTGGCCTTGGCGGGCCTGGTGGGCGGGGTGTAGGCGGGCTTGGCCCGCCCCTTGGACTCCGGCACGGAACACTCCTCGGTGCGTCTTCGCGTTTGGCATAGCGTAGTGCCATGCAGGACCAGCGGCTGACGTGGCTGACCCGCCGCCCATCAGCGTGGTCGATCCTGGTGCCGGTCGTCGCCCTCGGCGCCGGCGTGATGTTCGCGACCAGCGCGGCGACCGCGAAGGGCACCAACCTGCGTGCCTCGAACGGCGACCTGCCCGCGCTGATCCGTGACCAGACCCACAAGAACGCCGTCTCCGCGAAGAACCTGCGCACCCTGCGCAGCGAGGTCGACCGGCTCTCGGCCCAGCAGGCGCCGGGCGACCTGCGCGTCACGCAGCTGACCCGCAAGGGCGACGCACTCATGCTCGCCGCGGGCACCGAGGCGGTCGTGGGTCCCACGGTCAAGGTCACGCTCGACGACGCGAAGAACGTCCCCGCCACCCTGCCGGACGGCCTGTTCGTCGACGACTACGTGGTCCACCAGCAGGACGTCCAGGCGGTCGTCGACGCGCTTTGGCAGGGCGGAGCGGAGGCCATGATGCTCATGGACCAGCGGGTGATCTCGACGAGCGCGGTCCGCTGCGTCGGGAACACCCTCATCCTGCAGGGCCGCGTCTACTCCCCGCCCTATGTCATCACGGCGATGGGCGACCCCGGGGCGCTCCGGCAGGCCCTCGACGCCAGCCCCGAGGTGCAGATCTACAAGCAGTACGTCGATGCGGTCGGGCTCGGCTACGACGTCGAGAGCAGCAAGGAGCAGACCTTTCCGGCCTACGCCGGCTCGATCAACTTCGACCACATCCGGACCCCTGGATGAGGGCGGTCCGTTGGTCGCTCGGCCTCATCGGTGACCTCTGCCTGACCGTGGGCGCGCTGCTGCTGCTGTTCGTCGTCTGGCAGCTGTGGTGGACCGACGTCACCGCCGGACGCGCCCAGGCGGCGACCGTCCACGAGCTGTCGCGGGACTTCGCTGCCTCCGACCCGGCCCCGGGCCCCTCCACCCCGAGGCCGACGACCGCGCCGGCGACCGTGCCGGAGCCCGCCGTGGGCAAGGCCTTCGCGGTCCTGCGTGTCCCGCGGTTCGGCGCCGACTGGGTCCGTCCGGTCATCGAGGGCACCGGCCACGACGTGCTCCAGCGCGGGGTGGGCCACTACCGTGGCACCGCCATGCCCGGAGCGGTCGGCAACTTCGCGATAGCCGGGCACCGCACCACCTGGGGACGGCCGTTCCACGACATCGACCGGCTACGCGCCGGTGACCTCGTCGTCGTGGAGACCAGGTCCGCCTACTCCGTCTACGCCGTGCGCAGCCACCTGGTGGTCGACCCGACCGACGTCCAGGTCATCACGCCGGTGCCGAACCGGCCGGGAGCCAGGGCGACGAGTGGGTGGCTCACGATGACCGCGTGCCACCCCAAGTACAGCGCCGCCCACCGCTACGTCGTCTTCGCCGAGCTGGTGCACACCTACCCCCATGACGCCGGGCTCCCCACCGGCACCCTGGTCGCACCGAAGGCGGCCTGACCGATGCTGTATGCCGCGTTGTGGCGGTCCCTGCCGGGCCCACCGTGGGTGCGGGTGCTGGTCTGCCTGGTGCTCTTCGCGGCCGTGGTGGCCGCCTGCTTCCTGTGGCTGTTCCCGTGGGTCGCGCCCCTCATGCCCTTCAACGACAACACGGTGGGGCCGCACGCAAGCGGCCACCACGCGGCATACGAAAGGCACTGGTCGTGACGCGCGTCTTGGTGGTCGACAACTACGACAGCTTCGTGTTCACCATCGTCGGCTACCTCCAGCAGCTGGGCGCCGAGTGCGAGGTCGTCCGCAACGACGCGG
>DASUKI010000053.1:0-10355 GCA_036278855.1 Pedococcus sp.
CAGCCAGATGCTGCTCACCGACATCTTCCCCAACCGCCGGCTCTACGCCCGTGCCTTCGGGCTGACCACGTTGGCCACGCAGGTCAACCAGGCCATCGGGCTCGCCCTGGGCGGCGCCATCGTCGGGTTCATCGGCGACGTTTGGGCCCTGGCCTTCAACCTGGCGACCTTCGTCGTCGGCGCCGCCGTCGTCGCGCTGGTCGTCCCCGGGCATGGGTCGAGTGGTGTGGAGCAGACCCGGTTCTGGGGCGACCTCGTCGGGGGCTGGCGCGAGATCCGGTCGAGCCGCACCCTGACCCTCCTGCTCGTCCTGTCCCTCGCGACCGCGTTGGCCATCGCGGCTCCCGAGGCGCTGGCGCTGCCCTACGCGAGCAGCCACGGCGCCTCCTCCACCTGGGGTGGTCTGCTCATGGCGGCGCCCATCCTCGGCGCGGTCGTGGGACTGCTGCTCATCGGGAGGCTGTCCGCGGAGCGCCAGAGCAACCTGGTCATGCGACTGGCGCTCGTCATGCCCCTGCCCCTGCTGGTCACCGTGGTCGAGCCGCCGTTGCCGGTCGTGTGGGCCGCGTGGTTCGTGTGTGGCGCCCTCCAGTGCTTCATGCTGCCCACCCAGTCCGCGTTCACCCTCCTGGTCCCGACGGCGATGCGGGGACGGGTGTTCGGCCTGGCCGGTGCCCTGTCGGTCGGGGTGACCGGGCTGTGCTTCCTGTTGGCCGGCTGGATCTCCGGCGGCACCGGCCCGGCCGCCTCGGTCGGCATCTGCGCGGTCCTCACCCTGGGTGTGCTCATCCTGCTCGCGGCGCGGTGGCCGCACCGCGAGATCACCGCGTCGGTCGAGAAGGCGTTCAGTGGGATGGGTGACGACGCGGCGGGCGTGGAGGGGGCGGCCGAGCCCCCCAACACGCCGTCCGATCCGCCACCGCACGGGCGCGAGCAGCTCCGTCGTGAGCCCATCCGCGACCCGAGCCTTCCGGACCGGCACGCGCAGGAGCTGCCCGAGCCGAGCAGCCGGCCGGCTTCCGGGGGCTGAGACCGGCCCGGTCGGGGAGCGCGCACCCACCTAGAATTGGCCGCATGATGGCCACGATCGACCTGCGGGGCCGCGTCCTGGGTCCCCGGGAGCTGCGTTCGCTGCTCCCGCGCGCGGAGCTCGACGTCGCGGCGGCCGTGGAGACCGTGCGCCCGATCTGCGAGGACGTCCGGCACCGCGGCGCCGAGGCGCTCTACGACCTGGGGGAGCGGTTCGAGGGGGTGCGGCCGCCGTCGCTGCGCGTGCCGGTCGCGTTGCTCGACGCTGCCCTCGAGGCATTGGACCCCCAGGTCCGCGATGCCCTCGAGGAGGCGGTCCGGCGCACCCGCATGGTGCACGAGCACCAGCTGCCCGACGGCGGCACCGTGCAGCTCGTCGAGGGCGGTCACGTGGAGAACCGCTGGGTGCCGGTCGACCGGGTCGGCCTCTACGTGCCCGGCGGTCGCGCCGTCTACCCGTCCAGCGTGGTCATGAACGTCGTGCCCGCCCAGATCGCCGGCGTCGGCTCGCTCGCGGTGGCCAGCCCGCCGCAGCGCGAGAACACCGGAGACCTCGCCGGGTACCCCCACCCGACCGTCCTGGCCGCGTGTGCGCTGCTCGGTGTCGAGGAGGTCTACGCGATGGGGGGCGCCCAGGCCGTGGCCGGCTTCGCCTTCGGGTTCACCGACACCAGCGGCGCCGAACCGGCCGAGTGCGCGCCCGTCAGCCTGGTCACCGGACCGGGCAACATCTACGTCGCCGCCGCGAAGCGCCACCTCAAGGGACTCATCGGCATCGACGCCGAGGCCGGCCCGACCGAGATCATGGTGCTCGCCGACGACACGGCCGACCCGGTGCACGTCGCGGCCGACCTCATCTCCCAGGCCGAGCACGACCCGCAGGCCGCCTCGGTCCTCGTCACCTCGAGCGCAGCCCTGGCCGAGGCCGTCGCGGCCGAGGTGGCCCGACGCGCGGCCGCGACCAAGCACTCCGGGCGGGTGACGCAGGCCCTGTCCGGGGCGCAGTCGGCCGTGGTCCTCGTCGACGACCTCGAGGTCGGCTTCGAGGTGGTCAACGCCTACGGCGCCGAGCACCTCGAGCTGCAGGTCCGCGACGCTGCGACGTTGAGCACTCGCGTCCGCAACGCCGGTGCCGTGTTCGTCGGCCCCTTCGCGCCGGTCAGCCTCGGCGACTACCTCGCCGGCTCCAACCACGTCCTGCCCACGGGCGGCTGCGCCTGCCACAGCAGCGGCCTGTCCGTGCACTCCTTCCTGCGCTCGATGCAGGTGGTCGACTACGGGCGCCGGGCGCTGGAGGACGTGGCCGAGCAGGTGGTCGCCCTGGCCCAGGCCGAGGACCTGCCCGCCCACGGCGAGGCGGTCAGCGCCCGCTTCGGCTCGTGACCAGCCGATGACCTCCATCCGCGACCTGCTGCGCGAGGACCTCCGCGGTGCGACGCCCTACGGCGCACCCCAGCTCGACGTGCCCGTGCGACTCAACACCAACGAGAGCTCCTACCCCGTCCCGCCGGCAGTCGTCGCCGAGATCACCGCAGCGGTCGGTGACGTCGCCCACGGCCTGAACAGGTACCCCGACCGGGAGTTCACGGACCTGCGGACTGCCCTCGCGGCATACCTGTCGAAGGGCTCGGGCACCGTCATCGAGGCCACGCAGGTGTGGGCGGGCAACGGCTCCAACGAGGTGCTCCAGCACCTCGTCCTGGCCTTCGGTGGGCCGGGACGCACGGCGCTGGGGTTCACGCCGGCCTACTCCATGCACCCCATCATCAGCCGCTCCGTCGGCACCACCTGGGTCGACGGGCTGCGCGGCCTTGGCGCCGAGGCGCCCTTCGACCTCACCGCCCAGTCCGCGGCCGAGCAGGTCCGCGCGCACGACCCGCACGTGGTCTTCCTCTGCTCGCCCAACAACCCCACCGGCACCGCCCTGGGGCTCGAGGTGGTGGAGGCCGTGTATGCCGCGGCGGCTCGTGCCGTCGTCGTCGTGGACGAGGCGTACGAGGAGTTCGCCCGGCCCGGCACCCCGAGCGCCCTCACCCTCCTGCCCGGCCGGGAACGGCTCGTGGTGACCCGCACGATGAGCAAGGCCTTCGCCTTCGCCGGTGGCCGGCTCGGCTACCTCGCGGCCGACCCGGAGCTCGTGGACGCGCTGCGGCTCGTGCGGCTGCCCTACCACCTGTCCGCCCCCACCCAGGCGATCGCCCTCGCGGCGCTGCGCCACGCCCCCGCGATGCTGGCGACCGTGGACGCGGTCAAGGCCCAGCGCGACCGGATCGTCGCCGAGCTGTCGGCCCTGGGACTCGACCCGGTCCCGAGCGATGCCAACTTCGTGCTGTTCGGCGGGCTCGCGGACGCGTCCCGGACGTGGCAGGCCCTGCTCGCACGGGGAGTCCTGGTCCGCGACGTCGGGATCCCGCACTATCTTCGTGTCACGGCCGGGACCCCGGCCGAGACCGACGCGTTCCTCGCGGCGATGGCCGAGGTCGTCGACGCCGAGCGCGCAGAGCAACAGGAGCGACCCGCATGACTGCCGAGCGCCCGGACCGGTCCGTGTCCCTGAGCCGGACGACCTCCGAGTCCAGCGTCGAGCTCGAGCTCGACCTCGACGGCAGCGGCGAGTCCGACATCAGCACCGGAGTGCGGTTCTACGACCACATGCTGGCCTCGCTCGCCAAGCACTCGCTCATCGACCTGCGGGTCAAGGCGGTCGGCGACGTGGACGTCGACGCCCACCACACGGTCGAGGACGTGGCCATCGTCCTGGGCGACGCCCTGCGCGAGGCGCTCGGCGACAAGCGCGGCATCTCGCGGTTCGGGGACGCGACCGTGCCACTCGACGAGGCACTCGTTCAGGCGGTCGTCGACGTCGCCGGGCGGCCCTTCCTCGTGCACACCGGCGAGCCCGAGGGGCAGGAGTACGTCGTCATCGGTGGCACCTACACCGGCTCGCTGACCCGCCACGTGTGGGAGTCCTTCGCCGGACGCGCGGGTATCGCACTGCACGTCCGCGTGCTGTCCGGCCGCGACCCCCACCACGTCGTCGAGGCCCAGTTCAAGGCGGTGGCCCGCGCACTGCGCGCCGCCGTCGCGCTCGACCCGCGCGTCACCGGCGTCCCCAGCGCGAAGGGCAGCCTCGACAGGTGAGCGTCCCGTGGCAGCCGGCGGCGGACGCGCGCGGGCTGCTCCTCGTGGGTGGCGGACCGGCTGCGGTGGCAGCCTGGGTGCGCCGGGGCCTGGTCGCGTGCCACGTCGTGCCGCTCGGCCGGTGGACCGCGGTCGTGCCCGCGGAGGCCGCGTCGCGCGCCCTGCCGCCCTATGACGAGGCGGTGACCGTGCTGGCAGCCCGCCCGGTGCCCCACCGCTTGCGGCCCGGCGTGGGCGCCTTCACCTCTGGTGGGCGGGCCGTGCTGACCGTGCAGCCGCGCGGGTGGCGCGGCGGCCAGCGGTGGCTGGTCTGGGAGCCCGGCCTGGGCGTCGTCGTGGCGCCCGGGCTGGTGCAGGCGCGCCCCGACGACCTGGTCCGGGCTGCGGGCCGGGGCCGCGGCATCGGCGCCGTCCTCGCCGACCCGGGAGGTGACGCCCACGACCTCCTGCGACGCGTCATGGGCGCCCTGGGGCTGCCGGGCGTCGAGATCCTGCGTGACGGAGCTGCCGGACCGGTCGTCGCCCCGAGCACGAAGGCGGTGTCGCGGTTCGACGCCCGCGCGACCGAGGAGGCCCGCCACCGCGCCGAGCTGGAGGAGGGCTGACGTGGCAGCGGTGGTGGTGTTCGACTACGGCAGCGGCAACGTCCGCTCCGCCGTCCGGGCGCTCGAGCACGTCGGCGCCGACGTCGAGCTGACCGCCGACGGCTCCGCGGCGTTGGCCGCCGACGGGCTGTTCGTCCCGGGCGTCGGCAACTTCCACGCCTGCATGCGGGGGCTGCGCGACGCGGACGGGCCGCGCCTCATCGAGACCCGGCTGGCCGGTGGCCGACCGGTGCTCGGCGTGTGCGTGGGCATGCAGGTGCTGTTCGACGGCTCGCAGGAGCCGTCCCCCAGCCCGCAGGAGGGGTTGGGGGAGTGGCCCGGCACGGTTGACCGACTGCGCGCACCCGTGGTGCCGCACATGGGCTGGACCTCGGTCGAGGCGCCAGCCGACAGCGTCCTGTTCGACGGCCTGGCCGGCGAGCGGTTCTACTTCGTGCACTCCTATGCCGTGCAGGCCTGGACCATGGCGCCCCCCACCGGCCCGTTCGCGCGGGTCGCCCCGCGGGTCACCTGGGCCGACCACGGCGGTCGCTTCGTCGCCGCCGTCGAGAACGGCCCGCTGTCCGCGACGCAGTTCCACCCCGAGAAGTCCGGTGACGCCGGCCTGTCCCTGCTCGAGAACTGGGTGCGGTCCCTCTGACTGGTCCGCCCGTCCATCGTTCGGGCCGCCTCCACCCCACCCCGACCCCCGGCACTAACCTCTGCTAGCAAAGGTTCCGTGACGACGGACAGGTTGCAACCTGTCCTCCTGCAGCCAACCTTTGCTAGCAAAGGTTGGCGCAGGGGTGGCGTCCGGGACTGCGCACCCACCCCGAACCGGAGGACTCCGCGTGAGCGAGGCACCCCGCCTGGAGCTGCTGCCCGCCGTCGACGTCGCGGACGGCCAGGCCGTCCAGCTCGTCCAGGGGGTCGCCGGGTCCGGCGGCCGCTTCGGGGACCCGGTCGAGGCCGCTCTGGCCTGGCAGCAGCAGGGCGCCGAGTGGCTGCACCTGGTCGACCTCGACGCAGCCTTCGGGCGGGGCTCCAACCGCGAGCTGCTCGCCGGCATCGTCGCCAGGCTCGACATCAAGGTGGAGCTCAGCGGGGGCATCCGCGACGCCGAGTCGCTCGAGGCGGCGCTCGCCACCGGCTGCCGTCGGGTCAACGTTGGCACCGCCGCCCTCGAGGACCCCGGGTGGACAGCCCAGGCGATCGCCGAGCACGGCGACCGCGTGGCGGTCGGGCTCGACGTCCGCGGCACGACGCTCGCGGCGCGCGGGTGGACCAAGGACGGCGGCGACCTGTGGGAGACGTTGGCGCGGCTGGACTCCGAGGGATGCGCCCGCTACGTCGTCACCGACGTCAACAAGGACGGCATGCTGCGGGGCCCCAACCTCGAGCTGTTGCGCGACGTGTGCGCCCGGACCGACCGCCCCGTGGTCGCCTCCGGCGGGGTGTCGGCACTCGCCGACGTGGCGGCGATCCGTGAGCTGGTCCCGGCTGGGGTCGAGGGTGCCATCGTCGGGTCGGCGCTCTACCGCGGGGCCTTCACGCTTCCCGACGCGCTCGACGTGGCGGGCCGCCCGTGACCGGTCCGTCCGACTCCGCCGGCGTACCCTTCGGCGGCCGGCAGCTGGGCGGGACCGGCTTCGACGCCGACAGCGGTGCTGCCGACGCCGCTCTGCTGGCGGCGCTGGAGCACCCGTCCGACGAGCGTGGCCTCATGGCGGCGCTGGCGATGGCACGGCTGCTCGTGCCCGTGGTCGCCGAGCCGGCCGAGGTCGGCGAGGCCGGCGGGCGGACGGTGGAGAAGCAGACGGACATGGCGGCCGTGGTGCTGGTGGCCGCCGACGGGGCGCGCGCCCTTCCGGTGTTCACCTCGCTGGGCGCGCTGGCCGGCTGGGACGGACAGGCGCGCCCGGTGCCGGTGACCGCGGCGCGGGCCGCCCAGGCAGCCGTGTCGGAGCGGTGCGACGTGATGGTGCTCGACGTGGGCGAGCCGACCACGACCACGCTCCGGCCGAGCATGGTGTGGGCGCTTGCCCAGCAGCGCGAGTGGCTGCCGGCGCACGAGGACGAGGTGGTCCACCGCGCCGTGCTGGCGGCCGTGCGCGAGCAGGAGTCCGTCGTGGGCCACCGGCTGGGCCCGGACGAGGAGACCCCGGGGGTGCTGCGCATCGAGCTCGAGCTGGTGGCGGGGCTGAGTGCCGACCAGGTGCACGGGGTCGCCACAGCGGTGGGCGAGAGGCTGGCCACCGACGGGGAGGTCCGGGCGCGGATCGACGGGCTCGCCTTCGCGATCCGCTAGACGTGCGGCGGCGCGAGCTCGCTCGCCGCGACCACCGCGTCGACCGGCAGGGGGTGGTAGAGGTGCGGAAAGCACTCACCAGTCGCGGGGTCGCCCACCTCCCACACCGGAGGGTGCGGGAGCCGGCCCTCGTCGATCTCGAGCAGCACGAGCGGGCCGTCGACGCCGGCGTAGAACCTGCGTCGCACGACCGGCCACTGCTCGAGGGTGGAGCAGTGGATGAACCCCTCCTGGTCCAACGTGCGACCGCGCGTCGAGCGCGTGTAGGTCCCGCCGGAGGACGCGGCTGCCCAGTGCTCCGGCTCGGCGAGGTGGTAGATGCTCACCCTTGGAACCTACCCGCGGATAAGCAGTCGTCGGGTGTCGGTCGGGGCTGGGAGAATCAAGCCCGTGCCCGTTGCCCGCTACCGCCGCGTCCTCGCCAGCCGCGCCCTTCGCCAGGCGCTGCTCCTCGGGTTCCTGGTGCGGATGCCCATCTTCGGCGGCGGCGTGGTGCTCACGCTCCACGTCGTGTCCACCCTGCACGAGTCCTATGCCGAGGCGGGCCTGGTCTCGGCCGCTGCCACCATCGCGATCGCCGTGAGTGGGCCGTGGCGCGGCCGCCTGCTCGACCGTCAAGGGCTGCGTCGCGTGGTCGTCCCCTCGATCGTCGTCGCCGCCGTGTGCTGGTCGGTGGCACCGTTCGTCGGGTACTGGTGGCTGATGGCGCTGGCCGCGCTGGCCGGGCTGTTCGTCATCCCGTCCTTCTCGATCATCCGCCAGGCCGTCATCGCCGCCGTCCCGGACGACGACCGGCGTACCGCCATCTCGCTCGACTCGGTGGCGGTGGAGCTGTCGTTCATGGTCGGCCCGGCTGCGGGGGTGTGGGCGGCGACGCAGTGGCCGACCTCGTGGGTGCTGTTCACGATCGAGATGCTCGGGGTCGGCGCGGGCGTCCTGCTGTGGGTGGCCAACCCGGCACTGCACGAGGAGCCCGACGTGCCGGTCGACGACGCGGGCCACCCCGCACCGGTGGGCGGTGCGGTTCCGCGCTCGAGCTGGTTCCGCGCACCGTTCCTCACTGTCTGCCTGGCCGCGGCCGCCACCACCGTCGTGCTCGGCGGCACCGACATCACCGTCGTCGCCGCGCTGCGGGACTTCGAGGCGCAGTCCACGATCGGTGGCGTGCTGGCGGTGTGGGGTCTCGGCTCGCTCCTGGGCGGGCTGGTCTACGGCGGGCTGCACCGGTCGATCTCGGCGTTCTGGCTGCTCGGCGGGCTGGGGCTGGTCACCCTGCCCATGGCTCTCGCCGGAGGCGCCGGCTCCCTTGCGGTGCTGGCCTTCGTCGCCGGGCTGTTCTGCGCACCGACCATCACCGCGACCGTGGACCAGGTCAGCCGCGTGGTGCCCTCGGCAGCGCGCGGGGAGGCGATGGGCTGGCACGGGTCGTTCATGACAGGAGGCATGGCGCTCGGCGCCCCACTCGCCGGAGCCGCCATCGACCGGGCGAGCTGGCCGGCCGGCTTCGCCGTGGTCGCCCTGCTCGGAGTCCTGGTCGCACTCGCCGGGGCGGTCGCCACGTCGGGGCGGTCCCGGCAGCGCCGACACCAGCGGCGGGTGGCCGCACAGGCGCACGTCTCGGCCTGAGGTCGTCCCTCAGGTGGTGGATCCCGCCGCCGGCGCCCGCACCGACCATGACGGTGGAGGTGGGTGCGATGGCCTTTGTCGACGGTGCTGGGTCGTCGCCGTCCGTGGCCACGATGTATGCCGCCGAGCGGGACGTGTGGGGGTACCTGCCCAACTACGCGGTGCTCTTCAGCCATGAGCCGGAGGTGATGGTCGCGTGGCGGCACCTGGTGGGCGCAGTCCGCGGTGCCATGGACCGACGGAGGTTCGAGCTGGTCACCATGGCGGCGGCCCAGGCCCGTGGGTCGAGCTACTGTGCGCTGGCCCACGGCAAGTTCCTCACCGACCTGTTCCACACCCCCGACGAGGTCGCCGCACTGGCCGGCCCGGACGGGCCGGTCGACGAGCTCGACGCGGCCCTGGTGGCCCTCGCCCGCCGGGTCGCAGCCGAGCCGTCCAGGGTCGAGTCGGGCGACATCGACCGGCTGCGTCGTCTCGGTCTCGACGACCGGGACCTGTTCCTCGTGGTCGCGGCAGTGGGGGCAAGGTGCTTCTTCGCGACCGTCCTCGATGCCCTGGGCGCCGAGCCGGACGGCCAGCTGGGGGAGGTGCCGGAGGGCATGCGCCAGGTGCTGACGGTCGGTCGGCCGGTGGCCGAAGAGCCATCCGCCTGAGCAAACCCCTCGTCACACCACCGAACCGGTGAGCGTCTCGCCGGGTCCCTGACCGGGTGGGTCGGGGATGACGGACGCCTCGCGGAACGCCAGCTGCAACGACTTCAGGCCGTCGCGCAGCGGGGCCGCGTGCTGGCTGCCCAGGTCGGGTGCCGACGCGGTGACCAGGCCGGCCAGTGCCGTGATCAACCGCCGCGCCTCGTCGAGGTCGAGCTGGTCCTGGGCGTCTGGCCCCTCGGCGAGGCCGCACTTGACTGCGGCGGCAGACATGAGGTGGACGGCGGCGGTGGTGATGACCTCGACGGCAGGGACCTCGGCGATGTCGCGGGCCGCCCGCTCGTGGTCGACCTCCGCAGCGCTCGGATCGGGATTGGCAGATTGCGTGCTCACGCTGGTAGCCTTTCAGATCGACCGGCCGTGCCCTCGGGCGCGGTGTGCAAGCGAAGCAGCACCTGCTTCCACCCGCGTCGACCACTGGTCGCCGGGTCCACGAGGTCGCCGAGGTGTGTGCACCGCGGGCGCCAGCCACGCGGCATACCGGATCTCGGTGGTCCCGAGACGGATCAGGTGAGGCTTCCCGCGCAACGGCGACGGGGAGCCTCTTCTCGTTGCTGCGGCCGCCAGCATTCCTGACTGAAGGAGCACCAACATCAGCGAGCCTCGCATCAACGACCGCATCCGGGTCCCGGAAGTGCGGTTGGTTGGCCCCAACGGTGAGCAGGTCGGCATCGTGCGCGTCGAGGACGCGCTGCGACTGGCAGCCGAGGCCGACCTCGACCTCGTCGAGGTGGCCCCGATGGCCAAGCCCCCTGTCGCCAAGCTCATGGACTTCGGCAAGTTCAAGTACGAAGCCGCCATGAAGGCGCGGGAAGCACGCAAGAACCAGGTGAACACGATCATCAAGGAGATCAAGCTTCGCCCCAAGATCGACCCGCACGACTACGGCACCAAGAAGGGCCACGTCGAGCGGTTCCTCAAGGGCGGTGACAAGGTCAAGGTGACGATCATGTTCCG
>DASUKI010000054.1:0-3127 GCA_036278855.1 Pedococcus sp.
CGCCCCATGTGCTCGACGAACGAGCCGAACAGCCGGCGGTCGACCTGCCCGATGACGAAGTCGGGGTCGACCACCACCCGAGCACCACCCACGCCGACTCCTTCGTCCGGAAAAGCAAGCTGGATCCGTTGTACAACGTTGGTTGCAACGTTGTAAAGTGCAGTCGCCGAATCGGCGCACGGCCGATGGTCGGGCCGCCTAGACTGCACGGGCCGGCGCCGGAGGCCGCAGAACTGGGCAGGGAGGTCGACGCAATGGGAGCGACGTCTCCGGGACTCAAGGACGTCGCCAGGCGCGCCGGGGTGTCCGTCAAGACCGTCTCGAACGTCATCAACGCCTACCCCCACGTCAGCCCGGGCACCCGGTCGAGGGTGCAGGCAGCCATCGACGAGATCGGCTATCGCCCACACCAGGGCGCCCGCCTCCTGCGGACGGGCCGCAGCGGACTGGTCGCGCTCTCGGTGCCCGAGATGACGCCGTACTTCGCGGAGCTCGCCGAGCTGGTGATGAACGAGGCCGAGGCGCGCGGCTGGACGGTGCTGATGGACCGCACCCACGGCGAGCGCCGTCACGAGCGGTGGGCGGCGGGAGGGATCAGCCGAGACCTCATCGACGGCCTCATCGCGAGTCCCTTGTCGATGACCCCGACGGACCTGGCCTCCGCGCGCTCGGTCCTGCCCCTCGTGCTGTTGGGCGAGCGGCTCTCCAACGTCGGCGCCGACCACGTGGCCATCGACAACGTGCGGGCGGCGCAGGATGCGACGGCGCACCTGCTCGCCGGTGGTCGCAGGCGCGTGGCCGCGATCGGCGCCCAGTCCAAGCCGAATGGCACCTCCGTCCAGCGGCTCGAGGGTTATCGGGCCGCACTGGCCGAGGCCGGGATCGCGTACGACGAGGAGCTCGTCCGGACCGCGTTCGAGTACCACCTGGCCGACGGGCACGCGGCCATGCAGCAGCTGCTGGGGCTCCCAGACCCGCCCGATGGCGTGCTGTGCTTCAACGACCTGCTCGCCCTGGGCGCCATGCGGGCTGTGCACTCTGCCGGCGGCACGGTGCCCGGTGACGTTGCAGTCGTCGGCGTCGACGACATCGAGCAGTGTGCCTACGCCGAGCCCCCGCTGACCTCGGTGCGGCCGGACAAGGCGTTCATCGCGCGCACGGCCGTGAGCCTGCTGGCGGAGCGGATCGCCGGCGACCACGAGCGCAGCCCCCAGGACGTCGTCGCTCCGCACGAGCTGCGCGTGCGGGCCAGCTCGTCATAGGTCCCAGGCGCGCAGCCGGCTGGGTCGAGGGCCCAGATGTCCGTTCCATGGTGTTTACAACGTTGCATGCCGGTGCCATCCTGAGCGAAACCCGCCTGCTCGAGGATGAGGAGTGCCGTCATGGGACGACGTTGGATCGGGATCGTCACCGGCCTCGCGTGCACCCTGGGGGTGACCGCGCCGGCCATGGCCGCACCAGATCTCGTCGGCGGGCCCACGAACGTCCCCGCCGTGGCGACCAGCGGCGCGGTGGCGGCCGGCACGGAGACCTACCGCAACCCACTGCCGCTGAGCCTGCCGGACGGACACCACGCGGAGAGCTGCGCCGACCCGAGCGCCATCCACGGCCAGCAGCCGGGAGACACCCACTGGTACCTCTACTGCACCTCCGACGTCCTCGACAGCTCCGAAACCGGGCCGGGCGGCTCGCCCCTGCTGCACACGCTTCCGACCTTCACCTCGACCGATCTCGTGCACTGGAGCTTCGTGGGAGACGCGGTTCCAGACAGCGCACGACCGGCCTGGGCCACGGGGTTCCTCTGGGCGCCTGACATCGTCTGGACCGGCGAGCACTACCTGCTCTACTTCGCCGTCTCGGACACCAGCCTGCCGGGGGGTGGCGCGGCGATCGGGGTGGCCACGAGCACCAGCCCGACCGGGCCGTGGAGCGTGTCGGCCACGCCGGCCGTCGCACCCGAGGACGCGCCGTGCTGCCCGGGCAGCCGACGGGCGCTGCTCGACCCGGAGGTGGTCACCGACGGCGGCACGAGCTACATCTACTTCGGCAGCTACTTCGGGGGGATCTCGGCCCGGACCTTG
Source organism: Pedococcus sp. (assembly GCA_036278855.1). Classification (GTDB taxonomy): domain Bacteria; phylum Actinomycetota; class Actinomycetes; order Actinomycetales; family Dermatophilaceae; genus Pedococcus. The sequence goes on from DASUKI010000054.1 coordinate 2,082, forward strand.
AGCGCGGACGGGCTCACCTCGCACCCCGCCAGCGAGACCCCCATCGCCATCGACAACCGTTACGAGGGCAGCCTCCTGGTGCGACACGGCGGATGGTGGTACCTCATGGCGTCGGCGACCAACTGCTGCAACGGCCCGTTGACCGGGTATGCCGTGTTCGCGGCTCGGTCGCGAAGCCCCCTGGGGCCGTTCGTCGACCGGGACGGCGTCTCCGTGCTGGCCGGTCGCGTCGGCGGCACACCCGTGCTGGCCCAGAACGGCAACCGCTGGGTGGGTCCGGGGCACAACGCCGTCGTGACCGACTTCGCCGGCCGGGACTGGACGATCTACCACGCGGTGGACCGTGACGACCCCTACTACGCCGGTCAGGCCGGCTACACCAAGCGCCCCGGCATGCTCGACCCGCTCGATTGGGTCGACGGCTGGCCCACCGTGCGAGGCGGTGCCGGTCCCTCGGACCGCCCGGTGCCGGCACCAGCCGCCCAGCCGGCACAGGCGCCGTCGTACGGCCCCGTCGCCTTCTCCGACCCCCAGCCCGGCGAGCTGGTCACCGGCCTGTCCGACGAATTCTCGGCCGGCTCGCTGTCACCGAGGTGGAGCTGGGTGCGCCAGCCCAGTGGCGGCGCTGCCCCGACGGTTGCGGACGGGACGTTGAGCTGGGCCACGCAGAGCGGTGACCTGCAGCCGCCGGCCACCGACCTGGCGTCGGTGCTGACCGAGCCGGCCCCCGCCGGCAACTGGATGGTCGAGACGAAGGTGCGCGTCGACACCCCTCCCGAGGGGTGCTGCCAGAACTACGTCCAAGGCGGTCTGGTCGTCTACCAGGGTGACGGTCAGTACGTGAAGCTCACCTCGGTCTCCATCTGGAACACCCGCCAGACCGAGATGGGACGCAAGGACTTCCCAGCGCCCGCGGGGTACCCGAGCTACGGCAACTCGGTCGTGGGCCCGGTGGGCGACTGGACCTGGCTGCGGCTCGTGCACCGACGGGGCGTCAACGGCGACACCTACACCGCCTACACGAGCCTCGACGGCACGACCTGGGA
>DASUKI010000055.1:0-23411 GCA_036278855.1 Pedococcus sp.
TCCGCCGGCATCACCCGCTCCGGGGCGGCTGCCGGGTCCTCGACGTAGGTGCCCCCCGAGCTGACCTCGCTCGCCACCGCCTCGAGCCAGTGCCTCGGCTGCGGGCCGATGCCACGCGCGTCGAGCGCCGCCGCGAGCAGCTCGACGACATCGGCGGCCGGCAGGTCCCGGCCCTGCGGGGTGACCTCGCTGATCGCCTCCTGGATCAGGGCCTGCGCCGCGCGGTGCCGGACGCCCTGGTCCTGCTCCATCTGCGCCAGGTCTCGGTCGTGCTCGCTCATGGGTCTGTCCTCCTTGCCCTTCCGGTCTGGACCACACCTACCCCTCGCCGCTGCCCTCATTCCCCGCGGTGCAGGCCGGCCTCGAGGGCGGCGATGATGCGCGGACGCAGCTCGTGGGGCGAGATCACGGCATCGACCGACCCGACGCTGACGGCCCGGTGGATGCTGTGGACCCCGTCGAACTCCGCGGCGACCTCGCCGAGCTTCTCCGCTCGCACCGAGGCCCGCAGCTCCACGAGCTCGGTGGCCAGCGCGGCACGCTCGACGCCGCTCGCGCCGGCGAGCCGCTGCTCGAGCTCGGTGACGCGCGGGTCGGCGGCGGTGCGCGCGTCGACGTCACGGGCGAAGACGACCGCGGCCGCTGGGGCGCCGCCGAGCACCGAGGCGAACGACCCCTCGATGGCCAGGACCGTCATCCGCGGGTTGAGCACCTTGGAGAAGACCACGAAGGCGCCGCCGTGGTAGCGGGAGACGACGGTGAACACGATCGGCCCGTCGAAGTTGACGATGGCCCGGCCGATCTCGGCGCCGTACTCCAGCTGGAGGTTGCGCATCGACTCCGGCGAGCCGTCGAAGCCGGACAGGTTGGCCAGGACGACCACCGGCCGGTTGCCGCTCGCGGCGTTGATCGCCCGGGCCGCCTTCTTCGACGAGCGGGGGAAGAGCGTGCCGGCGGTGTAGGTGTCGGGACCGTCGGTGGGCGGGAACCCCTGCCGCGGGACCGACTTGGACTCGATGCCGATGAGGCAGACGGGGATGCCGCCCAGGTGGGCGTCCTGGACCACAGCGGTCTCCGCGTCGGCCATGCCGGCCCAGCGCTCGAGCCGCTCATGATCCTGGTCCGCCACCGCGGCCATCAGGGTGCGGATGTCGAAGGCCTTCTTGCGGTCGCGGTTGGTCTGCGCGGAGAAGATGTCGCCGACGGTCGTGAAGCCCGAGTCCGGGAGGACGTGCGGGTGCGTCGTGACGTCGCGGTCGACCGGGTCGGTGGTCTGCGCGCGCCGCGGACCGCGCTCGCCGGGATGGACGTACGTGTGCGCGTAGTGCGACATGAGGACGTGCAGGGCGCCCGCGAGGTCGGGCGCCCAGTACTGCGCCTGGCCGTTCGGGCCCATCACCCGGTCGTAGCCCCCGATCCCGAAGTTGTCCTCGGCGGAGACGCCACCGGAAAAGTCCAACGACTGCTTGCCGGTGAGCACCATGGCGCTGTCGGGCGTCATGACCAGGATGCCCTTGGTGTGCATGAGCATCGTGGCCTCGGCGTTCCAGTACGGCTGGGCGCCGACGTTGATGCCGGCCACCACGATGTTGATCTCGCCACCGGCCTGGGTGAACTCCACGATCCGCTTGAGCGCCCTTGCCACCCAGTCCATGTTCTCGGTGCCGGAGTCCATCGAGATCCGGGCCCCGGCCGACAGGGCGAACCACTCGACCGGCACCTGCAGCTGCTCGGCGAGGTCGAGCGCGGCGATGATCCGCGAGCACTCGGCCTCGGACACCGCACCAAGGGCCTTGAGCGGGTCACCGCACAGCAGGACCCGGGTGACGCCCTCCGGGTAGAGCTGGGTGGGCGTCGTGATGACGCCGGCGATGATGCCCGCCTTGTTGAGGCCGTAGGGGCGCTCGACCGGGGCGAGCACGCCGGTGTCGTCCAGGTCGTACTCGGTCGCGGTCCCGCCGGGCCCGGCGATGAGGGACTGCAGCTCGTAGGGGTAGACCACGCCCCGTCGGCGCGCGCGGACGACCTTCTGCGCGTAGTCGTCCAGCGGCTTGAGCCGGTCGGTGGGCGGCTGTTCGATGGAGGTCACGACGCCCGAGCCCGGCTGGTAGTGGAACCTGGCCACGACGGGCGCCGAGTCGCCGGTCGGCGTGGCGATGCGCCCTTGGACGAGCACCTCCTCCACGCCGGCCCCAGCCGTCAGCGGTGAGATCTTGGCCTGCAGCGCGGTGAGCTGGTCGAGGTCCGCGCCGACGGTTGGCCAGATGTGCACCCACACGTAGTTCATGTCGAGGCGCGCACCCGCGGCGCCGCTGGCCGTTCGCGCCCGGCGGATCGCCTCGAGGCAGTTCGCGATGGCGCGCTCGGCATGTGGCAGCGCCGTGACGGTGCCGTCCTCGTCGCGGACCACGACGAGCTGTCGGACCTGGGCGAGGGCCACCAGGCGCTGGTCGGCCGCGTTGTCCGGTGCGACGCACTGGTAGAGCAGCACGTCCTCGGGTGCCTCGAGCCGGGTCACGTCGAAGTCGCGCAGGCGCCACAGGTTGAGCCGGCGGCCCACCATCGGGTGCACGCCCCGGACCAGCCGGTCCTCGGAGAGCGACCCGTCGGCGTCGGGCCGGAAGCTGAAGTAGCCAACCGGGCGGTCGCCACCGGGGCACACTGCGACCGCGACGCGTCGTACGTCGTGCGCGAACGCCAGCCGTTCCAGCCTCGAGCGCAGCTCCTCCGAGACGTCCTCCGGAGCGTCGGGCGCCTCCGGCCACGAAAGGTAGAGGTCGACCACTGCCTGCTGGTCACCGCCCCGCCCCCTCAGCTGTCCCTCGACGGCCTCGACCAGCGAGCTGTCCGGCTCGAGCTCGGCCACCATGCCCACGGTGGAGACCAGCCGGGTCGGGCGCTCGTCGAGGGTGTAGTCGGCCACGGCGAAGGGGCGGCCCTCGACGCACTCCTCGCGCAGCCCGGTGAGGCCGTGCTCGCGGTAGTGGCGCTTGACCAGGACCGCGAGCATCGGCTCGCGCTCGGGGACCCCATGCTCGAGCCGCTCTGCGAGGAACCGGACGATCTGCTCGGGGATCGCCGCGAGTGCGTCCATCCGGGCGGACCGCTCGGAGCCCTCGGCCATCGTGGCCAGCTCGGCGACCTCCGCGCCGACCCCGCCGAGGACGCTGGCGCGCTCGGCGTCGACCTGCGGCTGGTCGAACCACCGGAAGTGCGCGCTGCGCGCCAGGTCACCGATGACCGGGAACCGCCGCTGGGTCGCGATGATGAGCCGGTCGAGGACTTCGCGCGCCGCCACGTCGAGCGGTGGCTCCGGCGGCGGCTCCACGATCCAGCGCTGCAGCACCGCCGTCGCAAGCGCGATGTCGGGTACCGAGCGCTGCTGGGCGAGGAACACCCGGAACACCGCCTCCTCCAGCTGCGGCGTCCGGTCCAGCTCCTCGACGCCGTAGTGGCGCAGCACCTGCCCAAGCTTGGCGCGGAAGTTCTGCGGCAGGGCCCCGCGCTCGACGTCGAGGCTCTGCAGGTAGGTGTGGAAGTGCTCGCGAGGGCTGTGCACGCGGTGCTCGACGTGCTCCTCCTGGCCTGCCGGACGGTTGCGGCTCAGCTCGGCGAAGTCGGCCAGGACCCCGAGCAGCGCGATCTCCTGGGCGACCTGTGGGCGCCCTAGGGCGAGCAGCTCGTCGCGGGCGCTGAGGTAGGCGGCCTGGGTGCCGCCATCGTCGCGCGGGGCGACGTCGTAGCCGAGGAGCATCGCGGTGAGGTCGGCGCGCGACCGGTCCGCCCGCGCCTGCGCGTCGCTGGTGGTGCCGTCGGCACCGGGGAGGTCGAGGTCCACCGCCTCGCCCTGGGCGCCCGCCTCAGCGGCCTCCTCGCCGTCGCCCACGGGCTCGAGGCGCAGCAGCGGCGCGCCCGTCTCGACCTGGCTGCCGGTGGAGACGAGCAGCTCCTTGACCCGCGCCGCGAACGGTGCCGGCAGCACCGTCTCCATCTTCATCGACTCCAGGACGAGCACCGGCGCGCCGGCGGCGACCTCGGTGCCGACGGCGGCCGGGGTGGCAACCACGAGCGCGGGGGCAGGCGAGCGCAGCACTCCGCCCTCGTCCCGGCTCACCCGGTGCGTGACCCCGTCGACCTCCACGAGCTGGACTGGGCCGTGGGTGGCGGTCACCAGGCGGTGCGTGCGTCCGCCGACGGTGATGCGGCTGGTGTAGGTGTCGAGGCGGTCCAGGTCGGCATCGACGCTCTGGTCACCATCGCCGCTGGCGATCCCCACGCGGAACCGGTGCGGCCCGATCCGCGAGACCGTGACCTTGTATGCCGTCCCCCGCAGCTTGAGGTCGATGGCGCGGCCGGTGCGGTGCTGCACCTGGGGCCGCCCGCCGCGGGCGGTCTCGAGCAACCGGGTGCGCTCGACGGCCTCCTCGTCCTCGTAGGCCTCGATCCCGGCAGCGACCAGGGCGATGCCCGAGTGCCGGTGCGAGACCAGGCGGCCCTGGGCACGCACCCGGTCGATCCAGCCGGTGTCGGCGGAGCCGTCGACGACCTCTGGCTGCTCCAGCAGGTCGAGGATGAACGACTTGTTGGTGGCCCCGCCCTCGATCACCACGGTGGTCTCGCCCATGGCGCGCCGCAGCCGGGCCAGCGCCTCATCGCGGTCACGGCCGACCGCGATGATCTTGGCGATCATGGAGTCGAAGTCGGCGGGGATCGAGTCCCCTTCACCCACGCCGGTGTCGACGCGGATCCCGGGACCGGCAGGCAGCTCGAGCAGGGCGATCCGGCCGGGCGAGGGCGCGAAGTCGCGATCGGGGTCCTCGGCGTTGAGGCGGGCCTCGACGGCGTGCCCCTCCTCGCGCGGCTTGTCGCCCTCGAGGCGACCGCCGGCTGCCACGTGGAGCTGCAGCTTGACCAGGTCGGTGTCGGTGGTGACCTCGGTGATCGGGTGCTCGACCTGCAGCCGGGTGTTGACCTCGAGGAAGGCGAAGAACCGCTCGACCGGGTGGTAGAGGAACTCGACGGTGCCGGCCCCGGAGTAGCCGACCGCGATAGCCAGCCGCTCTGCGCTGGCCTTGAGCTCGTCGGCCTGCCCCTGGGTCATGACCGGGGAGGCGGACTCCTCGATGACCTTCTGGTTGCGCCGCTGCACGGAGCAGTCGCGCACGCCGATCGCCCAGGCGGTGCCCTGCCCGTCGGCGATCACCTGCACCTCGACGTGGCGGGCGCCGGTGACGAGCTTCTCGAGGAACACGACACCGGAGCCGAAGGCGCGCTGGGCCTCGTCGCGGGTGCGCTCGTAGGCGTTGGTCAGGTCCGCGTCGGAGGCGACCATGCGGATGCCGCGGCCACCCCCTCCCGCGGTGGCCTTGAGCATGAGCGGGTAGCCGATCCGTGCCGCGGCGGCCTTGGCGTCCTCGAGCGTGTCCACCCCGCCACGGCTCCACGGCGCGACGGGGACCCCCACCTCCTCCGCGATCAGCTTGGAGCCGATCTTGTCGCCGAGCTGGCGCATTGCCTCCGGGCTGGGCCCGATGAAGGTGACGCCGGTGCGGGCGCACAGCTCGGCGAAGCCGGGGTCCTCGGCGACGAAGCCCCAGCCCACCCAGGCGGCGTCGGCGCCGGTCTCCCGGAGGGCGCGCTCCAGCACGGCGTAGTCGAGGTAGGGACGGTTCGCCGCTGGGCCCAGGTCGTAGGCGTGGTCCGCCTCGCGCACGAACATGGCCCGCTTCTCGCCCTCGGTGTGCAGGGCCACGGTCTCGATGCGGTGCCCGTCCCGGCCGGCCGCGGCGTTGAGGTCGCGGACGGCGTGGATGAGCCGCATCGCGGCCTCGCCCCGGTTGACGATGGCGATGCGCGAGAACATCCGGTGGTCCTCCCAACGACGACGGACACGGCAGGTGGGTCCCCGGCACGGGCCACCGCCCCGAGCCTGCCACCGATGCTCGGTGACTCGCGAGTAATGGCCCGCCACGCGGCATACCCAGGTCGTTCCACCACACCGTCGTGGCGAGCGGAGGCGAACGCGGCCTACGACAACTGGACGAGGACGAGCGGGCGCCACCGCAGCACACTGGTCGGAACACGCACACGTCGGGGCAACGCGCAGGGACTGCCCACCCGAGAGGAGCAGTCCGCCATGCCCGTCCAGGACCTCGTGGCCGCCACGTCGCGGCCGTACCGCTCATTGCTGTGGGAGCTCGACTGGTGGGGGAACCTGTTCTCCTCCAAGCAGCTCGGCTTCACGATGCAGGCCCAGACGGAGTCGAACTGGTGCTGGGCGGCGACCTCGACCAGCGTCTCGCACTACTACTGGTTCTGGAGCAGCTGGACGCAGTGCAGCGTCGCCAGCGCCGAGCTGGGCCGCACCGACTGCTGCAGCTCGCCGGTGCCGGGCGCCTGCAACGTGCCGTGGTACCTCGACCGGGCCCTGACCCGCACGAACAACTTCGTCAGCATCACCGGGCCGGCGAGCTTCAGCTCGGTGAAGGCCGAGATCGACGCGGGGCGACCGGTCGGCGCCCGCATCGGCTGGAGCGGCGGAGGCGGGCACTTCATGTGCATCTACGGCTACAGCACGTTCTTCGGGCTGGAGTACTTTGACATCGACGACCCCATCTACGGGAAGTCCCACCTGAGCGTCGCGGACTTCTCCAGCAGCTACCAGGGCAGCGGCACCTGGACCCACACCTACTACACGAAGAGGTACTTCAGGTTGCCGATCGTCCCCATCCTGGTCGACGAGGCCGTCCTGCGCCGGATCTGGGAAGCCCGTCCGCTGCTGAAGCTCAAGCAGGGCATCAACCCCGAGGCCGCCCGCGAGGCCGCCTCCGACACCAACGCCTCGCTGGGCCTGGCCCAGCGGGTCTACGTCGTCGGCCTCGACGGCCTGTCTGGGCGAGCGGCCGGGCAGGGAGCGCCGGTCGGAGTCCGGGTCTACGAGACCGTGGACGGCGTGCCACAGGCGTTCTTCGACGTGGACGACAGCGCGGAGGGCCGGGTGCGCCAGATGTCCGGCTCGGCCGCCCACCTCGAGCCGTTCCGGCGCGCCTTGGACATCGCGGTCGAGCGGGCGGAGGACTCGGACGTCGACACCGAGCTGCGGCTCTACCGCGTGCCGGGACTCAACTTCGAGGCGCTCTGGATGAGCCACGAGGACCCCAAGCAGGACGTCCTGGTGCCGCTCAGCGGGCTCGGACCGCTGCCCGCGGGCGAGCCGACGCCCTTCGCCGAGGCGGTGCGGGCGCTGCGCGAGGCAGCCAGGCCGCTGCTCGACATGGACGACACGATGGGGTCCTGAGCGGGTCGGTCACCCGGCGGCACGACGACGTCGCCCGACGTTCGCCGCATCACCCGACTGCGCGCCGGTCGGTCGGAAGCTCCACCGCGCCGAAGAGGACGGCGTCGAGCTGCTCGTCCGTGAGTGGCCCCTCGGCGTCGGCGGCGACCGAGATGAGCACGCCGAGGAGCTCGATCTCGCCGTCCAGGGCGGCGTCGGTCAGCTCGGGGTCGGACGGGGCGGTTCCCACACCCGGAGAACCGTCTGGGCAGGCGCGGCGTTACGCCCCACAGCCGCCTCACGGCACAGATGGGCCGAACGGCCGATCTCCCATCACCCGTTCGGGTGAGGCCCGACCGGGGCACGCCGTCGTTGACAACGGCGGCGTCACGCGGCAGTCTAACGTCTAACAATTAATCCGTTAGAAGGATATGACGTGACCGCCCTGAATGCCGTACCGGACCTGTCCTCCACACGAGGGTTGGACATCGGGGCCGCCACCGACGCAGCCGCCGGCTTCCTCGAGGCGCTCGGGCTGGACCTCGACACCGAGGGGCTCCAGGACAGCCCTGCGCGCATGGCGCGCGCGTACGCCGAGCTGTTCACCCCACGACCGTTCGAGCCGACCACCTTCCCCAACGAGGAGGGCTACGACGAGCTCGTCCTGGCACGCCGGATCCCGCTGCGCTCGGTGTGCGAGCACCACCTGATGCCGTTCGTCGGGGTCGCCCACGTCGGGTACCTGCCCGGCGAGCGGATCCTCGGGCTGTCCAAGCTGGCCCGGGTGGTGGAGCACTTCGCCTGCCGGCCGCAGGTGCAGGAGCGGCTCACCATGCAGGTCGCGTCGTGGCTGTCCTCCGAGCTCGGGGCCCGGGGCGTCGGGGTCGTGATCGAGGCCGAGCACAGCTGCATGACGCTGCGGGGTGTGCAGGCACGTGGCTCCGACACCGTCACCTCGACGCTGCTCGGTGCCCTGCGGTCGGACCCGCGCTCGCGGGCCGAGTTCTTCGCGCTGGCCGGCGTGGGCGGCTGACCAGCCCGCGCGGCCTCCGCCGCGCGCGCCGCCTCAGCGGGTCCGCGTCACCTTGGACAGCCCGCGCGGTGCGTCGGGGTCGTGGTGGCGCGCAACGGCCATGGTGTGGGCCAGCCGTTGCAGCGGGATGATCTCGAGCAGCGGGCTGAGCGCCTCGGCGATTCGCGGCACCGGCACCACGATGCCGGCCGTCCCGTGTGCCGCATCTCCCACGAGCGTGACGTCGGCACCCCGCTCGGCCAGCCGGGCCAGGACCGGCTCCATGGCCGTGCCAGCAACGCCGTGCGGAGTGACGGCCACGACCGGGCGGTCCTCGTCGATCATCGCCAGCGGGCCGTGGAGCAGGTCCGCGCCGGAGAAGGCGTGCGCCGCAAGGTAGGAGGTTTCCATGAGCTTCAGGGCCGCCTCGCGCGCCGTGGGGTAGGCATACCCCCTGCCGGTCACGACGACCTTGTCGACGAACCGGAACCGGTCCGCGACCTCCTCGACGGCGGGCTCGTCCACGACCCGCTGGGCGAGGTCTGGCAGCCGTCGGCCGGCCGAGCCGTCGCCGCCCCGCCAGGACTCCACCAGGAGCCAGAGGGTCAACAGCGTGGCGGTGTAGGTCTTGGTCGCGGCGACGGCCCGCTCCGCACCGGCGCGGATGTCCAGGTGCAGCTGGGCCGCCTGCCCTAGCGGGGACTCGGGCGCGTTGGTCACCGCCAGGGTCAGCGCCCCGGCACGCTCGGCGGCACGGGTGGACTCCAGCAGGTCGGGCGAACCACCGGACTGGCTGACCGCGACCCACAGCACGTCCCGCAGGTCGGGCGTCGAGCCGTACGCCGTCACGGTCGAGGGCGAGGCGAGACCGCACGGCAGGCCGAGCACGATCTCGACCAGGTACTTCAGGTACAGCGCAGCGTGGTCGCTGGTCCCCCGGGCGGCCATCAGGACGAACCGCGGCGCCGACTCGCGGACCCGGCGCGCCACCTGCGCAACGTCGGCCGGAGACTGGGTCAGGACACGCTCGAAGACCTCCGGCTGCTCGGCGATCTCAGCCGCCATCAGTGCACCCGGTGCGGTGGGCTCGGTCATCGGTGCTCCTTGTCCTGGCGGCCGGCCTCGACGGCGGCGGCGAACCAGCTCGTGATGGTGGTGGGGTGGGTGATCGCGGTGCCCACCACGACGGTAGAGGCACCCGCCCGCAGGGCGGCAGCCGCCTGCTCGGGGCTGTGGATGCGGCCCTCGGCGACGACCGGGACGTCGGTGGCGGCTGCCAGCCGCGCCACCAGCTCGAGGTCGGGCCCGGTGCTCTTCGTGGTGTATGCCGTGTAGCCGGCGAGGGTGGTGCCGACCAGGTCCGCGCCGTGGCGGGCTGCGTCGAGTCCCTCCTCGAACGTCGAGCAGTCGGCCATCACCAGGGCGTCGGTCTGCTCATGGACCGCCGCGATGGTCTGCGCAAGCGTGTAGCCGTCAGGGCGCGATCGCGACGTGCCGTCGACAGCGACCACGTCGGCCCCGACCCGGGCCACCGCGAGCGCGTGCTCGATGGTCGGCGTGATGAAGACGTCGTCGTCGCCGTCCTTCCACAGGCCGATGATGGGCAGGTCGAGCGAGGCCCGGATGGCAGCGATGTCGGCAAGGCCTTGGGCACGTACGCCGGCCGCCCCTCCCCGCACCACGGCCTCGGCGACCCGACGCATCGTGTCCGGGTCGCGCATGGGCTCCCCCGGGTATGCCTGACAGGACACGACCAGCCGTCCGCGCAGTGCCTCGATGGCCGGGGTCACCCGACGAGCTCCCAGGCCAGCCCAGCCGCACCGACCAGAGGTGCGTCGGCACCGAGGGCCGACTCGCGGACCGGGATACCGGCGAGCACGGGCAGCGCGTCGGCGCGGAAGGCATCCCGCAGCGCCGACCACCACCTCCCGCCCAGGGCGGTGACCCCGCCCCCGAGCACGACGGCGTGCGGGTCGAGCACGTTGGCCAGTCCGCCCAGTGCAGAGCCGACGGCGGCTCCGCCGAGAACGACCACCCCCGCGGCGACGGGGTCGCCCTGTGCGGCGCGGGTCGAGACCTCGCGCAGGTCCGAGACGAGTGTCCCACCACGCCGGTGGTACTCGGCGACCAGCGCGGGACCGGAGGCAATCGCCTCGAGGTGACCGCGTCCGCCACATGTGCAGGTGAGCTTCGCGGCATACGGAGAAGGCTGGTGGCCCGCGTGGCCCGCCACGCTGTGGGCGCCGGCAAGCACCCGCCCGTCGGCCACGAAGGACGCGCCGATCCCGGTGCCCACGGCCATGAACAACACCGTGGGCTCTCCGGCGCCGCTCCCCTGACGCGACTCGCCGAGCGCGTGTGCGTGGACGTCGTTGATGACGCCCACCGGCAAGCCGAGGCGTGAGCGGAGCTCCCCACGCAGGTCGGTGCCCGCCCACCCGGCGATGGCGTCTGTGGCGGAGAGCACCCGCCCCGTGCCGGCGTCGATGACACCGGCGCTGCCGACGCCAACGGCTGGCACCGTCGTGGCCGCCCACTGCGTCCGCAGTCGCTGGACGAGGTCGGCCGCGGCCTGCAGGACCGCGCCCGGGCCGTTGCGGCCAGGCGTCGGCGCGCTGGTCCGGGCCAGCACCTCTCCGGAGGCGGTGACCAGTGCGGCCGCCGTCTTGGTGCCGCCGATGTCGACTGCCGCCACGGCGGTGTCGACGGTCGCGTGGGTCATGGCCTAGAGCAGTCCGGCAGTCTCGAGCTCGGTGCGCACTCGAGCGGTCTCCGGCTCGTCGAGCCGGCGCATCGGCAGCGAGACGGCGTTCGACGCGATGACACCGAGGAGCTGCAGGGCCGTCTTGAACGCGCCGACGCCGCGGGTCGCGCCGGCGGTCGTGGCCGGGTCCGGGGCGTCGACGATGCGGAACAGGCGGGTGAGCCGGTCCTGCTCGGTGCGGGCAGCGGCCCAGTCGCCCGCCACGCAGGCCTCGTGCAGCCGCACGTAGCCCCCGGGGTCGACGTTGCCGAGGCCGGGCACCGACCCCGTCGCACCGGCGAGCATCATGGCGTCGACGACGACCTCGTGACCGGTCAGCGCCGAGAACTCCCCCTCCGGCGCACCGTCAGCCACAGACAGGAGCAGCTGGCGGAACGCGACGTCGTCACCACTGGAGTCCTTGACACCGACGATGACACCGTCGGCAACCAGTCGGGTCAGCATCGGGACGCTCAACTTGGTGTGGACGCACGCCGGGATGTCGTAGGCCATCAGGGACAGGTCCGTGGCCGCGTGCACCGCCCGGAAGTGCCGCTCCACCTCGTGCGGCCCGACGATGGCGTAGAAGGGGGCCGTCGTGACCATGGCGTCCGCGCCGAGCCGCTTGGCAGCATGGGCTCGCTCGATGACGCGCGGCGTCGTCGGCTCGATACAGCCGGCGATCACCGGCACCTGGCCGGCCACCGTCTTGACGATGACCTCGAGGGCCTGGTCGCGCTGGGCGTCGGTGAGGAAGACGGTCTCCCCCGAGCTGCCGAGGGCGAAGATGCCATGGGCACCCGCGCGCAGGATCCGCTCGATGAGGCGCTCGAGGGACGGGACGTCCACGGCGCCGTCGTCGGTGAGGGGGGTGACGGTGGGCGGCACGACGCCGGCGAACCGTGGAGCAGGGGTGGTCACGAGGTCTCCTCGACATGCAGTGGTGTTTCGGTGTGGGTGGCGGCGCGGGCGAGCTCCACGAGCTCACGGTCCGTCGTGCCCGCCGCGACCGGGTGGTAGCAGCGGAACTCGTGGTGCGACCCGCCGTTGGTGTTGGCCGCCTCGGGGGCCGGCATCTGGGTCGCGCAGACGTCGGTGGCCTTCCAGCAGCGCGTGCGGAAGGGACAGCCGCTCGGCGGGCGGGTGGCCGAGGGCACCGGCCCGACCAGCGGGATCGGGTCGATCGGCGACAGCAGCCCGGGGGCGGCCGAGAACAGCGCCCGGGTGTAGGGGTGCTGGGCGCCCTCGGGAAGCAGCGTGGCGGGGACCTGTTCGACGATGCGGCCGAGGTACATGGTGACCACCCGGTCGCTGACCCGGCGGACGGTCTGGATGTCGTGCGAGACGAAGACCATCGCGATCCCGAGCCGTGCCTTGAGGTCCAGCAGCAGGTTGAGGATCTGCGCGCGCACCGAGACGTCGAGCGCGCTGGTCGGCTCGTCGGCGATGACCAAGCCGGGCTCGAGGGCCAAAGCCCGGGCAATGGACACGCGCTGCCGCTGGCCACCCGAGAGCTGGCTGGGCAGGACGTCAGCCACCGAGGTCGGCAGCCCGACGAGGTCCATGAGCTCGCGGACGCGGGCCTCGCGCTGTGACCGGCTGCCGCGGTCGTGGACGTCGAGCGGGTCGCGCAGGATCTCGCGGACCGGCATCCGGCGGTTGAGCGACGTCGAAGGGTCCTGGAACACCATGCCCACACCGGCCCCGATGTGCTGGCGGCGCTCCGCGGCACTCATCGACCAGACGTCCCGCCCGCCGAAGCTGACGACGCCGCTCGTGGGCTGCTGCAGCCCGACGAGCACCTTGGCGAGGGTCGACTTGCCGCAGCCGGACTCGCCGACGACCCCGACCGTCTCGCCCGGGGCGATGGCAAGGTCGGCACCGGTGAGGGCGTGGACCCGCTCCTTGTCGAACAGCCCGCCGCCACGCGTCTTGTGCACGACGTGGACGTCGCGCACCTCGACGACCGGGGGGCTGGGAGTGGCGTTCACTGGGCCAGCTCCTTCTGGGGCTCGGGGGCGGCTGGATGGTGGCAGGCGAACTGGTGCGTCCCTTCTCCCTCGAGCACGGGGGTCTGGTCACGGCACACCTGCGTCGCCATCGGGCACCGGTCGGCGAACCGGCACCCGCTCGGGAAGTCCGCCGGGGACGGCACGACACCGCGGATCTGGGTCAGCCGCTCGGCGCCGCTCTCGAGCGAGAGGACCGAGCCGAGCAGCCCCCGCGCGTAGTGGTGGGCCGGTGCCTCGATGACGTCCGGGGTGGCCCCGGTCTCGACGATCTGGCCGCCGTACATCACGGCCACCCGGTCCGCCACGTCGCTGACCAGGGCGAGGTCGTGGCTCACCAGGATGAGCGCGAAGCCGAGCTCGGACTGCAGTCTCAGGAGCAGCTCGACCACCTGGGCCTGGACGGTCACGTCGAGGGCTGTCGTCGGCTCGTCGGCGATGATCAGGCGCGGGTCGCGGGAGAGCGCCATGGCGATGACGACGCGCTGGCGCTGGCCGCCGGACAGCTCGTGCGGGTAGGCAGCGAGGGTGCGCTGCGGGTCGAGCCCGACGAGGTGCATGAGCTCCTCGGCCGTCCGGGTGCCGCCCCGACGGATGAGCTGGGCGAGCTGGGCGCGGACCTTGAGCGCGGGATTGAGTGCGGACAGGGCGTCCTGGTAGACCATCGCGATCTCTCGGCCCATGAGGGCACGACGCCGTCCGGCCGCGAGGGTCAGCAGGTCGGTCCCGGCGAAGCGGACCTCGCCGCGGGTGCGCGCGCCGCGCGGCAGCAGCCCCATCACGGCCAAGGACGTGAGCGACTTGCCCGACCCTGATTCGCCGACCAGGCCGAGGACCTCGCCGGGCCGCACCTCGAAGCTGATGGCGTCGACGATGTCGACCCCCGCGTGGCGGCCCGCGAAGCCGATGGAGAGGTCCCTCACCGCAAGGATGGGATCGCCAGCCGGAAGTGGGCGGGCGCGTCCGCGCAGCCGCCGCGCCGCCTGTGCCAGGCCGGGCAGCTGCACGACCTCACCGCTGCCGGGCTGCGCCTGCTCGAGGCGGTCGCCGCGGGCGAGGTCGGTGCCAGCGTGGGACTCCTCGGCGTCGACGGCCTCGGTGTCGACCGCGTGCAGGCCGGTGCCGGCGGCGTCCACTGCCGCACCTGCCCGCGCCGCGTTCTCCCTGGTGCCTGCGCGCCGTGCAGCCGGTGCGGCCCAGGCGTCCGAGATGCCCTCGGACAGGACGTTGAGCGCCAGGACGGTCAGCAGGATGAGCAGGCCCGGGAAGAACGTGGCCCACCAGCCGCCGATGAGCACCATCTCCTTGCCGAACGCGATGACCGACCCCCACGAGGAGGCTGCCTCCTGCGGTGAGAGACCCCCGCCGATGAACGACAGCGACGCCTCGAAGACGATCGCGTCGGCGACCATCACGGTCGTGAACACCAGGATGGGCGCGGCGCAGTTGCGCAGGATGTGCTTCCAGAGGATGTGCGTCCGCCGGGCGCCGATGATGCGCTCCGCGGCGACGTAGTCCTCGCGGTACTGGCTGAGGACGTTGGCGCGGACGATGCGGGCGATGGACGGCATGAACACGAACCCGATCGCGACGACCAGGACCAGCAGGCTGTTCTTGCCGAAGGAGATGATGAGCAGCGCCGACAGCACGATCGCGGGGAACGCCATGATGACGTCCAGGCACCGCATGATCACCTCGTCGACGATGGTGCGGCTGGTGCCCGCGACGGCACCGAGGACGGCGCCGGTCGCGAGCGCGATGGCGGCGGCCCCGAACCCGACGATGAGCGAGCGGCGGGTGCCGGCCACCAGTCGGGAGAAGACGTCACGCCCGAGCCGGTCGAGACCGAACCAGTAGTCGCCGTTCGGGCCGGTGAGCGCCGGCGCGAGCCCGGTCTGGGTCGGGTTGTGGGGTTGCAGCAGCGGGGCGAACACGCCCACGAGCACGATGAGGACGACGAAGCCGAGGGCAACGCGCGAGGCGAGGTCGAGGCGCTGGAAGCCGACCCCGGGGCGGGAGAGCCGTTCGGTGAGCTGGCGTCGCATCAGTGGCCTCCCCGCAGCCGTGGGTTGGCGAACATGTAGAGGATGTCGACCACCAGGTTGACCATGACGAAGCCGATCGCGATGGTCAGCACGGTGCCCTGGGCGAGCGCGGTGTCGTTCTGCTGGACTGCGCTCATGATCTGGGTGCCCATGCCGGGCAGCGAGAAGATCGCCTCGATGATCACGGTGCCGCCGATCAGGTAGCCGATCCGCAGCCCGAGGACGGTCAGGGGGTTGACGAGGGCGTTGCGCAGGACGTTGCGGCCCACGACCACTCGCGGAGGCAGGCCCGCGCCGATCGCGGTGCGCACGTAGTCGCGGTCGAGCTCCTCGACCATGGAGGTGCGCACGATCCGCGCGAGCGAGCACCCGACTGGAACGGCCAGGGCCAGGGCGGGCAGCGTCATCGACGCGAGCCATTGCGTGGGGGAGTCGGCCGGGTTGACGTACCCACCCGTGGGGAACAGGTTGCGACGCACCGCGAACTCCTGGATGAACAGCAGGGCCAGCCAGAACGACGGGGTCGCGATGCCGGCCATCGACACGAACCGCATCACGTGGTCCGGCCAGCGGTCGCGATAGAGCGCGGCGACGATCCCGAGAACCAGCGCGATGACCAGTGCGCCGAGCACACCGAGCACAGTGAGCTGGATGGTCAGTGGCAGCGCCGTCGCGATCTTCCCGGAGACCGGTGCCGACGGCGGGAAGGTCATGCCGAGGTCGCCGTGGACCAGGTCCACGAGGAAGCTCAGGTAGCGCACGGGCAGCGGGTCGTTGAGGCCGTTGGCCTCCTTGAACGCCGCCACCTGGGCCGCGCTCGCCTGGTCGCCGAGCACGGACAGCGCCGGGTCGATCGGCGAGAACTGCATCACGACGAAGACGAACAAGGTGATGCCCAGGACGAGCGGGATCAGGGTCAGCAGCCGGCGAGCGATCATGCTCAGGACGGTCAGCATGCGCGGTGTCCTCCTGTGGCGGGCCCGGATGGGCCGGTATGCCGGGTGGTCCAGTCGCCCTGCCCGTCCGGTGTGAGGGCTGCGGGCCGGGCAGGGCGGCTGGGTTTGTGCGGGTCAGCCGGTGCGCTTGACCCCGAGGAAGTACAGCCCGGTGATGGGGGCTGGGGTGAACCCGTCCAGCTTGGTCGGGTCCCAGGCCGTGACGACCTTGGTGTGCAGGACCGGGTAGAGCACCGCCTCGTCCGCCGCGAAGTCGATCGCCTGCTTCCAGAGGTCCTTGCGGGCCCCTTCGTCGGACGCCTGCGCCGCCTTGTCGAGCAGGCCGCTCATCTTGGTGCGGTCGGCGGCGTCCCAGCGGTAGCGCTTCACGGGCCAGGTCTCACCGTAGTAGAACCAACGCAACAGCAGGTCGGGGTCGCTGCCGTAGACACTGGGGTCGCCAGATGCCGCCAGGACCCGGAAGGTGTCCTTCGGCACGACGTCGCCGTAGATCGCTGAGGACGGCTGGGTGTTGAGGGTGGCGTTGACGCCGACCTTCTTCCATGCCTCGACCATCAGGGGGGCAACGTCCTTCACGATGGCGTTGTCAGTCGTGTCGAGCTGGAACGACAGGTTGGTGACACCGGCCTCCTTGAGGAGCGCCTTGGCCTTGTCCGGGTTGTAGTCGTAGACGGTGGCGGCCTTCTGGTAGTTCTTGTTGCCGTCGTCGAGGTAGGAGGTCGCGGCCGAGCCGTAGCCGTTGAGGGCGGTCTTGATCACCTGGTCGGTGGGGATCGCGTAGTGGAGCGCCTGGCGGACCCGCTTGTCGTTGAAGGGCTTCGCCGACGCGTTGAACATCAGGAACACCTGGTTGAAGGCCTGCTTGGCCTCGACCTCGTACTTGCCCTTGAGCGAGTCGACGTTGAGGTAGGGGACCTGCTCGATCGCCTGGACGCGACCGCCCTGGAGGTCGGCCACCCGCGCGGACGCCTCGGTGGTGGTGTTCCACGTCATGGTGTCCACGGTCGCCGGCTTGGGGCCGTTGTAGTTGGTGTTCTTCGACAGCTTGAGGCCGGACTCCTTCGAGGCGCTGTCCAGCTTGTAGGGCCCCGAGCCGATCGGGGCGGTGTCGAACGCCTTGGAGGCCGTGGCATCACCCGTCTTGGCCTTGGGCACGATCTTGACGACCGAGATCCGCTCCTTGAACAGTGCGAACGGGTACTTCAGCTTGAACTCCACGGTGCTGGCGTCCTTGGCGCTGACACTGTCGATGAAGGGGATGAAGCCCTGCATCAGTGGCGGGGCCGTGGGGTCCTCGGGCTTGAGGATCCGCTCGAAGGACCAGGCGACGTCGTCCGCGGTAACGGCGCTGCCGTCGGAGAACTTCGCCCCGTCGCGCAGCTGCACCGTCCAGGTCAACCCGTCCGAGCTCGGCTGCGGGTCGGACTTCGCGAGCGCGAGGTAGGGCTCACGGGTGGCGGGGTCGAGGTCGACGAGGCCCTCGAAGATGTGCGAGTTGGCCGCCGTGGCCACGGCACTCGACGCGTTCGCCGGGTCGAACCCGCTGGACAGGGTGAAGGCAAGGGTCGCCTCGATCGACTTCTTGCCGTTGGCGCCGTCCACGGCATTGGTCGACGAGGGGCCGCCGCTGCACGCCGTCAGCCCGAGGGCCAGCGTGGCCGTCGCGGCCAGGACCTTGATGCCCGTCCGGGCCCGGACGGTCGCGGCCCCGCGGGGACGCGGGTTCTCTGTGGTGCTCAAACTGTGCCTCCAGGGGCGTCCGTGCGCCGGCTCCTTCGCCGACGCTGCCATCAGTTTTCTCAGACTTATGACGTCTGATGTCTGATTACCGATATGGTGAGGGTGACAGATGGCCGAGCGAAGGGCAAGAGGATGTCGACAATTGATGCGGTCCCGTTCCGCGGGGCGGCGCGCCCGGCCCCTCGTAGGCAGGAGGTTGTCGCCGGGATCAAGGAGTACATCCTGCGCAACCAGCTCAAGCCTGGCGACCTGCTGCCCACCGAGAGCGAGCTGTGCGAGGCGGTGGGGGCGAGCCGCTCGAGCGTCCGGGAGGCGATCAAGACCCTCTCCGCCCTGGACATCGTCGAGGTCCGGCACGGCCACGGCACCTTCGTCGGGCGCATGTCCCTGGCCGCCCTGGTCGAGAGCCTGGCGTTCCGCGGGCTGCTCAGCGTCGAGGACGACCACCGGGTCCTCCAGCAGGTGGTCGACGTGCGCCAGACCATCGAGCAGGGGCTGGCGGCCGAGATCGTCTCCGGCCTCGAGGACACCCACCGCGCCGAGCTCGCCGAGCTGGCCCGTCAGATGGAGGACGCGGCAGCCCGGGGCGAGGAGTTCCTCGAGGTGGACCGGGCCTTCCACCTCAAGCTCATGGAGCCCCTCGGCAACGACCTCATCCTCCAGCTCACCGACGCGTTCTGGGAGGTCCAGGCGCTCGTGGCACCAACCCTCAACACCGAGCCCCCGGACCGGACCCGCACCGCCCAGCTGCACACGGCCATCGTCGCCGCTGCCACCGCCGGAGACGCGCCGGCCCTGCGCGCCGCCGTCGCCGACCACTACTCCCCCATCCGCGCGAGCATCGAGCGCGCGAACGGCTCCTGACCACGCGGCATACTCGCCGGCGCCAGGCCAACCACCCCCGGGAGGCGCGATGCCCCTGTTCGACCTGCCCCAGCACGAGCTCGAGCGGTACACGCCGGAGCGCGACGAGCCGGCGGACTTCCGCGGGTTCTGGGACGCCACGCTCGAGGAGACGCGCCGCCACGCGCTCGACGCAACGTGTCGCCCGCACCCGTTGGCGCTCGAGCTGGTCGACGCGCAATGGCTGGACTTCGCCGGCTACGGTGGCCAGCGCATCGGAGCGATCCTGTTGCGCCCCAAAGGTATCGACGGTCCGTTGCCGGCCGTCGTGCAGTACCTGGGCTATGGCGACGGGACCGGCAGCCCGCTGGACTGGCTGGCGTGGCCGGCGGCGGGCTACGCCACCATCGTGATGGACACCCGCGGCCAGGGTGCGCGTGCGCGCCGTGCCGGGCACACCGGCGACGAGGGCGGCAGCGCCTCGGCGCACGTCGAGGGGTTCCTCACCAAGGGAGTTCTCGACCCCGACGACTACTACTACCGGCGCGTGTTCACCGACGCCGTGCGCGCGGTCGAGGCGGCCCGGTCGCTGCCCGGCGTGGACCCCGACCGCGTCGCGGTGCAGGGGACCAGCCAAGGCGGGGGCATCGCCCTGGCGGCGTCCGCGCTTGCGGACGGCGTGGCCGCCGCGATGGTCAACGTGCCGTTCCTGTGCCACTTCCGGCGCGCGCTCGAGGTCACCGACACCATGCCGTATGCCGAGCTGCTCGGTTTCGTGCGCACCCATCGCGAGGAGGCGGACCGGGCCTTCTCCACCTTGGCCTACTTCGACGGGATGACCATGGCCGCGCACGCGAGCGCGCCCGCATTGTTCTCCGTGGCCCTCATGGACGACGTCTGCCCGCCCTCCACGGTGTATGCCGCGTACAACCACTACGCCGGGCCCAAGGAGCTGGCCGTTTACCACTTCAACATGCACGAGGGCGGCGGCCTGCACCACGACGAGCGCCAGATCGCGTGGCTGCGCAGCCGCCTCTGACACGGCGGTACCACGCGTGCCAACGTCAGGAGTTGGTCAAGGAATCAGTGGGACTCTGGACGGCAGACATCAGATGTCTTACGTTCACGGGACTGTCTCCGCTCGAAAGGCTTCCCATGACCGCCGGCATCCGCACCCGCGGGCTGCACCGCGCCCGTCCTGCCCGACTCCTTGCCCTCGTCCTCGCCCCCGGGGTGGCCCTGGGCCTTGCCACCGCAGTCGTCGCGCCGGCTGCTGGCGCGCCGGCGGGTGGCGCCCCGGTCCCGCCGGGCGGGGAGCCGCTCTACGTCGAGCAGGACCTCGCGGTCAACGGCCAGGGCGGCTTCCCCAACTACCGGATCCCGGCGTTGACCGTGGCCCCGAACGGTGACGTCCTCGCCGCCTACGACGGCCGGCCCACCGGGATCGACGCGCCCGGACCCAACTCGATCCTGCAGCGCCGCAGCACCGACGGCGGCCACACCTGGGGCGAGCAGACGGTGGTGGCGGCCGGAAGGACCACGACCCCCGTCAAGGGCTACTCCGACCCCAGCTACGTCGTGGACCGGGAAACCGGCGCCATCTTCAACTTCCACGTCTACTCCCAGAAGCAAGGATTCATCGGCAGCCAGCCGGGGACGGACCCGGCGGACCCGAATGTCCTGCACGCCAACGTCTCGACCTCGACCGACGGCGGTCACAGCTGGACCCACCGCACCATCACCGCCGACATCACCCCGGACCCCGGCTGGCGCAGCAGGTTCGCAGCCTCCGGTCAGGGCATCCAGCTCCGGTACGGCCCGCACGCCGGACGGCTCATCCAGCAGTACACGATCATCAACGGCGCGGGCGACTTCCAGGCGGTCAGCGTGTTCAGCGACGACCACGGTGCGACCTGGCGGGCCGGTAAGGCCGTGGGCACCGGGATGGACGAGAACAAGACCGTCGAGCTCTCCGACGGACGGGTCATGCTCAACAGCCGCGACTCCGCGCGAAGCGGCTACCGCAAGGTCGCCATCTCCACCGACGGTGGCGAGACCTACGGACCGGTCACCATCGAGCACGACCAGCCCGACCCGACCAACAACGCCTCGCTCATCCGCGCGTTCCCCAACGCCCCCAAGGGGTCGGCACGGGCCAAGGTGCTGTTGTTCTCCAACGCAGCCGACCAGTCGGGACGTCGCCACGGCACGATCCGGATGTCGTGCGACGACGGCAGGACCTGGCCGGTCGCCAAGGAGTTCCAACCGGGCTCGATGTCCTACTCCACCCTCACCGCACTGCCCGACGGCACGTATGGCCTGCTCTACGAGCCCAGCAACGGCATCCGCTACGCCAACTTCAACCTCGCTTGGCTGGGTGGCATCTGCGCGCCGCTCACGGCGGCCGACGTGGCCGTGGACGCGGGCGGTTCGGTCACCGTGCCGGTGACGGTCGACAACCAGACCGGGTACGCCGTGCCGTCACCCGAGCTGTCAGCGCAGGTCCCAGCCGGGTGGTCCCAGCAGGGATCCATCGGCGCGCTGATGCCTGACGAGACCGCCACCGGATCGGTCCGGATCGAGGTGCCGGCCGACACGACGCCAGGCCGCTACCAGGTGCCGGTCGTGCTGGGGAGCACGTCGGGACGTTCGTCGACGACCATCAGCGTGACGGTGGGCCTGCTCGACCAGAGCGCCATGAAGGTCGTGGATGTCGACAGCGAGGAGACCTCCGGCGAGGACGGCCGCGCCGCCAACATCCTCGACGGCAAGCTGTCGACGTTCTGGCACACCCAGTGGTCAGCTCCCGTGACGCCGGGCTACCCGCACCACGTCACCGTGGACCTCGGCGGCGCCCACGTGGTGTCCGGCATCCAGTACACCCGACGCCAGAACAGCGCCAACGGTGCCATCGACGGCTACGAGGTCTACACGAGCGAGGACGGCGTGACGTGGGGCACCGCGGCCGCGACTGGGCGGTTCACCTCCACCCTGACGGCGCAGCGTGCCACGTTCGCACCGCGGTCGGCCCACTTCGTCAGGGTGGTCGCGCTGTCCCAGCTCAGCGGCCAGCCGTGGGCCACGATGGCAGAGCTCAACGTGGAGGGCAGCCGCTGAGAAGCCAGGACGGCTGGCGCCCAGGCGCCGTCCAGCCATGCCACCGGTGCCGGTCTTCTCCGGGCCGAGCAGGGACGGACCGGCACGATCGGAGACACTCAGCGCGAAAGGCTCGCGAGCTCGCTCTTGGCCTGCTCGAGCATGCCGGCGAAGCCGGGGTGGCCAGCGACGCCACCAGTGGCCACCCTGGCCGCCACTGCCTCGACCTGACCAAGGGCCGCCACGACCTCGGCCACGTCGTCGTCGCTGGCGTCCGCGAGGTAGGCCGGAAGCTCCACGTGCTCCTCCGCCTCGGCGTGTGCCACCACGTCCTTGGCCAGGGCGGCAAACTGCTGGGAGAACTCCGCGCTGTCCACGTCGAACTGCTCCAACGCCTCGATCGCGGAGGTCGCCTTGCCCTCCTCGGCCACGCGCTGGTGCACCACGCCCGCGGTGTTGTGGCCCTCGCGGGCCGTCGGGTGCATGACCTCCTGCTCGACCGTCTCGTGGGCGGCCAGGTAGCGGCGCAGCTCCAAGAACGCCGCTGCCCGCTCGTCGCCCCGGTTGTCCCGCACGAGCTGCAGCTGGGCCTTGATCCGGTGGTGCTGCTCCTCGAGGGTCTGCCTGAGCGTGCGCTCGGTGTGCGTCATGACCTCATCCCTTCGGCGTCGGTACCAGCAGGGATCTACCCGGAGCGGCGGTCCGGCAACCTCCCCATCGCGCGGCCGCACCGTCGTCCCGTCGTCACGTCGCGGTCGGCGCCAGTGCGGCTGCGGCTGTCGCGAGGTCGGTGACCTTGGCCCAGTCACCGGTGGCGAGCAGGTGTGGTGCGGTGAGCCAGGAGCCGCCGACGCAGGCCACGTTGGGCAGGGAGAGGTAGCTGGGGGCGCTGGCGGCGGTGACGCCCCCGGTCGGGCAGAACCGCAGGCCGGGCAGCGGCCCCGCCACCGCGGACAGGAACCGCGCTCCCCCGCATGCCTCGGCGGGGAAGAACTTCATCAGCGCGATCCCGCGCTCGGCCAGGGTCATCATCTCGGTCACCGTGCTCGCGCCGGGGACCACGGGCACCCCGGTGTCGAGGGCGGCGTCGAGCAGCCGGGGTGGCGCCCCGGGGAGGACGACGAACGAGGCGCCCACGGCGCATACGGCATCCAGCTCCTGAGGGGTGCGCACGCTCCCGGCACCGACGAGCACCTCGGGGACCTCGGCGGCGACCCGTTCGATGGCTGCGATCCCGGCGGGGGTGCGCAGCGTCACCTCCATGACCCGCACCCCGCCGGCGGCCAGCGCCCGCGCGAGCGGCACCGCCTGGGCGGCGTCGTCGAGGACGACGACCGGCACCACCGGTCCAACGGCGGTGAAGGGGTGCGGCTCACCAGTCATGGACGGTCCCGTCCTTGAGCCGGTTGAACGGCAGGTATGCCGCCTGGTAGGGGAAGCGGGCGGCGGCCACCTCGTCGAGCACCACGCCCAACCCGGGGTCCTCGCCGGGGTGCAGGTAGCCGTCGTCGAACCGGTAGGAGGTGTGGAACACCTCGCCGGTCAGCGGGCCGTGCGGCATGTACTCCTGGATCCCGAAGTTGTGCACCGCCAGGTCGAGGTGCAGGGCGGCGGCCATGCCCACCGGTGAGATGTCGGTCGGGCCGTGGATGCCGGACTTGACCTGGTGCTGGGCGGCGAAGTCGAGCAGC
>DASUKI010000056.1:0-10487 GCA_036278855.1 Pedococcus sp.
GCCGAGGTCGGCAAGGCGCGGCGGCGCAAGGAGGACCAGCGGCTGATCACGGGGCGGACCCGGTGGACCGACAACATCGTGCTGCCCGGCATGCTGCACGCGGCCATGGTGCGCAGCCCGTTCGCGCACGCGAACATCACCGGCATCGACACCGAGGCTGCGAAGCAGGCGCCCGGCGTCATCGCGGTCGTCACCGGCGCCGACGTCAAGGACAGCCAGGGAGCGGTCGCGAACGCCTGGCCGATCACCACCGACCAGAAGACGCCCGACCACCTGCCGATCGTGATCGACCACGTCGCCTGCGCCGGTGACATCGTCGCCGTGGTCGTGGCGCGCAGTGCGGCAGCGGCCCGCGACGCGGCAGAGCTCGTGGACGTCGACTACGACGAGCTGCCGGCAGTGCTCGACGGCAAGCAGGCGGTCGAGGACACAGTCCTGGCCCACCCCGACCTCGGGACCAACAAGTCGGCCCTGTGGCGGCTCGACTCCGCCGAGGGCGGCACGGGTGGCAACGTCGACGAGGAGATCGACAAGGCCCGGGCCGACGGCATCGTCATCGAGCGCGAGTACCGCCAGCAGCGGCTCATCCCGTCCTTCATGGAGCCGCGCTCCACCGTCGTCGACCCCACCGGCGAGCAGGTGACCATCTGGACCTCGACGCAGGTGCCACACCTCCTGCGGTTCCTCGTCGCCGCGACCACGGGGATGCCCGAGTCGAAGGTCCGCGTGATCGCGCCGGACGTGGGTGGCGGGTTCGGGGGCAAGCTGCAGACGACCGCGGAGGAGTTCGCCACCCTGGCCGCCGCCCGACACGTCGGCAAGCCGGTGAAGTACACCGAGACGCGCTCGGAGTCGCTGGTCTCCGGGCACCACGGCCGCGACCAGTACCAGACGCTGACCCTCGCGGCGACCAAGGACGGCACGGTCACCGCGCTCAAGGTTGACCTCATCGCCAACCTCGGCGCCTACGTGGGCATCGTCGGCGGCGGCGTGCCGGTGCTCGGCGCCTGGATGTACAACGCCATCTACAAGTTCAAGGCGTACCGGTTCACCGTGCAGACGGTGCTCACCAACACCACGTGGGTCGACGCCTACCGCGGCGCCGGACGGCCGGAGGCGACCTACGCCATCGAACGGCTGATGGACGAGCTGGCAGCCGAGGTCGGCGTCGACCCGCTGGAGATCCGCGAGAAGAACTGGATCAAGCACGAGGAGTTCCCGTTCGCCTCGGTCGCGGGGATGACGTACGACTCGGGCAACTACGAAGCCGCGACGGCACGGGCGAAGGAGCTGTTCGACTACGACGGGCTGCGGCGTGAGCAGCAGGAACGCCGGGACCGCAAGGACCCCGTGCAGCTGGGCATCGGTGTCTCGACGTTCACCGAGATGTGCGGGCTGGCGCCCTCACGCGTGCTCGGCGCGCTCAACTACGGCGCGGGCGGCTGGGAGCACGCCTCGATCCGGATGCTGGCCACCGGCAAGGTCGAGGTCATCACCGGTACCTCGCCGCACGGCCAGGGCCACGAGACGGCGTGGAGCCAGATCGCGGCCGACCGGCTCGGCGTGCCGTTCGAGGACATCGAGGTGCTCCACGGCGACACGCAGATCGCGCCGCGCGGACTCGACACCTACGGGTCACGCTCGCTCGTCGTGGGCGGCGAGGCAGTCGTCCGGGCCGCGGACAAGGTCGTGGAGAAGGCCAAGGTGGTCGCGGCCCACCTGCTCGAGGCCAGCGCCGACGACCTGGAGTTCTCCGGCGGCCGGTTCACCGTGAAGGGCACGGACAAGGGCATCGGCATCACGGAGATAGCCACGGCACAGTTCACCTCGCACAACCTGCCCGATGGGTTCGAGTCGGGCATCGATGCGGATGCGACCTTCGACCCGGAGACGTTCTCCTTCCCGCACGGCACGCACCTGTGCGCCATGGAGGTGGACACCGAGACTGGGGCCACGCGGATGCGCAAGTACGCCTGCGTCGACGACGTGGGGCAGATCATCAACCCGCTGATCGTGGAGGGACAGGTGCACGGCGGCCTGGTGCAGGGCATCGCCCAGGCACTGTGGGAGGAGGCCGTCTTCGACGAGAACGGCACGCTCGTCACCGGCTCGTTCGTCGACTACACCCTGCCGACCGCGGCCGACACGATCAGCTTCGTCACGGAGAACACCACGTCGCTGTCGACGACGAACACGTTGGGCACCAAGGGGGTTGGCGAGGCTGGCACGATCGCGTCCACGCCCGCGGTGGTCAACGCGGTCGTCGACGCGCTGCGGCCCCTGGGCATCAACGACATCCAGATGCCGTGCACGCCCGAGCGGGTCTGGAAGGCCATCCAGTCGGCAGGGCAGGACCAGGCCGACGCGACGACGGGGGCGGCGCAGCCGCACTTCGAGGAGTCCGCAGCGAACCAGGACGCATCGGCGGGCGGCGCCCCCGATACCGGTTCCACGCAGAAGGGGGCGGACCAGTGATCCCGGCACCGTTCGACTACGTGGCGCCCACCTCGGTGGCCGACGCCCTCGCGGCGCTGGCCGAGGCCGGTGACGACGGCAAGGTGATCGCGGGCGGGCAGAGCCTGCTGCCGATCCTTCGAATGCGCCTCAACGCACCCGACAAGCTCATCGACCTCGGCAAGGTCGAGGAGCTCAAGGGCATCTCCGAGGATGGGGACCACCTCGTCATCGGCGCGATGACGACCTACACCGACGTGCTGGCCAGCGACGCCGTGCGCCAGCACGCATCGCTGCTCGCCGCCGCGGTGGCGGAGGTGGCCGACCCGCAGATCCGGCACCGGGGGACCGTGGGCGGCGCCCTGGTGCACGCCGACCCCGCCGGTGACGTGGGGGCGCCCGCGCTCGCCCTCGACTGCGAGCTCGTCATCGTCGGCAGCGGTGGGGAGCGCACCGTCGCCGCACAGGACTTCTTCACGGACCTCTTCGAGACCGCGGTCGGGGAAGGCGAGCTGCTCAAGGCGATCCGCGTCCCGAAGCACACCGGCTGGGGCGCGCACTACGAGAAGTTCGTCAGGGTGGCGCACCAGTGGTCGATCGTGGCGGTCGGTGCCACGGTCCGGGTCGACGCGGGATCCATCGCCGAGGCGAAGATCGGGCTCACCAACATGGGCTCCACCCCGTTGCGCGCCACCGCCGTGGAGCAGGCCCTGGTCGGCAGGCCGGCCACCGACGAGGCGGTCCGCGAAGCCTGTGCCGCGGCGGCGGAGGGGACCGACCCACCCTCGGACCTCAACGGCGACGCCGACTACCGCAGGCACCTCGCCACCGTGCTGACGCGTCGCGCCGTGCTCGCCGCGGCCGGGACGTGAGCCCGTGGACCTGACCCACAGCTTCACCGTCCCGGCCTCGGTCGAGGACGCCTGGGCGACCTTCATGGACCTCGAGCAGGTCGGTGCCTGCTTCCCGGGTGCGACGGTCACCTCTGCGACCGAGGACGGCTTCGAGGGGACCGTCAAGGTCAAGCTCGGCCCGATCGCCCTGGTGTATGCCGGGTCCGGCACCTTCAGCGAGCGCGACGACACCGCGCACCGCGCGGTGATCGAGGCCAAGGGCAAGGACAAGCGGGGCAACGGCACCGCGGGCGCCACGGTGAGGATCCAGCTGTCCGACACCGGCGACGGCTCCACCCGGGCCGAGGTCCACACCGACCTGGCCGTGACGGGCAAGCCGGCGCAGTTCGGGCGTGGGGTGATGCAGGACGTCTCCGACAAGCTGCTCCAGCAGTTCGTGGACTGTATCGAGGCCCGGTTCGCCGACCCCGGCCCGCCGCCCCCCGACGCACCGCCAGTAATCCACCCAAATGGACTGAAACCTGCACCGGAAGCACCCTCCGAGACCCCCGCGGCGTCAGTAATCCACCCAAATGGACTGAAACCTGCGCCGGGTGCGGGTCGGCCGGACGACGTGATCGACCTCGGGTCGACGGTGCTGCCCGTGGTGCTGAGGTCCTACGGCAAGCAGGTCGTCGGGGCAGCACTCGCCCTGCTCGCGGTCCTCGGGCTGGCGAGGCGGCGGCGCCGAAGGGCAAGCCACTCCTGACCGTGCACCTCGCCGGTGTGGGGCTGGGCGGGCTAGGCGACGGCCAACCCCGTGGGAAACGCGTCGTCGAACAGGTCGCGGATCCTCGTGCGTTCCCGCTCGTCCAGGGTGCCGGACCGGCGGAGCAGCTCGGCCAGCCCCCGTGGGCCGACCACGAAGGTGCGGCCGGCCGTCAGGCAGCGACGCAGGCGCGGCAGCGTCGCGCCCTGGAAGCAGACCACCGGGACCACCACTCCCCAGCTCGCGATGCCGGCCGCCTCGAGCGCCTCACGGACCGCCGCGGCGCGGGTCTGGACGCCCAAGAGCAGGTGCGGGTGGTCCGTGCCGTCCACGAGCAGGTGCCAGCCCTCGTTGTCCGCGACGTCCCGGTCCTGACGGGTGCGGATCGCGACCGAACGCTCCTCCTGCGGCGCGTGCTCGTCGACGACGAAGACTCCGCCGGGCGCGACGACGAGCCAGTCGAGCAGTCCACGACGCCCCGGCACTCGGCGCCTGTCGAGCCCGAACGCCCCGGCGGTGGACTCGACGACGCTGCGAACCGACTTCGTGCTGCTCGACGCTGCCATGGCTGCCTCCCGGTCTTGCTACCCGACCACTGTGCCGCTGCCCGACGAGCGTGGGAACCTCTTCCCGGCGACCCGGCCCGAACGGGGGACGGGCGGGTCGTCCGGACATTCCGCACGTTGGCTGTCCTACCCTGAGGGGGTGGGTCGCGTGGCACCGTGGTGCGCGTCCCCTTGGCCGTGACCGCGCGGCACACGCATCCGTAAGGAGCACGCCCCGATGACCCAGCCAACCGTCGTCGTCCTCAACGGTCCCAACCTCAACCTGCTCGGTGAGCGGGAACCGGAGGTCTACGGTCGGGACACCCTCGCCGACGTGGAGGCGCTGTGCCGCAAGGCTGCCTCGCTGGCCGGCCTGGACATCGACTTCCGCCAGTCCAACCACGAGGGGGCGCTGGTCGACGCGATCCAGGAGGTCCGCTCGACCGCGGCCGGCATCGTCATCAACGCGGGTGCATACACCCACACCTCCATCGCGATCCGTGACGCACTCGCCGCCGTGAGCGTCCCGGTCTTCGAGGTGCACCTGAGCAACGTCCACGCCCGCGAGCAGTTCAGGCACCACTCCTACCTCTCCGCGGTCTCCGACGGCGTCATCATGGGATGCGGCCCCAGCGGCTACGCCTACGCCATCGCGCGCATCTCGGAGCTGGTCCACCCCAAGCCGTGACGCCCCGGCCGACACCCCGCTGACTCCCGCCTGGAACCCCGCTGCCACCGCGCCCGGCAGCGGGGCAGACTGTGCCCATGGACCCCATGGACCTCGCCGGCATCGACGACCTGCTCTCGGACGAGGAGAAGGCGGTCCGCGCCACCGTCCGCACCTTCCTCGACAAGCGGGTCGAGCCGCACGTCGCCGACTGGTTCGAGCGGGGCGAGGTCGACGACCCGCGTGGCCTGGCCAGGGAGCTCGGCGGCCTCGGCCTGCTCGGCATGCACCTCGAGGGCTATGGCTGTGCCGGCATGTCGGCCGTCGACTACGGCCTGGCCTGCCTCGAGCTCGAGGCCACCGACTCCGGCATCCGGTCCATGGTGTCCGTCCAGGGGAGCCTGGCCATGTTCGCGATCTGGCGCTTCGGCAGCGAGGACCAGAAGCAGCAGTGGCTCCCGCGGATGGCAACCGGGGAGGCGATCGGCTGCTTCGGCCTCACCGAGCCGGACCACGGCTCCGACCCCGGGTCGATGCGTACCCGCGCCAAGCGCGACGGCGACGACTGGGTGCTCGACGGCCGCAAGATGTGGATCACCAACGCCCCCATCGCCGACGTGGCGGTGGTCTGGGCGCAGGTCGAGGGCAACGAGAGGGATGAGGTCCGCGGCTTCGTGGTCCCCACCGACGCCGAGGGGTTCTCCGCCCCCGAGATCAGGCACAAGCTGTCGCTGCGCGCCTCGGTCACGGGTGAGCTCGTCCTCGACGGCGTCCGGCTGCCCGCCGACGCGGTGCTCCCGGACGTGCGCGGCCTCAAGGGCCCGCTCTCCTGCCTGAGCGAGGCCCGTTACGGCATCGTCTGGGGCGCGCTCGGCGCCGCGCGCTCGTCCCTCGACACCGCACGCCGCTACGCCATGGAGCGCACCCAGTTCGGCCGCCCCATCGCGGGCTTCCAGCTCACCCAGGCCAAGCTCGCCGACATGGCGCTCGAGCTGGTCAAGGGGCAACTGCTCGCGCTGCACCTGGGCCGCCGCAAGGACGCGGGCACGATCACCCCGGAGCAGGTCAGCCTGGGCAAGCTCAACAACGTGCGCGAGGCCCTCGACATCTGCCGCACCGCGCGGACCATCCTCGGCGCCAACGGGATCAGCCTGGAGTACCCCGTGATCCGGCACATGAACAACCTCGAGTCGGTACTCACCTACGAGGGCACCGTGGAGATGCACACCCTCGTCGTGGGCCAGGCACTCACCGGCGAGCAGGCCTTCCGGTGAGCCAGGGACGGACGCCGGCAACGCGGCATACAGCTGATTTCACGGACCGGCCGGGCACCCTGTAGTCTCACCGTCGCACATCCGCGCGGCCCCGCCGAGCGGACGGTGACCCGCCCCCTTAGCTCAGTCGGCAGAGCGTTTCCATGGTAAGGAAAAGGTCGTCGGTTCGATTCCGACAGGGGGCTCTGGGACCGGCGCCGCAAGGCGCCCGAGCCCCGAGGCGGGGTAGCTCAGATGGTTAGAGCGCACGACTCATAATCGTGAGGTCGCGGGATCGATGCCCGCCCCCGCTACCGCCGTGATGCCAGGGCCGCCGATTTCAGCAAAAGCCCCGGGGTCGCGTATCCTGTCGTGTCGCC
Organism: Pedococcus sp.; assembly: GCA_036278855.1. Taxonomy (GTDB): domain Bacteria; phylum Actinomycetota; class Actinomycetes; order Actinomycetales; family Dermatophilaceae; genus Pedococcus. The sequence goes on from DASUKI010000056.1 coordinate 6,902, forward strand.
GCCTGCACCCGCGGGCCGCACCGCAGACCACCCGTTAGTCCCGAGAAAAGGTTGCCCCGTGGCCAGCAAGAGCGCAGACGTCCGCCCGAAGATCACCTTGGCGTGCGTGGAGTGCAAGGAGCGCAACTACATCACCAAGAAGAACCGTCGGAACAACCCCGACCGCCTGGAGATGAAGAAGTACTGCCCGCGCGACGGCCGCCACACGCTGCACCGCGAGACCCGCTGAGGCGGCTCGCCCGCACCGCACCTCGACAGCCGCCCCGGACCGCGTGTCCGCCGGGCGGCTTTGTCGTGCCTGTCCCAGTCCGCCGCAGCGCCCACCCATAGAGTGGTCGCCATGGCCGTGAACGAAGACTTCGTGGGGCGCACCTACCCACCACAGGGCCCGTATGCCGTGGACGCACCGGCGCTGGCGGCGTTCGCCTCCGCGGTCGGCTCGGGCGACCCCGTGCACACCTCCGCGGACGCGGCCCGCGCCGCCGGCTACCGAGACGTGGTCGCGCCCCCGACGTTCGCGGTGACGTTGGCGCAGCGGTGCGACTCACAGCTCATCGAGGACCCCGCGGCCGGCATCGACTACTCGCGGGTGGTCCACGGCGAGCAGAAGTTCGTCCACCACCGGCCGATCACCGCCGGCGACCAGGTCATGGGTGCGCTCACGGTCGACTCCGTGCGCCAGGCAGGCGGTCACGCCATGGTCACCACCCGCACCGAGCTCACCACGGCCGAGGGCGAGGCGCTGTGCACCTCGACCTCGACCATCGTCATCCGGGGAGGGGAGTGAGCATGGCTGTGCGCACCGTGGCCGGCACCTCCGTCGGCGACACCATCGGGCCGGTCACCATCCCGGTCGGCCGCGAGACGCTCGTCGCCTACGCCGCCGCCTCCGGCGACCAGAACCCCATCCACCAGGACGAGGCGTTCGCCCGGTCCGTCGGCCTCCCCGACGTGATCGCCCACGGCATGTGGACGATGGGCGCCGCGGGCTCGGTCGTCGAGGAGTGGGCCGGCGACGGAGGACGGGTCGTCGAGTTCGGCACCCGGTTCACCAGGCCGGTCGTCGTGCCGGCGTCCGGTGGTGAGGTCGAGGTGGCTGGCGTCGTCAAGGCGCTCGACGAGACCGCCCGTCGTGCCACGGTCGAGCTCACCGCCACCAGCGGCGGCGAGAAGGTGCTCGGTCGCTGCCTCGCCGTCGTCCAACTCGACTGACGGCCCGGCCCACTCGGATGCGTGAGGAGCACGACGTCCCGCTCGCGGGGCTGACCACGATGCGGGTGGGCGGTCCGGCGGCCCGGCTGGTCACCGCCGAGACGACCGATGAGCTGGTCGACGCGGTCCGTGAGGTCGACGACGCTGACGAGCCCCTGCTCGTGGTGTCGGGCGGCTCCAACCTGGTCATCGCCGATGACGGCTTCCCCGGCACGGTGGTGCGCGTCGCGACGTCGGGCGTGAGCGTCGAGTCCGCCGACCTGTGCGGCGGCGCCATGGTGCGCGTCGCGGCCGGCGTGGACTGGGACGCGTTCGTGACCCAGGCCGTCGCAGAGGGGTGGTCGGGCGTAGAGGCGCTGTCCGGCATACCGGGCTGCGCCGGCGCCACGCCCGTCCAGAACGTCGGCGCCTACGGCCAGGAGGTGGCCCAGACCATCGCCTCGGTGCGGGTCTACGACCGCGACGAGCAGCGGGTGCGCACCTTCGCCAACGCCGGCTGCGCCTTCACCTACCGTCACTCGCTGTTCAAGGCCACGAGTCGCTACGTCGTGCTGGACGTGTTGTTCCAGCTCGCCACCAGCGACCTGGCCCAACCCGTTTCGTATGCCGACCTGGCCCGTCAGCTGGGCGTGGAGACGGGGGAGCGGGTCCCGTTGGGCGACGCGCGCGAGGCGGTGCTCACCCAGCGGGCGCGGCGCGGCATGGTGCTCGACCCCGACGACCACGACACGTGGTCGTGCGGATCGTTCTTCACCAACCCCATCCTGTCGGCGGCGGCCTTCGAGCGGCTCGAGGCGCGCGCCGTCCAGCGGCTGGGCGAAGGCGGGCCGAAGCCGCCCCGCTTCAGGGACCCCGACGGCAACGTCAAGACCTCGGCGGCCTGGCTCATCGAGCACGCGGGATTCGGCAAGGGCTATGCGATGCCCGGCCCGGCCGCGCTGTCGACCAAGCACACCCTCGCCGTCACCAACCGCGGCGCGGCCACGGCCGAAGACGTCGTGGCGCTCGCCCGGGAGGTCCGCGACGGAGTCCGCGATGCCTTCGCGGTCACGCTGGTCAACGAGCCGGTCCTGATCGGCCTCGAGCTCTAGGGGCCCGCATCTCTTCACGGGTCGGGTCGCCGCGCGGTTCGGGTCGCCGCGCGGTTCGGGTCACTGCTCCGGCCCGTTGGCCGCCGTCCGGGCTGCGGTGCAGGACCTCAGTCCGACGGCCGGTGCCAGCTCCAGTCCGGCGACGGGCCCCAGAAGCCGTGCCTGACGATGTACCAGCTGGGCACGCTCCACAGGCGGTGGGCGACGACGTGTGCGGGCAGGCGCCGCCCGGCGGCGTCCCTGGCCACCAGCTCCGACGTCGGCCAGGACTCGGGTGCTGACTCGGCCCCGGTGTGTTCGCGCAGGAGGGCGAGCCGGAAGCCCGTTCCGTCAAGGGCCTCCATGATCTGCGCGAGCTTGCGGTTGTCAGGGTCCCGTTCCAGGCGTGCCTGGTGCGCCGCGCTCCAGCCACGCCGCTCGGCGTAGTCGCGCTGGCCCTCCCCGAGTGTCCCCCGATGGCTGCGCAGTGCCATGGCAATGGACTGGGCCAGCGTGAGCTCCTGTCGAGCCCGGATAATCTCCTCGGCCAACGTGGGCCACTGCCGTTGCGTCATTGCCGAAGCATCCCGGCCACAGAAGACGCGAGGCGTCCGGGCCTCCCGGGCGGTGGATGCCGTTCCGCCGCACCCGTGGCTGTGGGCGAGGCGCCCCCGCCGCTGCGCGCCAACGGGGCGACCACGGGTGGCAGCGCCTCCGGCCGGCCCGTCGCGGCAGGCCCTCGGCTACCCTCGCGACCGGTCCTCCTGGTGGGTTCCACCGCGGCAGCTGTGCCGTGCGTCATGAGGTGATGCACGGCATACGTGGCCGGCGGCCCCGGCCAGCGTCTCGGTATGCCCCCCGGTCCCCGTCGCGGACGCCCTGCGGTTGACTTCCAACCCAGCCGCAGGGCCGTGCGTCATGAGGTGATGCACGGCATACGAGCCGGCGCGACGGGAGTGGACCCGGCGCCGCAGCACCGTGCTCAGGTGGCCGGTACGCCCAGCCAGGCGTCGATGTCGGCCAGTGCCGGCTTGAGCACCTCGGCGGGCGCCCGGGACGCGCGCAGTGAGCTGCGGGCGAGGTCCGCCAGCTCGGCGTCGGTGAACCCCAGCGTGTCCCTGACCGCGGCGTACTGCGCGTCCAGCCGCGAACCGAACAGCAGTGGGTCGTCCGCGCCCAACGCCACCGGTATGCCGCGGCTCACCACCGCGCGCAGCGGCACCTCCTCGGGGCTGCCGTAGACGCCGAGCGCGACGTTGCTGAGCGGGCAGACCTCCAGGGCCACGCCTGCCCCCGCGATGAGG
>DASUKI010000057.1:0-8805 GCA_036278855.1 Pedococcus sp.
ACGCGTCCACGCGACAGCGTGCAGGTAGGTGGTGTCGACCAAGGTCCCGTCGAGGTCGAACAGGATGCCGTCAGGGCCTCGCCCCATCGCCTCCACCCCTCAGCCGTCGACCGCTCGGTGTGAGGCGGCTCCGGCCCCGCCGGAGCCGCCACGCCTGTCACCAGTAGTGCGCGCGTCCTCCGACACCGCGACCCGCGGCCCCGAGGATCCACAGGATGACGCCGATGACGGCGAGGATCACGCCGATCGTCGTCAGGATCCCGATGCCTGCCACCACACCGATGATGATGAGGATGATTCCGAGAATGATCATGCGACTGTCCTTCCTCGGGCCAGCACCTGCCGGCCGACTCCTGCATTGATGACTTCACGCTCCGCGGCGGTCAGGCCGCCCCAGATGCCGTAGGCCTCGCCCGCCTGGAGGGCGTGCTGGAGGCAGGCAGCCTTGACCGGGCACACGGCACAGACGCGCTTCGCGCCGGCCTCGCGCCGGCTGCGCCTGGCGCCCCGTTCCCTGTCCTCCTCGAAGAACAGGTCGCGGCGTCCCTTGCGGCACAAGCCTTGGTCCTGCCATTCGTACACGTCCAGCAGGGCCGGAGGCAGTCGCTTGATGTTCGCCATGCGCAGTGGTTGCCCCGACCGGTGAGCGGTCAAACCCCCCATCCCGTGGGACGCGAACGGGGGCCGCGGGCTGCGCCGTGTCGGCAGCACCGACCCGGGGTAGGAGCCACGCACCCCGGAGCGAAGGAGTCGTCGGATGCCCACAGCCGTCCTCGAGCAGGACCTGCACGCCGAGGTCGACGGGGAGGTGCGGTTCGACGCCGGCAGCCGCGCGACGTACTCGACCGACGCCTCGAACTTCCGGCAGGTGCCGATCGGGGTGGTCGTCCCCCGCTCGGTGGAGGCGGGGGCGGCAGCGGTGGCCGTGTGCCGTCGTCACGACGTCCCCCTGGTGTCACGGGGTGGCGGGACCAGCCTTGCCGGGCAGTGCACCAACGCCGCCGTCGTCATCGACTGGTCCAAGTACTGCAACCACATCCTCTCCGTCGACCCGCAGGCGCGGACCTGTGTCGTCGAGCCCGGCATCGTGCTGGACCACCTCAACGACGCCCTGCGCCGGCACGGCCTGCGCTTCGGCCCCGAGCCGGCCACCCACATGAACTGCACCCTCGGCGGCATGATCGGCAACAACTCCTGTGGTGCCACCGCCCAGCGCACCGGCAAGGTGTCGGAGAACATCGCCCGCCTGGAGGTGCTGCTCTACGACGGCACCCGGTTCTGGTGCGGGCCGACCAGCGACGAGGACTACGCCGAGGTCGAGCGGCACGGCGACCTGCGGGCGAGCATCTACCGGCGGATGCGCGGCCTCATCGACGCCAACGCCGACCTGGTCCGTGAGCGCTTCCCCCGGATCCCCCGGCGAGTGTCGGGATACAACCTCGACAGCCTCCTGCCCGAGCACCACTTCGACGTGGCCCGCGCCCTGGTGGGCAGCGAGTCGACGCTCGTGACGGTGCTCCGTGCCGAGCTCCAGCTCGTGCCGGTCGTCGAGCACCGCACCCTCGTCGTGCTCGGCTACCCCGACATCGCCAGGGCGGCAGACGCCGTGCCTGCCATCGTCGAGCACGAGCCGATCGCACTGGAGGGGCTGGACCACAAGCTGGTCCTGGACAACGAGCTCAAGCACCTCAACGCGGACGCGATCCGTGAGCTGCCCGAGGGCACCGGCTACCTCATGGTCCAGTTCGGCGGCGAGACCATCGAGGAGGCGGACCAGCGTGCCACCGTGATGCTCAAGGCGTTGCAGCACACCGACCACGACCCGGACGTGAAGTTCCTCGACGACCCCGAGGCCGAGCACCAGCTGTGGCTCGTGCGGGAGTCGGGACTGGCGGCGACCGCGCACGTTCCCCACCACCGGGACACCTTCGAGGGCTGGGAGGACTCGGCAGTGCCACCCGAGCGGCTCGGCGACTACCTGCGCGACCTGCGGGCGCTCTTCGAGGAGTTCGGCTACGCCGGGGACACCGCTCCTAGCCTGTACGGCCACTTCGGCCAGGGGTGCGTCCACACCCGCATCCCCTTCGGCCTGTACTCCGCGGACGGCGTGGCGACCTACCGCCGGTTCATGGAACGCGCCGCGCAGCTGGTCAGCGACTACGGCGGCTCGCTGTCCGGCGAGCACGGGGACGGCCAGAGCCGTGGCGAGCTTCTCGCCACGATGTTCGGCGAGGAGGTCGTGCGGGTCTTCGAGCAGCTCAAGGACATCTTCGACCCGGCCAACAGGATGAACCCAGGGAAGGTGGTGCGGCCGGCCCGGCTCGACGAGCACCTGCGGCTCGGCGCCCACTGGGTGCCCAAGCCGCTCGGCCGGTCCGAGTTCGCCTACCCATTGGACGGTGGCTCGTTCGTCGAGGCGGCCAACCGGTGCGTCGGCGTGGGCCGGTGCCGCGAGACCACCCACCAGGCGGGTGCCGTGATGTGCCCGTCCTACCAGGCGACGGGCGAGGAGGAGCACTCCACCCGCGGGCGCGCGCGGCTGCTGTTCGAGATGCTCGACGGCCACCGCGACAGCCCGGTCAGCGACGGTTGGCGCTCCACGGCGGTGCGGGACGCGCTCGACCTCTGCCTGTCCTGCAAGGGATGCAAGACCGACTGCCCGGCCAACGTCGACATGGCCACCTACAAGGCCGAGTTCCTGTCGCACCACTACCGGCACCGGCTGCGTCCGCGCGCCCACTACTCCCTGGGCTGGCTCCCGGCGATGGCGTATGCCGTGCACGGCCTCGGTCTCGCCGGTGCCGCGAACGCCGTGGGCGCCTCCCGCCTGGCGCCCGTGCTGGAACGCCTCGCCGGCGTGGAGCAGCGCGAGGTGCCGCGCTTCGCGCGCCGCACGTTCCAGCAGGACTGGGCCGACCGGCATACCGCCCCTCCTGCGGGGCGACACGGACGGGCGGTGCTGTGGCCCGACACGTTCACCAACCACTTCCACCCGCACATCGCCCGCGCGGCGGTCGAGGTGCTCGAAGGAGCGGGCTGGGAGGTGCACGTCCCGACCGAACCGTTGTGCTGCGGACTGACCTGGATCTCCACCGGTCAGCTCGGCACGGCACGAAAAGCGTTGGCGCGCACCGCATCTGCCCTGTGGCCACACATCCGCGACGGGGCCCTCGTGGTCGGCCTGGAGCCGAGCTGCACGGCCGTGTTCCGTGGCGACGGGACCGAGCTGATGCCCGACAACAAGGAGGTCGCACGCCTCAAGGACGCCACAGTGACCCTCGCCGAGCTGCTCGACCGGCACACCCCCGGCTGGCAGGCGCCGCGGCTCGCGGACCGCGTCGACGAAGGGCCCGACGGGGTGGCGCAGATGCACTGCCACCAGCACGCGGTGCTCGGCTGGGAGTCCGACGCCCGAGTGCTGGAGGCGATGGGGCTGGACGTGCCCGCGCTGGAGTCCGGTTGCTGCGGACTCGCCGGCAACTTCGGATTCGAGCCCGGACACCTCGAGGTGAGCCGGACGGTGGCCGAGAACGCGCTGCTGCCGGCGCTGCGCGAGCTGCCCCGCGACGCGCTCGTGCTCGCCGACGGGTTCAGCTGCCGCACCCAGATCCACGAGCTCGCCGGCGGCCGGCGCAGCCACCACCTCGCCGAGGTGCTCGCCCAGGCCCAGCGGCGCTCGCACCGCGAAGGTGCACGGGCGTGAGCACCGCGGTCCGCCCCGAGACCCCCGTCGAGGAGGTCGTCGCGCGCGCCTGGACGATCCCGACCGACGCCCCGGAGGCGGACGGCACCACCGCCTGGGACGCCACCACGATGTGCGTGGTGACGGCACGCTGCGCCGACGTGGTCGGCACCGGCTGGACCTACGGCCCGGCCGCCTGTGCCCAGCTCGTGAACGACCAGCTCGGGGCAGTGGTCGCCGGCCTGGACGCCATGGACCCGACGAGGGCGTTCGGTGCGATGGTGGCAGCGGTTCGCAACGACACCAGGACCGGTGTCGCCGGGTACGCGGTCTCCGCGGTCGACGTGGCGCTGTGGGACCTCAAGGCGCGCCTGCTCGGCCTGTCCCTCGCCGACCTGTTCGGCCTGGTCCGCGACCGGGTTCCGGTCTACGGCAGCGGAGGCTTCACGACCTACGACCACGAGCAGCTCGTCGCCCAGCTCAAGGGCTGGACCGAGGGGCAGGGCATGACCATGGTCAAGATCAAGATCGGCGAGAGCTGGGGCCGCGCGGAGGACCGCGACCTGCAGCGCATCGCCGAGGCCCGCCAGGCAGTCGGGCCCGGCGTCGAGCTGTTCGTCGACGCCAACGGCGCCTACACGCTCAAGCAGGCCCTGCGCGTGGCCCGGCGCTCGGTGGAGCACGACCTGCGGTGGTTCGAGGAGCCGGTGAGCTCCGACCACCTCCACGACCTCGCCCTCCTGCGTGGCCTGGTGGCACCGGAGGTGGCGGCGGGCGAGTACTCCGGCGACCTCTTCGCCACGAGGCGGCTGTGCGAGTCGGGCGCCGTCGACTGCCTGCAGGTGGACGCCACCCGGTGCGGCGGCTACACCGGCTGGCTGCGCGCGGCAGCCGTCGCCGCGGCATACGGCCTGCAGGTGTCGGCGCACTGCGCCCCCAACCTCCACGCGCCCGTCGTCGGTGCCACGACCAACGCCCGCCACCTGGAGTGGTTCCACGACCACGCGCGCATCGAGGGCGCCGTCCTCGACGGTGCCCTCGACCCGGCAGGCGGCTCGGTCGAGCCGGACCGGTCCGCCCCCGGTCACGGCTACGTCTTCCTGCCGCAGCGCGCCGACGAGCTGGCCGGGCGCAGCCGCGGCTGACCGCGGCTCCTCAGGACCAGCCCGGCGTGTGCCGGGCGCAGCGGCCGGGGTTGCGGACCACCCGCCGACGGATCGCGGTGCGGCACAACGCCCGCAGCGACGTACGCAGGGCGACGGCAGCGACGACCAGCCAGCTGGCGAGTGCGACTGGCTGCGGCTCCTCAGGCTGTGGCGCCGGCGGGTAGCCCCCGGCAGCCAGGCCCGCCGACTGCTCGAAGTGGTTGCTGGGACCGGGGAACATCGACTCGTCCACGAGGTAGGAGACCGGCAGCAGCGCGATCCCACCCACCGCGGTGAGGACCGCCCACTGGTCTGCGTGGCGCGACTCGTGCCTGGCCAGTGCGGCTGCTTCCGAGCGCGTCAGGTCGGGACGCACCGCAGTCAGGAAGACGTCGCCGACGGTGCTACCTCCGGTCAACCGCGCCTCCGGCACGAAGGCCAGCGTCATCGCCGGCTCCCCGACGCCGCACAGGGTCTCGCCACGAGCCCTGGCCCAGCCCACGGCGAGCCCGCTCGCCGGAGCGGTGAGGACCGCACGCAGCCTCGGCGAGGTGGGCACGGTCGGCATGGTCCCGCCCTCGAGGTAGCCGCCGCTCGCGATCGAACCGGCCGCGGGACACGCCGGTACGGCCGCGTCGCCGGCCAGCCGGACGCCCGTACCGACAACGGTCAACAGTGCGAGGACGCCGGCTGCGGCACCCCACCACCGCAGCCCTCTGCGGCACACCGTGCACGCCAACCGACGGGGCCGCGCCAGGAGCAGGGCGGCGAGGCCACCGAGCAGTCCACCGGCCACCAACCCCAGGACCACGATCGCGACGTGACCCAGTCGGTGTGCCCGCTCCTCGACCAGCGGTGGTGGGAGAGGCGGCCGGGTGGCCACGTGCGTGCTCATGGACCTGCTCCTGGTATGCCGCGGCGGCACGTCGTGCCGGGTGCGTTACCAGTTCGTTACCCAAGCCGCCCGAGCGCATGCGCGGTGTGACCAACCAGACTCGCGCGACGCGTTTCGGTGCACCGGCGCTGGGCACGGCGCCAAGGACCGCCGACGCAGCGAGGAGTCCCAGGATGAACGAGCGCCAGTCCAGCCACAGCTCGGACGCACAGGAAGGGGCTGGCATCGGCGGGTTCATCCACGAGCTGCGCCAAGGGGACAGCGGCCTGCTCCTGCGGGTCTCGGCGATCGCCGCCATCGGTGGCCTGCTGTTCGGCTACGACACCGGCGTCATCTCCGGGGCGCTGCTGTTCATCAAGGGCGACCTGCACGCCGGCACCACCGCCCAACAGTGGGTGGTCTCCTCACTGCTGCTGGGCGCCATCCTCGGAGCCGTGGCAGCCGGCTACCTCGCGGACCGGATCAGCCGCAAGTACACCAAGGTGGTGTCCGGCACCGTCTACGTCATCGGCGCACTCGGCTGCGCCTTCGCGGTCAACGTGCCCATGCTCATCGGCTTCCGCTTCGTGCTCGGCCTCTCGGTCGGCACGGCGTCCTTCGTGGCGCCCCTGTACATCGCCGAGGTGTCCCCGCCGCGGCTGCGCGGTGGGCTGGTCTCGTTCAACCAGCTGGCGATCACCACCGGGATCCTCATCTCCTACCTGGTGAACTTCGCCCTCAAGGGCGTCGAGTACAACTGGCGGTGGATGCTCGGTGTGGCCGTCATCCCGGGCGCGGCCCTGGCCATCGGCATGCTCACCGTCCCGCACACGCCGCGATGGCTGATGGAGAAGGACCGCGAGGACGACGCACGCGGCGTGCTCGACGAGCTGCGAGCCGGTGACGAGCGTGCCGACGTCGACGGGGAGATCGAGGAGATCAAGGAGGCCGCCCGCAACGAGCGGTCCTCCCAGCTGGGCGACCTCTTCGGCGGGCGGTTGCGCCCCCTGCTGTGGGTTGGCCTGGGGCTGGCCGTCTTCCAGCAGTTCGTCGGCATCAACACCGTCATCTACTACGCCCCGACCATCCTGTCCGACACCGGCCTGACCAAGAGTGCCTCGATCACCCAGACCGTCTTCGTCGGCGTCACCAACGTGGTGTTCACCATCGTGGCGGTGCTGTTGCTGGACCGGGTCGGTCGCCGCAAGCTGCTGCTCACGGGCACCGTCGGGCTGACCGTGGCGCTGGCCATCCTGGGGATCTACTTCTCCTCCACCACGCTGCAGCAGCAGGCCGGCTGGGTGGCCCTGGCCGCACTGCTGCTCTACATCGCCTCGTTCGCCATCGGCCTCGGCCCGGTGTTCTGGCTGATGATCTCGGAGATCTACCCGACCGGCATCCGCAGCAAGGCGATGGCGGCCGCCACGGTCGGCAACTGGGCGGCTAACTTCCTCGTCGCCGTGACCTTCCTCAGCCTGGGAGAGGCGATCACCCGGCAGGGCACCTTCTTCCTCTACACCGGCCTCGGTGTGCTGGCCTTCCTGTTCTTCCTGTCCCGTGTCCCCGAGACCAGCAACCGCAGCCTCGAGCAGATCCAGGAGGAGCTCACCGGGGAGCCTGCTCAGCGCTGAGTCCCGTCCACCCGGTGGGCTGGCTTCCACCGGGTGTACGGAACCGGGTGAGCTACGCGGCGATCACGCCCGCCAGGTCGCGCTTCAGCTGGCGCAGGATGCGGGACAGCAGTCGTGAGACCTGCATCTGGCTCACCCCGAGCTCCTCGCCGATCTGGCTCTGGGTCAGCTCCTCGACGAACCGCAGGCGGACGATGAGCTGGTCACGCTGCGGCAGCGAGCGGATGGCCTGGGCGAGCACCTCATGCTCCTCGAACTGGGCGTAGACGTCCCCCGGGTCTGCCGGCTCGGTGGCGCGGCCGTCGGCGCCCGGCGCGTCGAGCGGAACGCTGTTGTAGGCGGCGGCGCACACCTTGGCCGCGCGGACCTCCTGGACGCTCAACCCGATGGCGTCGGCCACCTCGGCGATGCTCGGCTGGCGGCGCAGGGCGTGCCACAGCTGCTCCTCCTCGCGGAGCACCCGCGAGCGGGCCTCCTGCAGCCGCCGCGGCGGGCGCACGTCCCATCCGCAGTCGCGGAAGTGGCGCTTGAGCTCACCGCTCACCGTGGGGATGGCATAGCCGGCGAAGCTGTGCCCGAGGCCACACCGGTAGCCGCGGACCGCCTTGACCAGGGCCAGCCGAGCCACCTGCACCAGGTCGTCCAGGTCCAGGCCCCGACCGCGGTAGCGGCGAGCGGTCGCGTCGGCCAGGTGGAGGCTCTCCATGACCACCTGCTGATGGAGCTCCTCACGCAACCGGGGGTCCGAGCATTCCTGCGCCTGCTCGAGGAGTCGCTCGCACCGGCCATCTTCCGAGCCGACGGGATCATGGGCGTGCGACGAAAGCGGGGTAACGGACTGCGGTGCCATTGGTGACCTCCGAAAGAGCGGGTGGAGGTGGCACCACTTTTGGACCACTTGGGGTTGTGTCACTCAGCAAAGCACGACAAAGGGGACGCCGCAACAGCAAGAGCAACCGATGGTGCCGATGGTGCACGAATGTGCTGGTGCGTCGAGGCAGCCCGGTTCAGGGCCGGGTCAGCTCCACGTAGTCCTGCGCCGTGACCGGGGCCGAAGTCAGCGCGCCCCCCGGGATGGGCAGCTGAACCGGTGCGCCGTCGCGGGTCATCACCACCGCGTCCACCTCGGGGACCGAGGTCGCGGTGAGCACGATCTGCCCCACTGCGAGGGGAACCCGCGGCGGTGAGGGCACCTGGTCACCTGCCGAGACGTCGATGTGCGCCACTCCGTCCTCCAGCCCGACCAGCGTGATCGCGGTGTCCGGGCCGAGCGCCGTGGACAGACCCGCTGACCGGTCGGTCTCGCTGGGTCCCTTGGCGAGCTGTCCCAGCACTGCGCGGAGGGTCCCTGCGGTGTCCCCGGGACCCGGTGGCGAAGCCTCGACTGGGACGAGCACCTGGTCGTCGACGAGGTAGATGAAGGGCCGGAACCGGGCCCGGTGGGTCGGGGACGCGGTGCCGGTGTCGGCGGGA
>DASUKI010000058.1:0-9377 GCA_036278855.1 Pedococcus sp.
ACGAGGCGCAGCGGGTGGAGTTCGAGGTCACCCAGGGTCCGAAGGGCCCGCAGGCTGACGCCGTTCGCCCGATCTGAGGACTGCCCAACCACCAGTCTTCGTCGAAGGCCCCCACCGACTCGGTGGGGGCCTTCGTCATGCGCCCGTATGCCGCGCGCTCGCTTGCGTCTGCGAAGTTTGCCCACCAGCGGGGCAGCTTCGCAGACGCTGCGAGTCGGGGTCGCGGTCAGTTGCTGCTGGCCAGCTCGGTGAGGAACCTCTTCACGAGCGGGGCGGCGACCGTCCCGCCGCTCTTGCCCTGCTCGACCAGCACCGCAAACGCGACGTCGCCCTGGTATCCGACGAACCACGCGTGCGTCTGCGGCGGGTTCTTGGTGCCGAACTCGGCAGTGCCGGTCTTGCCGTGGACCTGCCCACCGGGCGTGCCCTTGAGGATCTGGCCGGTCCCACGGTCGACGACGGCCGCGGTGAGGTCCTGCAGGACCCCGGCAGCCTTGGCGTCCAGCGGAGCGGGTTTCGCCGGGGCCGGTTGCGGCGCGGGCTCGGTGACCAGGGTGGGTGCGAGCGCGCTGCCCCGGGCAACGTTGCCGGCGAGCACCGCGAGCGCGAGCGGCGACACCTCGTCGCGTCCCTGCCCGATCGCGGCCGAGGCCTTGTCGGTCTTGCCGTTGTTGGCCGGGACGCTGGCGTCGAAGGCGTTCGCGACGCCCAGGCCCTTGGCCCATCCGGTGAGCCCCAGCTGACTGGCAGCCTTCGCGAGGTCGCCGTCGACGAGCTTGCCGGCCAGCTGGACGAACGCGGTGTTGCACGAGTGGGCGAAGTCGTCGGCGAAGGAGGGCTCACCCAGCTCCTCGCCCTCGTAGTTCTTGTAGTGGCGTCCGTCCACCACGAACGTCTTGGGGCAGGTGACCGTCGTGCTCGGCGTGACCTTGCCCTGCGTGAGCAGGCTGTAGGTGGTGACGATCTTGAACGCCGACCCGGGCGCGTAGCGCCCCGTCAGGGCGCGGTCGAACCCCAGCGCCGGGGAGTCGGCGGAGGCAAGGACCGCACCGGTCCGGACATCGACGGCGACCAGGGCGGACGGCACGTCGCCCGACCCCTCCAGGGCCGCCTCGGCGTCGTCCTGGACGTCGGGGTCGAGCGTGGTCCTGACGTCCGTCCCGTCGACGGCCGCCTTCTCGAACAACGGGCTGTCGGGCTTGGCGCTCGAGGTGACCTTCACCCCGGGGGTGCCACCGAGGACGGAGTCGTACTGCCCCTGGAGGCCACTGACCCCTGCGAAGTCGCCCGCGGCATACCGGCCCTTGCCCTTCTTCACCAGCTCGGCGCTGACCGGGCCGAACGAGCCGAGCAGGGGCTGGAGGAACGTGCGGGACTTGGCGAGCGGCTGCTCGCGGGCCGGGTAGATGACGCCGACGATGGCGTCCAGACGGTCCTTGCGCTGGTCGAAGTCGGACTGCCGGTAGGTGATCACCGGGATGGGGGCCCGGGAGCCGGACTTCTTGGCGGCCGCCAGCTTGGCGGCCAGCGAGCCCTTGGGGTCGTCGACGACCTTCTCCAGCTGTGCCATGCCGGCAGGTGTGGCCCGCGTGGGGTCGATCTGGACCGGGTAGACCTTTCCCATGGGCGCCAGCGGCTGGCCGTCGCGGTCGAGCAGGTCGCCGCGGGCCCCCCAGGTCCGGGTGGCGGTGAGCCGGTCCTTGGCGCCGAGCGCCGGGTGCCACGGGGACCGGTCGGTGGGGAGCTGGACCGCCCACCGGTCACCGGACCGGGTGGCGCTGACCGGGACGTCGTACGACCACGGCACGCCGCCGGCGAGGGTCCACGTCACGTGCAGCGTGGCGGTGGCACGGTCGCCGTCACGCCGGAACCGGTCCGCCCGTGCGCTGACCGGCCCCGATCCGAGGCCCACCGTGGCGGTGGCGAACGCCTTGGTGACCGCATCGGGGGTGCTGCCCGTGAAGTGGACGCCCCCGCCCGCGAAGTCGCGCCTGCCCCAGTCGGTGGCGAAGGCGGTGACCTGCGCCTGCGAGGCGCGGTCGGCGGCCCGCTCCTGTGCGCCGTGCCGCCACCAGATTCCTCCGAGGGCGGCCGCGACGACCACCGCAGCGGCCGTCGTCGCCCCCACCACTGCTCGCTTCGCCATGACCACATCCAACCCCACCAGGGGGTGCGGCCCACGACCGGTTTGCCCGGGTCCGGCTCAGTCCGGCGCCGTCTGCGACAACCTGTCGGGCCCCTGCGGCGTCCTCAACAGCAGGAGTGAGCGTGTCTGGCGCACAGGCTGCGCCCGTACACTTCCGAGGGCGAAGTTCGCCCACCCGCCCGATCCGGGCGGACTGTTTCGACTGGAAGGCGCCCGTGAGCGACCCCACTGACGGCTCTACGCGGGGGCCGCGGTTCGACCCTGCGTGGATACCCGGCACGACGGGGGACGAGTCGGGCCAGCACTTGGCCGACGCCGACCACGACGCCGCGGGAGGCGACGGACCCACCCACCACCGTCGGCGTTCGGACCGCCACAACAACCGTCACCACCGGCACCCGTGGCTGCGGCGCGCCATCTTCGGCGTCTCCGCGCTCCTCGTCGTGGTGCTGGTGCTTGGCGTGGGCGCCTATCTCAAGCTGACCGGCAACATCAACCGCATCGACATCTCAGGGGCCCTCGGCGACCGGCCCGCCCAGCAGGCGACGACCGACGCCAAGACCAACCTCCCGCCGCTCAACATCATGGTGATGGGCTCGGACAGCCGCCAGGGCACCAAGCTCGGCGACCAGCAGACCGAGTACGGCATCTATGGGGCGCGCTCGGACACCAACCTGGTCGTGCACCTGTCGGCCGACCGCAAGTCCGCCATGGTGGTCTCGATCCCGCGGGACTCGATGACCATGGCCCCCCGGGACTGCAAGAACAAGAAGGACACCGTCCAGAACGGCGTCATCCGGCAGTGGAACTCCAACTTCACGCTCGGCGGCCCGGCGTGCACGATCAGGACGTTCGAGGGCCTCACCAACATCTATATCAACCACTTCGTGGTGATCGACTTCCGCGGCTTCGAGAACATGGTCAACGCGCTCGGCGGAGTGACGGTCTGCACCCCGGTGGCGATCGAGGACAAGGACAGCCACCTGACGCTGCCGGCCGGGCGCTCGAAGATCAACGGGAAGCAGGCGCTGGGCTACGTGCGCGTCCGCAAGACGCTCGGCGACGGCTCCGACCTGGGCCGGATCGACCGGCAGCAGGCGTTCATGTCCTCGGTCATCCAGGAGGCCACGAAGTCCTCGCTGCTCCTGCGGCCGGACAAGCTGTTCCGGTTCCTCGACGCGGCGACCAAGTCGACCACGACCGACATGGGCATCGGTGAGATGAAGGACCTGGCCCAGAGCCTGCGCTCCATCGGCATCGACCAGATCCGGTTCGTCAAGCTGCCGACCAAGACGTACGCGCCCGATCCCAACCGCGTGGCGTGGACGCCCGCCGCAGACACGATCTGGACCGCGATGCGCGAGGACAAGCCGCTGCCCGGCACCAAGCAGCCCTCGGGAACGACCACCGCCACCGCCTCGCCGACCACGACCGAGCCGCTCACGGTGAGTCCCGGCGACATCCAGGTGCGGGTCACCAACGACTCCGGGGTATCTGGGCTGGCGAGGCAGGCGGGCGATGCCCTGACCGTCCAGGGCTTCCACGTGACGTCGCTGGTCAATGGCAGCGGGGCTCCGACCCACGGTGTCGTCGTGCGCTACGGACCGGGCATGGAGGGAGCCGCCAAGACGGTTGCGGCAGTCTTCCCGGGCGCGCAGATCCGCGCCGACGAGCTGTTGGGCTCGACGCTCGAGCTGAGCATGGGGCTGGACTCGCCGGACCCGGTCGAGGTGCCGAACCGGCTCGGCTCCGAGCCGCTCCCGAAGCCGTCGGTCACGGCGACGGTTGGCCCCTCCTCGACCGAGACGATCCAGGCGCGGGTGGCCAACGAGGACATCTGCAGCTGAGCCGGTGAGGCGACGCCCCCCGGTGCTCCGACAGACGAAGAAGGACCAGACGAAGATGCGTCTGGTCCTTCTTCGCTGTGCGGAGGCGGAGGGATTTGAACCCTCGATGGGGCTATAAACCCCAAACCCGCTTAGCAGGCGGGCGCCATAGACCGGACTAGGCGACGCCTCCATGCCCGACCGCACGCGGTCGAGCCCGCACAGGGTATCCGTCCGTCGCCGGCGCGGGCAAAGCGACCCCCGCCGGCGCGGGCAAAGTGCCCGGCGCGGGCACAACGACCCCCGCTGGCGCGGACAAAGCGACCCCCGCCGGTGCGGGCGCAGCGACCCCGGCCGGCACCCCGGGTCAGGGCCAGGCGTCACAACTCGCAGTCCGGAACCCTGGGTCACTGCTGCCGCAGTGGCATCAGTGACCCAGTGCCGTCGGTACCCGCTGCACCTGCCCGTCGCCGGAGGCGCTCCCGGCGCCGAACATCCAGGCCCGCATGGCCACGAACCGCGCCCCGGCCGCGACCGCCGTCATGACCGCCACGGCCGCCGTCCGCACCGCCGTCGTCGATCCGGGGGCCAGTGCCGCCACCGCCCACAACCCCAGCGCGGTGAACAGCCAGGTGATGCCGAACAGGGCGTACCCCTGCACCTGGTGGCGTGCCGCACCGCGCCCCGTCACGCCGAAGGTCCAGCGCCGGTTGGTCGCCGTGTTGGCTGCGGTGGCGAGCAGGAGGGCGACCAGATTGGCGACCTGGGCCCCCACCGTGGCCGCCGCGAGAACCGCGAACAGACCGAGGTGCACGACGGTGCTCAGGACGCCCACGACCGCAAACCGGAGCAGCTGCCCGCGCATGGCGCTCAGACCGTCTGGCTCGAGGCGCTCAATGCGCCCGACGAGCCCGGCTGGGTGAGGTCGTAGAACGTGGAGGTGCCGATCGTCACCGCGCTGAAGTTCGCCTCGACCCACTCGGTGATCTGCGCGGCGGTCCCGGATCCGCCCATCGCGCCGGGGCCACGGCCGCCGCCTCGCCCGCCCGAGGCCGCGAAGTAGTGGATCTCGCCGTCGCTCACCCACTGCTGGAACTGGGCGAGCGTGGGCGAGGGGTCGCTGCCGTTGAACCCGCCGATCGCCATCACCGGCAACCCGGTCCCGAGCTGGAGGCCGGCGGCATTCTGCGAGCCGACGGCGGCGGCGACCCAACGATACGAATCCGCGTCCGCGCTCAGCGCCGCCACCACCTCGGTGCTCGGGGCGGTGGCGTCGAGCAGCCCGCCACCGGGACCACCCATGACGCCGGCCCGGCCGCCGGTGGTGCCGCCCTGGCCGCCAGCGGTGCCGCCCTGGCTTCCGACGCCCGTCGGCGCACCGGCGCCCGCGAGCCCGAGGCCACCACCCGGCATACCGCCTCCACCCGGTCCACCACGCCCGGTGGCCGGTCCGGCGGTCACGATGGAACCGGTGTGCGGGGTGGCCACCGTCTGGAGGCTGTATGCCGCGGGCCCGGCCAGGGCGGCGATGACCGCTGTGGCGACCACGGCCGGCACCCAGCGTCGGTGCAGCTGGGTCAGCACCAGCAGCAGGAAGGTGCTCGCCAGTCCCAGCGCGAGGACGACCACGCGCAGCCAGTCCTGCCACTCGGTGCGCGACAGCAGGATGAACGACCACGTCGCCGCGGCCGCGACGGCGACCGCGAGGGTGACCGAGCCGACCCGCCGCGTCCGGTGCTCCCACGCCTCCACCGCGCCCATCCCGACGAGCGCGGCGACGGCAGGCGCGAGCGCGACGGTGTAGTACTCGTGGAAGATCCCGGCCATCAGCGAGAACGTCACCATGGTGACGAGCAGCCACCCACCCCAGACCACGTATGCCGCGCGGCGGGCGTCCGTGCGCGCCGCGCCACGGCGCAGCCACAGCCCCACGGCGAGCAGCACGAGCGCAGAGGGGATGAGCCACGAGATCTGGCCGCCGATGGCGCTGCTGAACATACGGGTCAGCCCGGTCTGGCCCCAGCCGCCCCCGGCGCCCGCTGCGCCGCCGCCACCCACCGAGCCGGTCTCGTTGCCCGAGAGCCGGCCGAGGCCGTTGTAGCCGAAGGTCACGGAGAGGAACGAGTTGTCCTGCGAGCCGCCGATGTAGGGGCGCGCGTTGGCCGGGACGAGCTCGACCACGGCGACCCACCAGCCGGCCGAGAGCACCATGGCCGCCGTGCCGGCCACGGCGCCGACGACGCGACGACGCAGGGTCGTGTTCGCGAACAGCAGGTAGGCCAGCCCGAACGCCGGCACCACGAGCAGCACCTGGAGCGCCTTGGTGAGGAAGCCCAGGCCGACCAGGACGCCGACGAGGCTGAACCACCTCGCCGAGCCGCTCTCGACGGCCCGCAGCGTCGCCCAGGCACCCAGCGCCGTGAGCAGGACGAGCAGCGCGTCGGGGTTGTTGAACCGGAACATCAGCACCGCCACCGGGGTCAGCGCCATCACGAGCCCCGCCAACAGGCCCGCGGCGGCGCCGAACCCGCGCTTGACGGTGGCGTGGACGACCCCGACGGTCGCGACCCCCATGAGCGCCTGCGGGGCCAGGATGGCGAACGAGCTCAGCCCCAGCAGCCGCACCGACAGCGCCATCACCCACAGGGAGGCAGGCGGCTTGTCGACGGTGATCGAGTTGCCGGCGTCGGACGAGCCGTAGAAGAACGCCTCCCAGCTCTGGCTGCCGGCCTGGGCCGCGGCTGAGTAGAACGAGTTCGCCCAGCCGCTGGCAGTCAGGCCGTAGAGGTAGAGCAGCGCCGTCCCGAGGAGCAGTGCCAGCAGCGCGGGGCGAGCCCACCGCGGGTCGCCATCCGGGCCACGCCAGAGGCGGCCGAGCCGCCCGACGGTGCGGCCGCGGTCTTCGTCCTCGGAGCTCAGTGGAGGCGGTGGCGGGGCGGCTGGGGTGCCGATGGGAGCGACGGTCTGGGTGTCCATGGCTCCACGGTCGGGCCGCTCGTTGTGCCGTCCCTGTGACGCCGCTGAGCCGGTTCGATGTAAAACCGCCGGGATTCTCCGGCGGTTTTACATCGAACCGGGAAAGGCGGGAGAAGCGGGAGAAGCCGGCAGCAGCACCGTGAACATCGTGCTGCCCGGCGCGCTGGTCAGCTCCACGCGTCCCCCGTGCGCTTGCGTTACTGCCTGCACGATGCTCAGCCCCAACCCGGTGCTGCCAGTCGCGCGGACGCGCGCCGCGTCTCCTCGGGTGAAGCGCTGGAAAACATTGTGCTGCAGCGCCTCTGGCACTCCCGGCCCATCGTCGTGGACCGCCACCTGCACCCAGCCGTCGACCTGTCGCAGCGACGTGGTCACCACCGTCCCCGAGGGGGCGTGGGTCCGGGCGTTGGCGAGCAGGTTGGCGACGACCTGGTGCAACCGTGCCCGGTCGCCGCTGACCTGGACCGGCAGCTCGGGCAGGTCCAGCTCCCACCGGTGGGTGGGGGCGGCGGCGTGGGCGTCGCTCACGGCATCCACCGCGAGCCGGGACAGGTCGACCGGCTCGCGCTCGAGCGGCCGCCCGTCGTCCAGCCGCGCCAGGAGCAGCATGTCCTCGACCAGCGCGCTCATCCGCACCGCCTCGGACTCGACGCGCGACAGCGCGTGCGTGACCGACGCGGGAACCGGCTCGCGCTCGCGACGGGACAGCTCGGCATACCCGCGTATCGACGCCAACGGTGTGCGCAGCTCGTGGGAGGCATCCGCCACGAACTGGCGCACCCGCTGCTCCGACTCGTGCCGCGCCTGCAGGGCGCCCTCGACGTTGTCGAGCATCGCGTTCAGGGCCAGGCCCACCTGACCGACCTCGGTGCGCGGGTCGGTGTCGCGTTCGGAGACCCGCTCGGCGAGGGCGACGTCCCCCGAGTCGAGCCGCTGCCGGGAGACCCGGGTGGCCGTGTGCGCCACGCGCTGGAGCGGGGTGAGGTTGCGGCGCACCAGCCACAGTCCACCGGCGCCCACGACGACGAGGCCGACGATGGTACCCCCGGTGACGAGCGTCACGACCTGGCGCACGATGTCCGTGACCGGTTGCAGGGGCAGGCCGGAGACCACGGTGTCCCCGGCAGGTGCCCTGCCCGCTGCGACGCGGTAGGCGCCCAGGCCCGGCAGGTCCACGGTGACGGGTTGCCTGCCGAGGCCGGCGGACGCCAGGCGGCTCACCTGCGCATCGGTCAGCGTGGTGACCTCGCGCCCGTGGGCCACCCGGCTGTACTCGGCGGTGCCGTCGCGCAGCACGAGGGTGAGCGACTCGGCGCCGGCGCCGGGCGGACCGCCCGGCCCGGGGTCGTGGTCCCCGTCGAGGTCCGGGCGCCCGCCGGCCCGCGCCACACTGGCCTGCACGCCGCTGTCGAGCTGGTCGAGGAGGTAGTGGTGCAGCGCGACGACGGTCAGCGAGGCAGTGGCCACGGTCACGACGAGGAACAGCCCGACGACCACGGCAACCAGCTTTGCGCTGAGCGACCAGGCGCGGACGCGCAGCAGCAGGCTCATGGTGCGGGCTTGAGGACGTACCCGACGCCCCGCAGCGTGTGGATCATCGGCTCGCGACCGGCGTCGATCTTCTTGCGCAGGTAGGAGATGTACAGCTCGACCACGTTTGCCTGGCCGCCGAAGTCGTAGTTCCACACCCGGTCCAGGATCTGGGCCTTCGACAGCACCCGCTTGGGGTTGCGCATGAGGTAGCGCAGCAGCTCGAACTCGGTCGCGGTGAGCTGCACCGCGTCGCCGTCGCGCGTCACCTCGTGGCTGTCCTCGTCCATCACCAGGTCACCGACCGCCAGCAACGACGACGACTCGTCCGCCACGACCACGGTCCGGCGCATGAGTGCGCGCAGCCGCGCGACAACCTCCTCGAGGCTGAACGGCTTGGTCACGTAGTCGTCGCCACCCGCGGTCAGTCCCGCGACGCGGTCCTCGACCGCGTCCTTGGCCGTGAGGAACAGGACCGGCAGGTTCGGGTTGTCACCGCGCATCCGACGCAGCACCTCGAGACCGTCGAAGTCCGGCAGCATCATGTCGAGGGCCACCGCGTCCGGCTGGAAGTCCCGGGCCGCTCGCACGGCGGCCATGCCGCTGCCGGCGCTGCGGACCTCCCAGCCCTCGTACCGCAGGGCCATGGCGAGCAGCTCGGTCAGGTTGCTCTCGTCGTCCACGACGAGGACCCGCACTGGTGAGCCGTCGAGGCGCTGGAGGCGGGGAGAGGAGTCGGCCTGGGTTCGCATGGTCCAAGGAGACCTCCTGTTGCTGGGGCCGGGCCACATGCCGGCTGTGGACTTCCTGTGAGCGCTCTGTGCGGAGGTCTCAACGACTCGACACCGCGGCCACAGCCTGGCCACAGCGGCGCGGTCGAGGCTGGCGACGACCAGCCA
>DASUKI010000059.1:0-4223 GCA_036278855.1 Pedococcus sp.
CGTCCCACCTCGAGGCAGATCTTCGGCAGCTGCGTGGTCTTGCCGGAGCCGGTCTCGCCCGCGACCACGACGACCTGGTGGTCGCGGATGGCGGCGGCGATGTCGTCCTTGCGCGCCACCACCGGCAGGTCGGGGTACCTCAGCTCGGGAACCGGCGGCACCGTTCGTCGTGGCGTTGCAGCTCGCCGTGGCGTCGCTGCCCGCCGTCGTCCCCGGGCAGGCCTGTGCTCTGCAGGGGACGAGGGGGGCATGTCCCGATCCTACGGGCGCCGCCCGGCCGTCCCCGGCCGTGACGACACCGGCCCACAGGCGCACCAAAGGGGCTGGCGGTGTGCCAGCCCCTTTGTCGTGCGCCGGCCGGGCGTGAGGGGGGTGTGCCGACCGGGTGGTCCCGAGGGTGAGGTGATCAGGCGGGAGTGCGCAGGAAGCGCAGCCGCCACGCCTCGGGACCACGTTCGAGGTAGTCGACGGAGAAGGCACCCGGAGCGCGCTGCTCGACCTGCTTGAGCAGCGGCAGGGGGTCGTGCGGGGCGACCAGGACCAGGCCGTTGCCCGGGCGGACTGCGTCGAGGGCGCCGAAGATGGTGGCGTGCCGGATGGCGTGCGGCACGCTGCGCGCGTCGAGCTCGGGAAGCTCCACGCCGTCCACCTCGCCGCACCCGCACGAGTGGCCGTGGCCCTCCGGCTCGCTGGCGGCCACGGGATGCGCGTCGTGACCGTGCTGGCCGTCCTCCTCCTCGAGGAGATCGTGCATGCCGCGCAGCGCGTCAGCCAGCGAGACGCCGGGCGTCTGGGCGACCAGGGGGAGGATCAGCTCGTTCTCCTTGGTCAGGTGGCTCTCGAAGATCACCCGCAGGGCGTTCGCCGTCGCGGCCGCCCGCATCGGGGTGTCCGCGGAGCGCAGCTGCTCGACGAGCCCCTCGATGACCTCGTGCTCGCCGAGCATGGACTCGACGAGCAGGCGGCCCTCGGCGGCAGCCAGCGGGTAGAGCGCCTCCTCCTCGGCCCTGGCGTGCGGCAGCAGCTCGGTGACGGACCAGTGGACCAGCTCGTCGCGCGCCTGCGCCGCGGCCTCGTTGCCGGAGGCCGTGACGACCCGCTCGGCGAGCCCGGCGAGGGCTCCGGCCATGACGGCGTGGTGCTGGACGACGGCCTCGGCGGCTGCGGCGTCCTGCTCGCTGGTGGCGACGACGACGGTGTTCACGGTGACCTCCGGTTCGGGACCGCCGAGTGGCGGGCGCTCAGTAGATTTAATACACTACTTTCCGTGAATATTCCAGATGCAGACGGCGAGGCGCGCGACACCCTGCTCGCCCGCGCCGCGGCCGGGCTGGGGCCGGCACCGCACCGCACCCCGGCCGCGCCGGCGCCGACCAGCCGCGCCGCGGCCGCCGTGCTCGAGCTCCTCGAGGCGCAGCCCGGGCCGGTGACCGTGGCCGAGCTCGCGGAGCGAGCCGGCCAGCACCCCAACACGATCCGAGAGCACCTCGACACCCTGGTCGCCGATGGCCTTGCCGAGCGCGAGCGCGCCGGCGCCGAGGGCCGTGGCCGGCCGTCGTGGCTGTATGCCGCGGTGTCCAGGCCGCCTGCCGCCCCCGAGTACGCCGGCCTCGCCACTGCCCTGGCGATGCAGATCGCGCGCACCAGCGACAACCCGCGCGAAGAGGCACTCGAGGCCGGCACCACCTGGGGCGCGCAGCTCGCGGAGCGCCGGCCCACACCCTCGACGCCCGCCGCGGCACGGCAGTCCGTGGTGGAGCTGCTGGGGGGCCTCGGGTTCGACCCCGAGGCGGACCAGCGCCGCCAACGCGTCCGGCTGCGGGAGTGCCCTCTGCTCGAGGCGGCGATGGAGCAGCCCGACGTCGTCTGCTCCGTGCACCTCGGCCTGGTCAGGGGGGCGCTCGACGCGTGGCACACCAGCGCCGAGCAGACCTCGCTGCTGCCCTTCGCCGAGCCCGGCGCGTGCCTGCTCCACCTCACCGGAGCCACCCGGCGGAGCGCCTGAGCAGTGCCTTCCCGCAAGCCCGCAGCCGCCGCCACGCTGGCCCGGCTCCCCTTCCTCCTCCCCGGCGGCGTCGCGCTGCTCCTCGGCATCGACGCCGGGCTGCAGCTCCTCGGCGTCCCTGCCGTCCCGGTCTCGCAGCGCCTGCCCGACAGCCACGGCCCGCTGCTGGTGCTCGGCTTCGTCGGCACCCTCATCGCGCTCGAGCGGGCGGTGGCCCTCCGCCGCAGGGGCGGCTTCGCCGCGCCGGCGCTGCTCGGGGTCGGCGGCCTGCTGCTCGTCGTGACGCCGGTCCCGCTGCGGGTCGGCCAGGCGCTCCTCGTCGCCGGGTCGGCCGCGATGGCCCTGCTCTACGCCTGGCTCTGGCGGCGCAACCGTGACGACGCGGTCGTCGTGCAGGCCCTGGGCGCCGTCATGGCGACCGGTGGTGCCGTGCTGTGGCTCGGCTCGGTGCCGGTCTCGCGCCTGCTCCCGTGGCTGGCAGCCTTCGTCGTCCTCACCATCGCCGGTGAGCGCCTCGAGCTGGCCCGCCTCGAGCTGCTCGGCACGGCGGCCCCGGCCCGCCTCGTCGCGGTCTCCGTCGCGACCGTCCTGGCCACCACGACGTCGCTGCTGTGGCCGCAGTGGGGTGTCCCGGCACTCGGCCTGTCGCTGCTGGCCCTGGTCGGCTGGCTCGCGGCCCACGACGTCACCCGCCGCACCATCCGCTCGTCCGGGCTGCCGCGGTTCGTCGCGGCGTGCCTCGTCGCTGGCTACGCCTGGCTCGCGGTCGCCGGCGCGGTCTGGCTGCTGCACGGCCCCACGACCGAGGGCCCGGCCTACGACGCCACCGTGCACGCCGTGTTCCTCGGCTTCACGATGTCGATGATCATGGCGCACGCGCCGGTCATCCTCCCGGCCGTGCTGCGGGTGCGGCTCCCCTACCACCCGGTGATGTACGTCCCCGCGGCGCTGCTCCACCTGTCCCTTCTCCTGCGCCTCGCCGTCGGCGACGCGCGCGGGCTCGAGCTGCCCCGGCAGGTGGGCGGCGCGCTCAACGGCCTCGCCCTGGTCCTCTTCGTCGCGGTCGTGGTCTGGTCGGCCCTGCGCGCCCGCCGCTCGCGCCCCACCTCACCACCCGCCATCGTCGGCGACCAGCAGCCAGCGGCCGCTGCCCCCGAGGCGGCGCCAGCCCCCGGTCTGGCAGACGTGCGCCGGTGACCTCCCTCGGCCCCCGCCCCAGCGAGCTCCCCCGGGGTCCGCAGCGGCGCCACCAGTGGCACCTCGCGGCCAACTCGGGCGTCGTGGTGTGGCTCGTTGCGCTCCTCCTCGTCGCCCTCGACCACCGGTTCGTCCCCGAGTCCGGCTGGCTGCTGGTGCACCTGCTCCTGCTGGGTGCGGTGACCAACGCCATCCTGGTGTGGAGCGCCCACTTCGCCGACGCGCTGCTCAAGCGGGCCGGGCCCGGCGGCCGCCACCGCCAGGCCGCCGTCCTCGTCGTCCTCAACCTCGGCGTGCTCGCCACGGTCACCGGCGTCCTGACGCACACCTGGGGCGCGGTCCTCGCCGGCGCGGTGCTCGTCGGCGTGGCAGCCGCGACGCACTGCGTCGCGCTGGTCCTGCAGCTGCGTGCCGCGCTCCCGTCGCGCTTCGGAGCCACCGTCCACTACTACGTGGCGGCCGCCGCCGCCCTGCCGGTCGGTGCCGGTCTCGGGGCGGTGCTGGCCCGCGGGCTCGGCGACCGCGCCCATGGCCGGGTGCTGCTGGCGCACCTGACGGTCAACGTCCTGGGCTGGGTGGGACTGACCGTGCTGGGCACCCTGCTCACCCTCTGGCCGACGATCCTGCGCACCCGGATCGCGACCGGCGCGGAGCGTCTCGTCGCCCGCGCTCTGCCGGTCCTGGTCGTCGGCATCCTGGTGACGCTGGCCGGTGTGCTGGCAGGGGTGCTGACGGTGGCCGCCGCGGGCCTGGCCACCTACCTCGTCGGCACGGTGGTCACCCTGGCCCCGCTCGTCACCGCCGCGCGCCAGCGCCCACCCGCCTCGTATGCCGCGTGGTCGGTGCTCGCGGGCGTCGCCTGGCTCGTCGTGGCTCTCTCCTGGCTGGTGGCCTCGGTCGCCACGGCTCCGGACTGGGCCCACGCCGGGGAGGTCGGGCACAACGTCGCCGTGCCGCTCGCGGCCGGCTTCGCGAGCCAGGTGCTGCTCGGGGCGCTGTCCTACCTCGTCCCCGTCGTCCT
>DASUKI010000060.1:0-4751 GCA_036278855.1 Pedococcus sp.
GATGGTCGTCGCGCGGGTGTCGGCCTCGCGGATGATCCGGTCGATGAACAGCCCGAGGGTGAGCGACAGCACCAGCATGATGACGGTGCTGATGGCGATGCCGACGAACTCGTCGACCGTCCGCGGGCTCTGCCAGATCCGAACCAGCGCAATCCCGACCACGGCGAGGAAGACGGTGAGCGCCGCCTTGTTGCGGGGCAAGATCGCCCAGGTCTGCGGGAACAGCCCGAAGGTGAGGATCCACGCCGTCCCAGTGCCGTCGAGGGCCATCAGGACGACCATCAGCCCCCAGGCCACGGCCAGGTACCCGACGCCGGCCAAAGGTGATCGCTCGCCCAGGCCGCGGCGCCCCCACACCGCGTACGCGACACCGATGCCGACCACGATCGCGAGCCGCCACCCAAGGTGCGCCTTGTCCTCGGCGACCATCACGACCGCTGTCGTCACCACCAGCACGGCGAACAGGGCGTGCCACCAGCGCAGCTGGCCACGCCACATCTCGTCCAGGGCGTGCGCGGACTGCCCCAGGGGAGGGCAGTCCGGCCCGGGAGTCGCGCTCACGGAACCATCATGTCGTGCCGCGCTTGGTCCAGCGGAACGTTCGGGCGCAGATCAGGAGCCCGGCGACCGCCCACGCCGCAATCACGATCGCAGTGCGCCCGTGCTCCCACGTGCCCGCCATCTCCTGCGTCTGCCAGCTGTCGGGGAAGAACACCGACCGCATGCCCTGCGCGATCCACTTGAGCGGGAAGACCGACGCCACCTGCTTGAGCCAGTCCGGCAGGTCGGTGAAGGCGAAGTAGACGCCCGAGATGAACTGCAGGATCAGCGCTGGCGCGATGACGATGGCACCGACCGAGCGTGAGGAGGTGGCCAGCGACGAGTACGCGATGCCCAGCACCGTTCCCGAGGCCACGCCCAGCAGGAACACCCACACGAAACTCACCCAGCGCCCGGCGTCGGTCGGCAGCTGCACCCCGAACGCGAAGCGTGCCACCGCGATCAGCAGCAGGAACTGCGCCAGCGACGTGATCGCGACCAGGCCGACCTTGCCGAGGAAGTACGACACCGGTGGCATCGGGGTGGCACGCAGCCGCTTGAGCGTGCCGTCGTCGCGCTCCACGGCGACGCTGAGCGCCATCGACTGGAAGCTGGTCAGCATCACCCCCGCGGCAACCATGCCCGGCAGGAAGAAGCGCGCCGCGTTGACGCCCGCATCCGCCGCGTCGCCCTCGCCGAAGCTGTCGCTGAAGATCATCGCGAACATCGCCAGCATGATGATCGGGAAGGCGAAGGAGAAGAACACCGCCTCCTTCTCACGGAAGTACATCTTCAGCTCCAGGACGGTGCGGTCCCAGCCGATCGCCAGCGTCCTCACGCCGTCACCTCCTCGAGCGTGGCGTCCTCGGTCGGGGTGTCGAGGTGCGGTGCGATGAGGGACAGGTAGGTGTCCTCCAGAGAGGGCCTCGTCACCGTCAGCTTGGGCACCTCGCCGCCGTGCCGGGACGCCAGTTGTGCGACGAGCTGCGTTGGCGTGCTTGTCCTTTCGGTATGCCGGGTGCCTGCCTCGTCCTCCCACGTCACCGTGGCCCGTGACGAGGCTCGTCCACCGAGGTTGGCGGGTGTGTCCAGGGCGAGCATGCGTCCGGCGGCGATGACCCCGACCCGGTCCGCCAGGTGCTCTGCCTCGTCGAGGTAGTGCGTCGTGAGCAGGATGGTCGTGCCGCCCCCGGCGAGCGACTGGATCAGCTCCCAGAAGTCGCGCCTCGCCTGCGGGTCGAAGCCGGTGGTCGGCTCGTCGAGGAAGAGCAGCTCGGGGCTGCCGACGATGCCCAGGCCGACGTCGACCCGGCGTCGCTGTCCGCCACTGAGCTTGCCGATCCGGTCGTCGGCCTTGTCGGAGAGACCGACCGCGGCGATGACCTCGTCGACGTCACGGGCCCGGCTGTAGACCTTGGCCGTGGTGGCAAGCGCCTCGCGCGGGGTGATCAGGTCGAGGCCGGTCGAGGACTGCAGGACGATCCCGAGTCGGTCGCGCCAGCGCAGTCCGGCGGTCTGCGGGTCCTCCTCCAGTACGATGACCTCGCCGGCATCGCGCTCGCGGAACCCCTCGAGGATCTCGACGGTGGTGGTCTTCCCGGCACCGTTGGGACCGAGCAGGGCGAACACCTCGCCGCGCTGGATGTCGAGGTCGATGCCGTCGACGGCGGCCCTGGTGCCGTAGGCCTTGCGCAGTCCGGAGACGTGGATGGGTGCGTCCATGCCCCCCAGCCTGCCGGTCGCGGCGACTGGTCGTCAGCCCCGCCCGGTTGAACCGGTGTCCACCGACCGGTGGACACCCTGGGCGTCGAGTCGCCGCTGGTGGACGGCCAGCCGCGCCGCGAAGTCGTCCCAGGCACCTTCTCCCGGCACTGGCGACCACGCGCGCTCGGCGAGCGCGGACAGGCGCGGGAAGGCCATCTCCTCGACCCGCTGCGGCGTCGGCATGAACTCGGTCCACAGCTGGCTCTGGGTGCCCAGGACCGTCCCGCGCGGTCCGTCGGCACCGTCCACCGGCTCGACGTCCGGGTCCCACTCGACTACCTGGCGCACGGTGGTCACCCACGGCTGGGCGATGGGCTGTCCCGGTGAGTCATCGGCATACCAGTCGAAGTAGGTGCGCTCCTGGGGAGCCATGACCACGTCCCAACCGCGTGCCAGGGCATCGATGCCGCGCTCCGAACCACGCCAGGCCATCACGATGGCACGGGGGTCGAGCGCTGGCGTCGCGGCCTCGTCCCACACGACCGGTCGGCGTCCGCGGTCCAGGAGGAAGGCGCACATGCGCCTCGTGAACCAGGGCTGGACCCCGCTGACGTCGTCGATGCCCAGCTCGCGCATGCGCTCGTGCACGCGCGGGTCGGCCTCCCACTCGGTCGTCGGGCACTCGTCGCCGCCGATGTGCACGAACGGGGACGGGAAGACGTCGAGCAGCTCCTCGAGGACCTGCTCGACGAACATCATCGTCGACTCCTCGATGTTGAGGACCGAGGTGAAGATGCCCCAGTCGCGGGCCACCTCGTGCGGCCGCCCGTCGACACCGAGCTCGGGGTAGGCGGCGAGCGCGGCGGTCACGTGGCCGGGCAGGTCGACCTCCGGCACGACGACCACGCCACGCCGGTCGGCGAAGGCCACGAGCTCGCGCAGGTCGTCCTGGGAGTACCACCCGCCGTGCGGCGTGCCGTCGTAATCGCCCGTCCCGGCGAGGCCACGCTCGGACTCGGCCCGCCAGGCACCGACCTCCGTCAGCCGCGGGTAGCGCTTCACCTCGAAGCGCCACCCCTGGTCCTCGGTGAGGTGCAGGTGGAGCCGGTTGAGCTTGTGCTGGGCGAGCAGCTCGACGTAGCGGTGCAGGAAGTCCAGTGGCATGAAGTGCCTGCCGACGTCGAGGTGTGACCCGCGCCAGGCGAACCGCGGCCGGTCGCTCACCCGCACACCGGGCACCGCCCACCTGACCTGCCGGGCAGGGGCCGTGCCGAAGACCTCGGGCGGCAGCATCTGCCGCAGGGTCTGGATGCCATGGCGCAGGCCGACTGGCGTCCCGGCCTCGATGCGCACCCCACCCGGGCCGCTGGTGAGCCGGTAGCCCTCCTCGCCGAGACCGGCGTCCCCGTCGCCAGCCAGCCGGAGCTCGATGCCGCCCGGCCGGTGGTCCACCGAGACCGGAAGGGGCAGGCCGGTGACCGCGAGGTACTCGCGCAGCAGCTCGGCGACCTCTCGCGCGTCCTCGTCGCAGGCGATGACGGTGTCGGGAGCCAGGACATACGCCTCACCGGTGCGCTCCAGCTCGACCGGCTCGGGGACGAGTGCGGGCTCGGTCACGACTTCTCCTCGGGGACGGCCTTTTCGAGGGTCAGGAACACCCGACGGCACCGGGCGCCGACGGTGCGGTGGTAGAACGCCATCGGCCCGATCCAGCTGATCTGCGCGACCTCGGTGCCGGCGGCGGCGAGGTCGTCGAGGCACAGCCGCAGCAGCGCCTCGCCGAGCCCGTTGCCGCGCTCCGCCGGGTCGACACCGGTCGGACCGAACCACCCGTCGCGGTAGACGCCGTGGCAGGCGAAGCCCACCACCCGACCCTCGCGCAGGGCGAGGAACGCAGTCGGGCGGTCTCGGTGCACGGCGCGCGCGGACTCGTCGGCCCACGCACCGGAGAAGCCGCGGGCGAAGCCGACCAGGGCCTCGGCGTCGGCGCCGGTCGCACGTCGCAGCTCGACGCCAGATCCCCTGTCGCGCCAGGCATCCGGCGCGAGGCCCTGCTGCCATGCCGACAGCGGGATGTCCATGTTCAGCAGCGTGTCGGTGCGTGAGTAGCCGCGCCTCTCCAGCAACACCAGTGCAGCGGTGTAGCCCGGGTCGAGACCGGGCCACGCGTAGCACCAGGTGTTGCCGCCGATCGACAGCGATGAAGCGCCTGCCGCGACAAGGGCACTCTCGCACCCACGCAGCAACTCGCTGCCGACCCCGCGGTGCCGAGAGGCCGGCTCGACTGCCCAACCGTCGACGAAACCCCTGGCACCGCGGATGGACCCGAAGGCGAAGCCGACAACTCGTCCATCCTCCTCTGCCGCCAGCCGCACCACGGGCGTCCCGTCGCCCCGGTCATGGAGCAGGTCGACGAGCTGACCGCGGTCACCGGGCTCGAGGTCGAGGGCCGCCTCCGCCACGGCCCGCAGCGCCGGCAGGTCGGCGTCGACAGCGGGACGGATCAA
>DASUKI010000061.1:0-5808 GCA_036278855.1 Pedococcus sp.
GAGGAGTAGGCGCGCAGCTTGGCGAGCTGGTGGTGGCTCTCGATCAGCCGGATCGTGCCGGACTTGGACCGCATGACCAGGGAGTGGGTCGTGACGCTGCCCGCGCGGTATCGGACACCACGCAGCAGCTCACCGTCGGTGATGCCGGTCGCGACGAAGAAGCAGTTCTCGCCGCTGACCAGGTCGTCCGTGGACAGCACCCGGTCGAGGTCGTGCCCGGCGTCGACCGCCCGCTGTCGCTCGTCGTCGTCGCGCGGTGCGAGCCGGCCCTGGATGACACCGCCCAGGCACTTGATCGCGCAGGCCGCGATGATCCCCTCGGGGGTGCCGCCGACGCCGAGCAGCAGGTCGATGCCGGTGTCGTCACGGGCGGCCATGATCGCGCCGGCCACGTCTCCGTCGGAGATGAACCGCAGCCGGGCGCCGGCGCCGCGGACCTCGGCGGCCAGCTGCTCGTGGCGCGGCCGGTCGAGCATGACGACGGTGACGTCCTCGACCGTCTCGCGCTTGGCCCTGGCGATGCGCTTGACGTTCTCGGCGACCGGCAGCCGGATGTCCACGACGTCGGCGGCCTCGGGACCGGTGACCAGCTTGTCCATGTAGAAGACGGCGCTCGGGTCGTACATGGAGCCCCGGTCGGCGACCGCGAGGACCGACACTGCGTTGGACTGGCCCTTGGCGGTGAGCGTGGTGCCGTCGATCGGGTCGACCGCGACGTCGCACTCGGGACCGTTGCCGTCACCGACCTCCTCGCCGTTGAACAGCATCGGGGCGTCGTCCTTCTCGCCCTCGCCGATGACCACGACGCCCTTCATGGACACGGTGGAGATCAGGGTGCGCATCGCCTCGACCGCGGCCCCGTCGGCGCCGTTCTTGTCGCCGCGGCCGACCCACCTGCCGCCGGCCATGGCGGCCGCCTCGGTGACCCGGACCAGCTCGAGGGCGAGGTTGCGGTCGGGCGCCTCCTGGCCCACGCGCAGGGACGAGGGCAGGCGCTGCTCGGACATGCGCCGAGCCTATCGGTGGGAGATCGGCACGGTTGGCGGCCTGGGCCCTGCGGGCCCGAGCGGCCGATGACCGGGGCGGTTGGCGCGGGTCGCCCCTCGTCAGGGACCATGGGGGCGTGAGTTCCCCCGCCCCCCGCTCCTCCTACGCCAACGGGACCGTGGCGAACATGCTCCGGAGCCTGCTGGTGGTCGGGGTGATCGTCGCGGCGCTGATCGCCATCGTGCCGAGGGTCAACTCGGTCTCCCAGCCGCCGGTGGAC
Source organism: Pedococcus sp. (assembly GCA_036278855.1). Taxonomy (GTDB): domain Bacteria; phylum Actinomycetota; class Actinomycetes; order Actinomycetales; family Dermatophilaceae; genus Pedococcus. The sequence goes on from DASUKI010000061.1 coordinate 1,268, forward strand.
GTCGCCGGCACGGCCGTCGAGGTCGCCAAGGACAGCGGCTGGGCCATCGAGGCGCCGGAGGGGCTCCCGGAGGGGTGGAAGGCGACCAGCGTCCGCTACGTCCGGGGCACCGACGGGCTGATGACGTGGCACGCCGGCTACCAGTCACCGGACGGCAACTACGTCGCGGTCGAGCAGACGAAGGACGCCACCGACCTCTGGGTTTCGGCGCAGACCAACCGGGCCCGGGTGACGGGCCAGACCCAGGCGGGCGGGCTCACCTGGGATACCTACGTGCGCAGCGGCAAGCTGCAGAACAGCCTCGTGCACCGGGGCGGGTCCGGAGAGCTCACGACGATCGTCACCGGGACGGGCACCTTCGCGCAGCTGACCGCGTTCGCGGAGGCCCTCCAGCCGGTGCGGGGCAGCTGAGCGCGGTGGACCGCCCGCAGGGCATGCTGGTCATGGACCGCGCCTCGTTCGAGGCGCACTTCGACCCGGGCCGGCTGGGCCGTCTCGGCGAGCTGGTCACCCTCGGTGCGGACCCGTGGTTCGCGACCCTCGACGGTGACGCGGCCCGCGCACGGCTCGCGGAGGTGGAGGTGCTCGTCACGTCGTGGGGTGCGCCTGCGCTGACCCCGGAGCTCCTGGCTGCGGCACCCCGGCTGCGGGCGGTGTTCCACTGCGCCGGCTCCGTGCGGGCCCTGGTCACCGACGAGGTGTGGCGGCGCGGCCTGCTCGTCACCAGCGGGGCGGATGCCAATGCGGTCCCGGTCGTGGAGTTCACCCTCGCCATGGTGATCCTCGCGGGCAAGAAGGCGCCGTTCATCGCTGCTGCCCGCGCCGCTCCGCCCTCGCTGAGCGGGTCGGCGCGCTGGGGCGACCTGTCGAACCTGCGGCGCACCGTCGGCGTGGTCGGCTTCTCCCGCATCGGGCGGCTGGTGGTCGAGCGGCTGCGGGCCAACCTCGAGGACGTTTCGGTGCTGGTCAGCGATCCGCACGCCGACCCCGACGACGTCGCCGCCGCGGGTGGCGAGCTCGTCGACCTGCCCACCCTGCTGCCTCGCGTCGACGTGCTGACCCTCCACGCGCCCGCGCTGCCCTCGACCGTCGGCATGATCGGCCGGGAGCAGCTCTCCCTGCTGCCCGACCACGCGACCCTCGTCAACACCGCCCGAGGGGCCCTGGTCGACCACGACGCCCTCGCCGACGAGTGCGGCTCCGGGCGGCTGTTCGCGATCCTCGACGTGACCGAGCCCGAGCCCCTCCCACCGGACTCACCGCTGCGGTCGATGCCCACCGTGCTGGTCACGCCCCACCTGGCCGGCTCGCTCGGCACCGAGGTGCACCGCCTCACCGACCGTGCCCTGGACGACCTGGCCCGGTGGTGTGGGGGTGAGCCGGTGGTCGACCGGGTCACCGCCGAGACCATGGCGCTGCGCGCGTGATCGCGCCGCGGCTCGGGCTCTGCTCGGTGACCTTCCGCGCCCTCCCCGCCGCGGAGGTGCTGCGGCTCGGCGTCGCTGCGGGCCTGGACTGCGTCGAGTGGGGTGCCGACGTGCACGCCCCGCCGTCCGACCCGGCGGCGCTTGCGGAGGTCCGCGACAGGACCGTCGACGCGGGACTGCGCGTCGCGTCGTACGGCGCGTACTGGCGCGCCGGTGTCCACCCGCTGGAGGACCTCCGCCCCCTGCTCGGGGCGGCGCGCGTCCTCGGGGCGCCCCGCGTGCGGGTGTGGGCGGGAGACTGCGGCACCGACGCGGCCACCGACGAGACGTGGCGCCGGGTCGGCGACGCCACCCGAGCTGCGGGCGAGCTCGCCCAGGCCCAAGGGCTGCGGCTGGGCCTGGAGTTCCACGGCCGGACCCTCACCGACAGCGCCGATTCCACGGTCCGTCTGCTCGAGCTGGTCGACCACCCGGCCGTCGTCCCCTACTGGCAACCGCGCCTCGACGACGAGCCGGAGGCGGCCCTGGAGGGTTTGCGGTCGCTGGTGGACCGCGTCGACGCCGTCCACGTCTTCTCGTGGTGGCCGCGCGACCACCGGCTGCCCCTGGCGGACCGCGCGGACCTGTGGCAGCCGGTCCTGACCGAGCTGCTCGGCCGGCACCCCGGCACGGACCTGCTGCTCGAGTTCGTGCCGGGCGACGACCCGAGCCGTCTCGCCACCGAGGCCGCCACCCTGCGCCGATGGGTGCAGGACGTCTCGGCCAGGGCCGCTACTCGGCGTCGTCCTGGCTGAGCGCTGCCTCCGCGCCGTCGAGCCAGGTGCTGCAGTGGGCCGCCAGGGCCTCGCCCCGGCGCCACAGCCGCATGCTGTCCTCGAGACCCACCTGACCGCCCTCGAGCTGGGCCACGATCGCCACGAGCTCGTCGCGGGACTGCTCGTAGGACAGCCCGGTGATGTCGGCGAACTCCTCGCCAGTGCCGTCAGTGGCTGTCTCGGGCGTCTTGGATGCCTTGGCCATGGACGACAACCCTAGGGCAGGCCCACGACACGGGTCGCGAAGTCCCCGCGCGCCACGCGCACCCTCAGCAGCTCGTCCGCCTCGACCTCGTCCTGGTCGGTGACCACGCGCCCGTCCCGGTGCTGCACCACGGCGTACCCGCGGTCGAGCGTCGACTGCGGCGACAGCGTGCGGACCTGGGCCCGCAGGTGCCCCACGTGGTCCTGGGCGCGGTGGACGGCCGCGAGCACCCGGTGGTGGGCGCGGTCGGTGAGGGCGCCGAGCTCGGCGCGGTGTGCCTCGATGACCGCGGCCGGGTTGGCCATGACGGGCCGCGAACGGAGCGCGACCAGCTGACGTCGCTCGTCGGCGACCCGCCCCGCCAGGGCGCGACGCGCCCGCTCCCGAGACTGTCGTATGCCGTGTCGCTCGGCCTGCGCGTCCGGCACCACCCGCTTGCCCGCGTCGGTGGGCGTGGAGGCGCGCCAGTCGGCGACGTGGTCGAGCAGGGGGCTGTCGATGTCGTGCCCGATGGCCGACACCACCGGGGTGCGCGCGGCGGCGACCGCGCGGACCAGCGCCTCGTTGCTGAACGGCAGGAGGTCCTCGACCGAGCCGCCGCCCCGGGCGATGACGATGACCTCGACGTGGGGGAGCGCGTCCAGCTCGGCGAGCGCGGCGCCCACCTCCGCAACCGCGCCAGCCCCCTGCACCGCGACCTCACGGACCTCGAAGCGCACCGCCGGCCAGCGGCGGCGGGCGTTCTCGACGACGTCCTTCTCCGCAGCGCTGGCCCTCCCGCACACCAGCCCGACCGTGTGCGGGAGGAACGGCAGCGGCTGCTTGCGCTCGGCGTCGAACAGTCCCTCAGCAGCCAGCAGCCGCTTGAGGTGCTCCACCCTCGCCAGCAGCTCGCCCACACCGACCGGCCGGATCTGGCGGGCGTCGAGCATGAGGGAGCCCCGTTGGGTCCAGAACACCGGCTTGGCCTGCAGCACCACCCGGGCGCCCTGGCCGACAGGGGTGGGCATGGCGTCGAGCGCGTTGACCTGGATGGCCACCGGCAGCGACATGTCCACGTCGGGGTCGCGCAGGGTGAGGTAGGCGGTGCGCTGGCCCAGACGGCGGGTCAGCTGGACGACCTGACCCTCGACCCAGAGCACTGACATCTTCTCGACGTAGTCCGCGATCTTCATGGACAACAGCCGCACCGGCCACGGCTGCTCCGCCGTGGTGTCCGCCGCTCTTTCGGGCAGTGGGGCCCGCTGGTCCGCCGTGCTCACGGCGCCAACAATAGGAGGCGGGGCGGACGGTGCAGGTGAGCACGCGGCATACCACGCGTTTTGGGTGCGCTGGAAGGCGCAACCTACGATGGGGCACATGGCTGAACCGACCGAGCGACCGACCAGGCGCGTGCTGCTCGCCGCCCCGCGCGGCTACTGCGCGGGCGTGGACCGCGCCGTCGTCACGGTCGAGAAGGCGCTCGAGCTCTACGGGCCGCCCGTCTACGTCCGCAAGCAGATCGTGCACAACAAGCACGTCGTGAGCACCCTGGAGAAGCGCGGCGCCATCTTCGTCGAGGAGACCGACGAGGTCCCCGAGGGCGCGACCGTGATCTTCTCGGCTCACGGCGTGGCCCCGGTCGTGCACGAGGAGGCGAAGGCCCTCAAGCTGCGCACCATCGACGCCACCTGCCCGCTGGTCACCAAGGTGCACCGGGAGGCGCTGCGGTTCGCCAGCACCGACCACGACATCCTGCTCATCGGGCACGAGGGCCACGAGGAGGTCGTCGGCACCTCCGGCGAGGCACCCGAGCACATCACCCTCGTCGACGGCCCCGACGACGTGCCCAACGTGAGCGTCCGCGACCCCGAGAAGGTCGTGTGGCTCTCACAGACGACGCTGTCGGTGGACGAGACGATGGAGACCGTGCGGCGACTGCGCGAGCGGTTCCCCGCGCTGCAGGACCCGCCGAGCGACGACATCTGCTACGCCACGCAGAACCGCCAGCTCGCCGTCAAGCAGATGGCTCCCGACTGCGACCTGATGATCGTCGTCGGGTCGCGCAACTCCTCCAACTCGGTGCGCCTGGTGGAGGTCGCGCTCGAGCACGGG
>DASUKI010000062.1:0-23051 GCA_036278855.1 Pedococcus sp.
CCATCGCGGTGATCAGCAATCGGGTAGATGTCATGCCCGAACGCTGAAGCTGGCCTGGGCCTCAGTCCGGGATCTCGGGAGACATCAGTCCGGCATGTCGCGAGACACCAGTCCGGGATGTCCTGAACCAGAACACTGTCAGCCCGACCAACCGGGCCCTGACCTGTTCACGCAGGTCAGGGCCCGTTCCCGCGCCCGTCAGGAACGTCGCGGACCACCCGCAGAAGACCGCGTCAGGATCGAAGGCGCACCGGCCCTTCCGGTTGTGGCGCTCACCGTCGAGAATGGCCTCGACGGCCACCACGCCGTCAGGACGAGAGCGGTCTTCACCACGAACTGAGGAGCGTGACGCGGTGCCCAAGGAGCTGGACAGGACCTGGCAGTTGTTGGACGACTTCGCAGACGCCGCGCGCGTCCTGCACACGTTCACCAGCTCGCCGGACGTTGCCGAGACTGTGTGTGAGTTGGCCATGAAGGTCGTCGGTGGCGACCACGCGTCCATCACCAGCGTCCGATCCGGCGAGTTCACCACGGTCGCGGCGACGAGCGACATCCCAGAGCAGGCGGACAAGATCCAGTACAAGGTCGGCAACGGCCCGTGCCTGGACGCCATCCGGGAGAGCGGCACGATCCGTGTCGACGACCTCGCCACTGACCCCCGCTGGCCGCAGTTCGGGATGGCTGCCTGCTCCGAGCTGGGGATGCACAGCATGCTCGCGCAGGTTCTGCCGGGCGAGGACCAGGTGTTGACGGCCGTCAACATCTACTCCGCCAGACCGGATGCCTTCAACGCCCAGAGCGAGACGGTCATCTCCATCTTCGGCTCCGCGGCGGTCGCCGCACTGAGCGCCGCACACCACCAGGAGAAGGCCGAGCACCTCGAACGCGCACTGCACACGAGCCGCCGGATCGGGGTGGCGCTGGGCATCCTCATGGCGACTCGCCAGGTGGACCTCGACGGAGCGTGGGAGCTGCTGGCCAAGGCCAGCCAGGACTCGAACACCAAGGTCTCCGAGCTGGCCGACCAGGTCGTGCACACCGGCTCCCTGGACGCCCCTCGGGACAGCGACACCCCTACTGCGTGAGCCGGCACACGGCGACAGTGGATGATGGGCGCCATGCCCGGCTGCTGCGACCCACGCCGCTACGAGGACGTCTTCGGCGACGGATTCGCCCGCAAGGTGGCCAAGCACTACCGGCGCAAGGGCCTGGGCCGCACCGAGCGGCGGATGCTGCGCTTCCTCGAGCAACAGGGCATCGAGGGCGCGACCGTGCTGGAGATCGGCGGCGGGCTGGGTGAGATGCAGGTCGAGCTGCTGCGCAGAGGTGCCGTCCACGCGACCAACCTCGAGCTCGCCCGCACCTACGAGTCCCAGGCCGGGCGGCTCCTCGAAGAACAGGGCCTCGCCGGCAAGGTGACCCGTCGCCTCGGCGTCGACATCGCCCAGGACGGTGAACAGGTCGAACGAGCGGACATCGTCGTGCTGCACCGAGTGGTGTGCTGCTACCCCGACTACCAGCAGCTGCTGGCCGCAGCCGGCCGGCACGCCAACCGCCTGCTGGTCTTCAGCCACCCGCCGCGCAACGCGGCGAGCCGGGCATTCGTGGCCGCCGGGAACCTGCTGCTGCGGTTGAGCGGACGCGACTTCCGCGCCTTCACCCACCCGCCCCGTGCGATGGCGGACGCGGTCGCAGGCACCGGGCTCGCACCGGCATACCACCACCGCGGGCTGGTGTGGCAGGTGGCGGGGTTCGCCCGTGCGCAGGGCGCCGGCTAGACGGCCGCCGCGATCCGGTCCACGGCCTCCCGCAGGATCTCCGGCGACGTGCCGAAGTTGAGCCGAGCGTGTCCCTGGCCGCCCGCGCCGAACGCCGGTCCGTGGTGCAGCGCCACCCGAGCCTGCTGCAGCAGCACTGCGGCCGGGTCCGGCCCGAGCCCGAGCGCGGTGAAGTCGAGCCACGCCAGGAAGGTCGCCTCGGGCGCGTGATAACCCACCTCGGGCAACCGGGCTGCGAGCAGCTCGCTGAGCAGCCGGCGGTTCTCGTCCAGACCGGCCAGCAGGGCGTCCAGCCACACGCCGCCCTCGAGGTAGGCGGCCCGGTGCGAGATGACCCCCAGGTGACTGGCGCCGTGGGTGACCTCCTCGGGGATGCGGGCCACGTCGGTGGCGGCCTCGGGGCCGGCGACGGCCAGGGCCGCCTTGAGGCCAGCGAGGTTGAACGCCTTCGAGGCTGACATGAGCGAGACCGCCCGCGCCCCGGCCGGCAGGGACGCCACCGGCGTGAACGTCGCGCCGGGCAGGGTCAGCGGCGCATGGATCTCGTCGGCCACGACCCGCGCCCCGCTGGCGTCAGCGAGTTCGAGCACGGTGGTGAGCTCCTCCGGCGTGTGTGCACTCCCGGTGGGGTTCTGGGGGTTGCACAGCAGGTATGCCGCGCGGGCACCACCGCGCGTCGCCTCACCCAGTGCCTGCTCCAGCGTGGCGAGGTCGATTCGCCCACCCGGGGTCAGCGGCGCCTCGACCACGCGACGGCCGAGGTGGCCGACGAAGTGGAAGAACGGCGGGTAGACGGGCGAGCTCACGACCACCGTGTCGCCAGGTCCGGTCAGCACCTTGAGCACCTCGACCACGCCGTTCATCACGTCGGGGACGATGGACATGGTCGCCGGGTCGGGGCGCCATCCCCACCGCTGCGCGGCGAACTGCGCGAGCGCCTCGGCGTAGTCCGGTGCCCACGGGTAGCCGGTGTCCCCGCGCTCCACGGCGTCGACGACGGCCCGCTGCACCGCTTCGGGCGGGACGACGTCCATCTCGGCGACCCACAGCGGCAGCACGTCCGGCGGGTACTGGCGCCACTTGATGCTGCGTCGTTCTCGCAATGCGGCCAGACCGGGACCGTTGAGGGGGTTGTCCATGCTCGTGACTCTACGAGGGCTGGGACAGTTAGGCTTCCCGCGTGATGGAACAGGACCGCCTCGCGGCCGGGCGGGAGGATGAAGCAGTCTCCAACCGAGTCCTCACCATCCCCAACGCGCTGTCCTCACTGCGCCTGCTCGGCGTCCCCCTGTTCCTTTGGGCGATCCTCGCCGGCCACGACGTGATCGCGCTGGTGACGCTGATGGCCTCGGGCGTGACCGACTACCTCGACGGGAAGATCGCCCGTCGTTACGGCTTGGTCTCCAGGATCGGCGAGCTGCTCGACCCCCTCGCCGACCGGCTCTACATCGCCACGACCCTGTTCGGCCTCGCCTGGCGCGACATCATCCCGTGGTGGCTGGTCGGGCTGCTCGTCGGACGCGAGGTCCTGCTCGCACTGGTCCTGTTGTGGGTCAAGCGCTTCGGGCACCAGACCGGCCTGCCGGTGCACTTCGTCGGCAAGGCTGCGACGTTCAGCCTGCTCTACGCGTTCCCGCTGCTGCTGCTCGGTGACGGCCAGAGCGCGTTTGCCCACTCGGCGTTGCCCATCGGCTGGGCCTTCGCCTGGTGGGGGACCGCGCTCTACTGGGTTGCCGGCGCCATGTACATCGTCCAGGCGCGCCAGGTGGTGGCCGCCCGCAGCGCGGCGGCCCGCGCATGACCCCGGACCCGCGGCGCCACGAAGCCCCTGCACCGCCGAGCTCCCCGCCGGGGCGACGCCCCGACGAGTCGATGACCCTGCTGACCTCGATCCTCGAGCGACCGCTCGATCCGGGGTACGCCGCCGCGGCGGACCGTCGGGAGGCGGCCGGCCTGCCGCGGTCCACGGGCACGAGGACCCTGACGGTCCTGGTCGCGACCATCGTGACCGGGCTGCTGCTCAGCCTCGGTGCCCTGGCCCTGCGGCGACCCTCGACCAGCGTCCAGAAGGCCAGGACCGAGCTGATCTCGCAGGTGGAGTCCCGCCGCACCGCGGTCGACCGGCAGTCGGCGCAGCTGCACACCCTGCAGGACCAGGTCGACTCCCTCCAGGCGGAGGCACTCACCGCCGGCCAGGGAGACCAGGCCAAGCAGCGGTTGGCCGTCCTCGGCCTCGCCGCAGGTGCCGACGCCGTCACCGGGCCAGGGATCCGCCTGGTCATCGACGACGCGCCCGACAACGGCAAGGGCAGCGCCGACGCCAACCCCCGCACCCAGGCCGAGAGCGACGACGGCAAGGTCCTGTCCAAGGATCTCCAGGTCGTGGTCAACGGGCTGTGGCAGGCGGGTGCCGAGGCCATCGCGGTCAACGGTCAACGGCTCACGTCCCAGTCGGCGATCCGCTTCGCGGGGGAGGCCATCCTGGTGAACTTCCGGCCGCTGACCCGGCCCTACACCATCACCGCCATCGGCGGCTCGAACGCGCTCCAGTCGGCGTTCGCCGAGACCGATGGCGGGAGCTACCTGCGCGCCCTTCAGGACAACTACGGGATCCGTGCTTCGATGGGCGCGGTGAAGTCCCTGACCCTGCCCGCTGCCGCGTCGTTGACGGTGCGTTCGGCGACCGTTCCGCGCCCCACCGGGTCGGCGCCACGTGCCACCCCGTCCTCCAGCACGTCGACCTCGGAGAGCCCACCGTGATCCCCCTGCTCGGCCTCGTCGGTGGTGTCCTCGTCGGCCTCCTCTGGGGTCCCGAGGTGCCGCTGTTCATCCAGCCGTACCTGCCGATCGCCGTGATCGCCGCACTCGACGCGGTCTTCGGTGCGGTTCGCGCGGTGCTCGACGGCATCTTCAACGACAAGGTGTTCGTCATCTCGTTCCTCGCCAACGTCGTGGTCGCCGCGTTCATCGTCTTCCTCGGCGACCAGCTCGGCGTGGGTGCCCAGCTGTCCACGGGGGTCGTCGTGGTCCTCGGGGTCCGGATCTTCTCCAACGTCGCGTCGATCCGAAGGCACCTGTTCGGGGCATGAGCGAGCAACCCCAGTCCTCGGCGTGGTCACGGCTGCTGCGCATGGCGCGGCCGCGCGCCACCCGGGCCAACGCCCTGGCCGCGCTCCTCACGCTGGGGCTCGGTTTCGCCATCGCGGCCCAGGTCCAGCAGACCGACCAGAGCGGCCTGGAACAGCTGCGTGAGGACGAGCTCGTGCGCATCCTCGACGACGTGAGCTCGGAGCAGAACCGCCTGGCCAACGACACCCGGGCGCTCGAGGTGACCCGCGACCGGCTGGTGTCGGGCGCCGACTCCAGCGAGGAGGCCCTCAAGGCCGCCCAGGAGCGTCTCGACACGCTCGGCATCCTCACCGGCACCCGACCGGCCACCGGTCCGGGCATCGTGATCACCATCGCCGACCCCGGCAACAAGGTCACGGCTGCGCTGCTCCTCGACGCGCTCCAGGAGCTGCGGGACGCGGGGGCCGAGGCCGTCCAGATCGGCGACGTACGGGTCGTCGCCGACACCTGGTTCGCCGACACCGACGGGGGAGTGCAGGTCTCGGGGGAGACCGTGCGATCGCCCTACGTCATCAAGGCGATCGGCGACAGCGCCACGATGGCCTCCGCGATGGACATCCCCGGCGGCGTCAGCGAGTCCGTCCGCAGCCAGGGCGCCACCTCCACCATCGACCAGCAGCAGAGCGTGGCGATCGACGCGTTGCACAGCATTCAGGAGCCTCGTTACGCTCGCCCCGTCCCGTCGCCGTCCAAGTGACCACCACCCGTCGCCGCCAAGGAGCATGATGAGCGAGCTGGAGTACCCCCAGGACCTGCGTTACACCGCCGAGCACGAGTGGCTGCGTACCGGCGAGGACGGGGTGGTCCGCGTCGGCATCACGGCCTTCGCCCAGGACGCGCTCGGCGACGTCGTCTACGTCAGCCTCCCCGCCGTCGGTGACGACGTCTCGGCAGGAGATGCCTGCGGCGAGGTGGAGTCCACCAAGTCGGTGAGCGACCTCTACGCGCCCCTGGCCGGAGAGGTGACCGCGGTGAACGACGCCCTCGACGCCAGCCCCGAGCTGGTCAACACCGACCCCTACGGCGAGGGGTGGATGTACGAGCTGCGCCCGAGCGACTCCGCCGCCGTCGAGGCCCTCATGGACCACGCGGCATACCAGGCCCAGCTCGGCTGACGCCCCGGGCGCGGCAGGCGCCTCCAAAACCCTGTCGGGAGACTCCAGCGTCCCCTAGGGTTTGTGCTTTGCTAGTGGGCGGGGAAGACACACGAGGAGAGCACCACCCATGAACGGCAGCGACAAGGACGAGCAGTCCTCACACCCGCACGAGCCGACCACCATGCGGCTGCCCGGGATCAGCGACCTCGAGCAGGTCGACACCAGTGGCGAGGCCGAGGTCACGCTCAGCAAGGCCGACCAGGCGACCGTCGATGCCCTGCGCCCCGGCACCGCCCTGCTCGTGGTGCTACGCGGCCCCAACACCGGGGCGCGCTTCCTCCTCGACGACGACGAGGTCAACTCCGGGCGCCACCCCGACAGCGACATCTTCCTCGACGACGTCACCGTCTCGCGCAAGCACGCGGTGTTCGAGCGTCAGGAGAACTCCTTCGTGGTGCGTGACGTCGGCTCCCTGAACGGCACCTACGTCAACCGGGAGCGGATCGACGAGGCGCGGCTGCAGACCGGTGACGAGGTCCAGATCGGCAAGTTCCGACTCGTGTTCTACGCCGGCAGGGCCTGACCGGACCCGGTGGCAGCGCGCACACCTCGCCAGACGATGACCATCGGTGCGGTGCTGGCTGCCCTGCAGCCGGACTTCCCGGAGGTGTCCATCTCCAAGCTCCGCTTCCTCGAGGCGGAGGGCCTCGTGACGCCCGCCCGCACCGGGTCCGGCGGCTACCGCAGCTACAGCCCTGAGGACCTCGACCGGCTCCGCTACGTCCTCACCGCGCAGCGGGACCACTTCTGGCCGCTCAAGGTGATCCGTGAGGCGCTGGACGCGCTCGACCGTGGCCTGACACCCGACGACTCGACCACGGGCCCGTCACGGCCCAAGGCGCCCCAGCCGGTCGCCGACCCCGACGTGCCGACGGCCCGGGCGCTGACCGCGGGCAAGCCGTTGCGGCTGAACCGTGCCGAGCTCGCCGAGTCAGCCGGCCTCGACACCGACGCCCTCCAGGCGCTGGAGAGCTTCGGACTGCTGCGGCCCGACGCCACCGGCCACTTCGGTGAGCCGGCGCTGACCGTCGCGCACACGGCGGCTGCCCTCGCGGCATACGGCATCGAGCCGCGACACCTGCGCGCGTTCCGCACCGCCGCCGACCGCGAGATCGGGCTCGTGCAGCAGGCGGCCACCCCGCGGCGCACCGACCCGGCAGAGGTGCTGCGGCTGTGCATCGCCCTGCACACCGCCCTGGTCCGAGAGGGACTCACGAGGGACTGACCGGGGTACGGTGGAAGCGTGAAGGTTCTGGATGTCCTCGGCGTCCGGGTGGAGATGCCCACCAACCACCCGATCGTGCTGCTGCGCGAGCGAAACGGCGAGCGATACCTGCCGATCTGGATCGGTGCGGCGGAGGCGACCGCCATCGCCTACGCCCAGCAGGGCATCGAGCCGCCGCGCCCCCTGACCCACGACCTGATGAAGAACATCCTCGACGCCCTGGGCCACCGCCTCACCGAGGTCCGGATCGCCGAGCTACGCGACGGCGTGTTCCATGCCGCCCTGGTCATCGACGGGTCGACGGAGATCTCGGCGCGCTCCTCCGACGCGATCGCCCTGGCCCTGCGCACCGGCACCGCGATCACCGCCGGGGAGACGTTGCTCGAGCAGGCGGGGGTGGCCATGTCGGCCGACGACGACGCCGACGACGAGGTGGAGAAGTTCAAGGAGTTCCTCGACCACGTCTCCGCGGAGGACTTCGAGGCCAAGCCGGAGGAGTGAACCGTCACCCTTGAGTTGACGTTGAGGGTATGCCGCGTGGGCGCGACACGCCGGGGCCGCGACGTGCAGTGGTGGTTGACGCCCACCCCTGGCGGCCGTACCGTCAGCGTGTTCTGCTAATGCGACCGATGTAGTTACATCAGGAGGTGAGCGTCGTGAACCCGAGCAATGAGGCTCCGCACGGCACCACGGCCGTGCCCCCCGCGGCACAGGGCTTGCTGTTCACGGACGACCTGCCTGAGCTGAGCGAGGACATCGGCTACCGCGGCCCCACCGCGTGCCGCGCCGCAGGCATCACCTACCGCCAACTGGACTACTGGGCCCGCACCGGCTTGGTCGAGCCATCGGTGCGCGGCGCCACCGGCTCGGGCACCCAGCGCCTCTACGGCTTCCGCGACATCCTGGTCCTCAAGGTCGTCAAGCGGCTGCTCGACACCGGCGTCTCCCTGCAGCAGATCCGGGTCGCCATCGCGCACCTGCGCGAGCGCGGCGTCGACGACCTGGCCCAGATCACCCTGATGAGCGACGGCGCCTCCGTCTACGAGTGCACCTCGGCCGACGAGGTCATCGACCTGGTCCAGGGCGGCCAGGGAGTGTTCGGCATCGCCGTCGGCAGGGTGTGGCGCGAGGTCGAGGGAGAGCTGGCCGAGCTGCCCAGCGAGCGGGCCGAGGACGAGACCCCGGCCGTCCACCCGGACGACGAGCTCCGCGCCCGCCGGCAGGCCCGACTGGCCTGAACCACCGACGCCACCAACGTCCGGGGCCCGCCGCGTCCACCCGACCGGCGGGCCTCGTCATGTACATTGGGCCCTGCTGATCACCCCGCGTGGGAGAGTCCCCGGACCACCACGGCCGGGGCGCCGAAGGGGCAAACTCCCCGGAACCTCTCAGGCGCCAGGACCATGCGGGGCAGGCACCTCTGGAGTGGCCCACGCCGTGACAGATGGGGAGGCGAAGCGCCGCACACCACGTCGAGGAGCCTCATGTCCGCCGCCCAGCCCCACACCGTCCTGCCGGAGTTCGCCGGCCGCCACATCGGGCCTTCCGCCGACGACGTCGCAGCCATGCTGGAGGCGGTGGGTCACGACAGCCTCGACGCGCTGACCGACCACGCCATCCCGCGCACGATCCGCACCGAGGGTCCGCTGCGCGTCGAGCCCGCCGCGTCCGAGGGCGCGGTCGTCGAGGAGCTGCGTGGGCTGGCCCGCCGCAACCAGGTGATGACCTCGATGATCGGGCTCGGCTACTACGGCACCATCGTGCCGTCGGTGATCCAGCGCAACGTGCTCGAGAACCCCGCCTGGTACACCGCCTACACGCCCTACCAGCCGGAGATCTCCCAGGGCCGGCTCGAGGCGCTGCTCAACTTCCAGACCGTCGTCAGCGACCTGACCGGGCTCGAGACCGCTGGGGCCTCCCTGCTCGACGAGGCGACCGCCGCGGCGGAGGCCATGACGTTGATGCGCCGCGTCAGCAAGGCCCCTGCCGAGGCGGTCCTGCTGGTCGACCAGCAGGTGTTCCCGCAGACCTTGGCCGTGATGCACACGCGCGCCACCCCGCTGGGTCTCACGGTGGTGGTGGCCGACCTCTCGGACGTCACGGACGCCGCATCGCTGAGGGTGGTTGCCGGCGACCGCGACGTCTTCGGCGTCCTGGTGCAGTACCCGGGTGGGGACGGCGAGCTGCGCGACTGGGCCGCCCTGGCGACCGCTGCCCACGAGGCGGGGGCACTGGTGACCGCCGCCGCTGACCTGCTCGCCCTCACCGTGGCGACCTCGCCGGGCGAGTGGGGTGCCGACGTGGCCGTCGGCACCACCCAGCGGTTCGGGGTGCCGATGGGCTTCGGTGGCCCGCACGCCGGCTACATGTCGGTCCGCGGCGGTCTCGAGCGCTCCCTGCCCGGCCGGCTCGTGGGGGTGAGCGTCGACGCCGAGGGGGCGCCGGCATACCGGCTGGCGCTGCAGACCCGGGAACAGCACATCCGTCGCGAGAAGGCCACCTCCAACATCTGCACCGCCCAGGTGCTGCTTGCGGTGATGGCGTCGATGTACGCCGTCTACCACGGACCCCAGGGACTGGCTGCCATCGCACGACGGGTGCACTCCCACGCCCGGGCCCTCGCAGGCGGTCTGGCCGAGGGTGGCGTGAAGGTCACCACGAAGCACTACTTCGACACCGTGACCGTGTCCGTGCCGGGACGCGCCGACGAGGTGCTCGCAGCCGCGGCGGACCGAGGGGTGAACCTGTGGCGGGTCGACGCCGACACGCTGTCCGCGAGTGTCGACGAGACCACTGACCTGCGCGACCTCGAGGCGGTCTGGGCGGCCTTCGGGGTCACTGGTGCCACCGAGGTGCCGGTGGCTGGGATGGACTGGCCGCAGTCGTTGGTGCGCACCAGCGACTACCTCACGCACCCGGTGTTCCACGCGCACCACAGCGAGACCGCGATGCTGCGCTACCTGCGCCGCCTGGCAGACCGCGACTTCGCCCTCGACCGCGGCATGATCCCACTGGGCTCGTGCACGATGAAGCTCAACGCCACCACCGAGATGGTGGCGATCACCTGGCCGGAGTTCTCCGACCTGCACCCCTTCGCGCCAGCCCACCAGACCGAGGGCATCCGCGACCTGATCGATGAGCTCTCCTCGTGGCTGTGCGAGATCACCGGCTACGACGCGGTCTCGCTGCAGCCGAACGCCGGCTCCCAAGGTGAGTTCGCCGGTCTTCTCGCGATCCACGCCTACCACGCCGCGAACGGTCAGTCCCAGCGGAACATCTGCCTCATCCCGGCCAGCGCGCACGGCACCAACGCGGCCAGCGCCGTCATGGCCGGCATGAAGGTGGTCGTGGTCGGGACCGCCGCCGGCGGGGACATCGACATGGACGACCTGCGGGCCAAGGTCGACCAGCACCGCGACAACCTCGCGGCGGTCATGGTGACCTACCCCTCGACGCACGGCGTCTTCGAGGACACCATCACCGAGCTGTGCGGCCTGGTCCACGACGCGGGCGGGCAGGTCTACGTCGACGGCGCCAACCTCAACGCGCTGGTCGGCCTGGCTCGACCCGGCAAGTTCGGCTCGGACGTCTCGCACCTGAACCTGCACAAGACCTTCTGCATCCCGCACGGCGGCGGCGGGCCGGGTGTCGGACCGGTGGCGGTGCGGGCCCACCTCGCCCCCCACCTGCCGAACCACCCGCTCGCCCCGGAGGCCGGCCCCGAGACAGGCGTCGGCCCGGTCTCGGCAGCGCCCTACGGCTCGGCCAGCATCCTGCCCATCTCATGGGCCTACGTCAGGCTCATGGGTGGTGCCGGGCTGACCCGCGCCACCCAGGTGGCGGTGCTCAACGCCAACTACATCGCGGCCCGGCTGCGCGAGCACTACCCGGTGCTCTACTCCGGCCACGACGGCGTGGTCGCACACGAGTGCATCCTCGACCTGCGTGAGATCACCAGGCGCAGCGGGGTGAGTGTCGACGACGTGGCCAAGCGGCTGATCGACTACGGCTTCCACGCCCCCACCATGTCCTTCCCCGTCGCCGGCACGCTGATGGTCGAGCCCACGGAGAGCGAGGACCGGCAGGAGATCGACCGGTTCTGCGACGCGATGATCGCGATCCGCCACGAGATCGCGGCGGTCGAGGCGGGGGAGTTGCCGCTCGCCGACAGCATGCTGCGAGGCGCCCCGCACACCGCAAAGGCGCTGGCGGGCAAGTGGGAGTACCCGTACGACCGGTCCGAAGCGGTGTTCCCCGTCGGGGTGCAGCCGGCGGACAAGTACTGGCCCCCGGTGAGCCGGATCGACGGCGCGTACGGCGACCGCCACCTGGTGTGCAGCTGCCCACCGCCGGAGGCCTTCGAGGGCCACGACGGCGGGGTGCTGCCAGCCTGAGCTCAGGCCGCCGAGCCAGGCTCGTCGACGAGCGTCACCCGCACCGACGAGCCGCGCTCGGTCTTGCGGACCACGACCTGGCTGGGGATACGGGTGCGCAGCTCGGCGACGTGGCTGACCACCCCCACCGCGCGACCACCCTCGCGCAAGCCGTCGAGCACACCCATGACCTGTTCGAGGGTGTCGTCGTCAAGGGTGCCGAAGCCCTCGTCGACGAACAGCGTCTGGAGGTCGAACCCGCCCGACTCCTCACGAACCGCGTCGGCCAGCCCGAGCGCGAGGGCGAGTGAGGCCATGAAGGACTCACCGCCCGACAGGGTGGCGGTGTCGCGCGCCTGGCCGGTCCACAGGTCGAGCACCTCGAGGCCCAGCCCGCTGCGCGCGCCGCGGGCTGCCGGCGCGTCGGTGTGGCGCAGCTGGTAGCGGCCGTCACCCATCGTGGCGAGTCGCTCATTGGCCAGCGCGGCGACCCGTTCGAGCCGGGCCGCGAGGACGAACGCGGAGAGCCGCATGCGCAGCTCGTTGGACCCGCCCCCTCCCAGTGTGTCGGCGAGGTCCCGGACCAGCGCGTGCTGGGCAGAGGCGTCGGCGATGCTGGCACAACGCTGGACCACCGCCGTGTTGACGCGGTCGAGACCGGCGAGGCCGCGTCGAAGCAGGGCCTCGTGCGACGACGCTGCGAGCAAGGACGCGCGGGTCGCGTCACGCGCGCGCACGAGTGCCTCGAGGTCCGGCTCCTCGGCGTCGAGGGCAGCGGAGACGTCGGGTTCCTCGAGCGTCGCCTGCGCCGACTGCCGGGCCTGCTCGTACGCCGCGGTGGCGCGTCGGAGCTCGGCCACCTCAGGGGGCGGCAGCAGCGCGGCACGCGCGGTTGCCTCGTCGTCGAACCCCGCCTCCGCGAGGGCCGCCGCAAGGACGTCACCTGTCTCGGCGAGGTCCGCCTCGCAGCGGTGGTGCTGCTCGCCCGCGGAAAGGTGGGCGTGCACCGCCTTGGCCGACCGGTCGTGCCGCCGACGGACGGCTTCCAAGCCTGCGTCGCCGTCACCGTCGCCGCGGCAGGGGCAGGTTGCCGCGTGGTCGGCCGTCGCCCGGTCGAGGCCGGCCTGCTCGGCCGCCAGGTCCTCGACGAGAGTCTGCAGCGCGGAGGTGGTGGCGGACAGCTCGGCCATTGCCTCCTCGGCGCCGGCACCCAACTGCTGCAGGGCTTGCGCAGTCGCCTGCACCGCTGTTCGCTGCGCCGGCATGTGGGCGGCTGCGGCCGCCAGGGCGGCCAGCCGCCCGCGAGCCTCACCGAGCGCGGTGTCGAGGGCGGCGACGTCCCGCTCGTCTCCGGCGAGGCGCTCGTCGCGCTGGGCGGCAGCGGCCACCACCCCGGCGAGCTCCTCCGAGAGGGCGCCCACCGACAGCTCGGCCGTGCGCCACCGTGACTCAGCCGCCTCGACGTCGGGCGCGGGCACTGCGGCGGAGACGGGCGCCGGTGCCGGGTGGTCGGTGCCACCGCAGACCGCGCAGGGCTCACCCGCCTCGAGACGACCGGCCAGCTCACCAGCCATGCCGTCGAGCCGCGCCTGGCGTAGGTCGAGGTAGTGGTCGCGCAACCCTTGGGCGTGCTCGCGCGCTGCCGCCATCTCGGT
This sequence comes from Pedococcus sp., assembly GCA_036278855.1. Taxonomy (GTDB): domain Bacteria; phylum Actinomycetota; class Actinomycetes; order Actinomycetales; family Dermatophilaceae; genus Pedococcus. Next base: position 13,318 of record DASUKI010000062.1, read on the forward strand.
GCGCAGCCGGTGCTCGCGGGCGGACTCGCGGTCCTGCTCGAGGCGCAGACCGCGCAGCTCGACGAGCCGCGCCACCTCGCGCTCCGCCGGCTCGCAGTGCGCCGCCTGCTCGACGGCCACCTGCAGAGCAGCCACGGCAGCGTCATGGGCTGCAGTGGCCTCCGCGAGTCGACGCCTCGACCTCTCGACGCCTGCCTTGGCCACACCCGCGCGCCGCTGCACCTCGTCCCGTCTGCGGGCGCGCTCGGTGACGGCGGCGGTGCGAAGCTCGGCCTCGTCCAACCGCCTTCCACCCGAGGCGAGGAGGTCGAGCACTCCGGTCAGTGCCCGTGTCGAGACGTCCTCGACAGCCAAGGTGGAGATGTCGGCGGCCGTGGCGTCCAGTGCCTCCCGGGCCGAGTCGACCGCGGCCCGGGCCCGGGCGAGCGCGCCGAGGTCGCCGCGCACCGTCGCCGCGCGGGCCCCCCGCTCCAGCAGGACAACTGCTGCCTCGTGGTCGGCACGTTGTTCGTCGAGCGCCGCGAGCCGCGCCTTGGCCTGATCTCCGCGCGTTCGTGCGGCCGACACCTCGCTGGCGGCCCGGTGTGCGTCGGTGGCCGCCGAGTCGGCGAGGGCCGCGGCGTCACGCTCGGCGAGCGCGACCGCGACCGCCGATCCCAGTGACTGTCGCGCTGCCTCCAGCGCCGGGGGCAGGTCGTCGACGGGGATGGCAGACCAGTCCAACGGCTCACCCGTGACGCCTTGGGGGAGCCCTGCGAGGACCTCGGTCAGGACCCCGAGGTCAGCCGCGAGACCGGCGGTCTGCACGTCGAGCTCGGCACTGGACTCGCGGCGTCGCGCGGCGAACCACTCCTCCAGCTCGGCATAGGAGGAGACGTCGAAGAGCCGCTCCAGCAGACCTCGCCGCTGCTCCGGTGTGGCACGCAGAAAGGCCGCGAAGTCGCCCTGGGGCAGCAGCACGACCTTGCTGAACTGTTCCATCCCCATGCCGAGGACATCGCGGACCACGTCGCCGATCTCGTCCTGTCGGGTCGAGAGCACCTGCCAGTGGCCGTCGTCGAGCTCGGACAGCGACCCCTTGGCGGGGACGGTGACGTGGCCGGTGCCGCGGGACTTGGGCCGGGTGAACTCGGGCGAACGCTCGAGCCTGAGCCGCCGGCCCCCTGCGGTCAGCTCGAGCACGACGGACGGCACGACACCCGGCTCGGCGTGGTCGCTGTGCAGGCCCTTCTTCGTGCGGGCACCGGGGACATCGGCGTAGAGCGCGAAGCACACCGCGTCGAGCAGGCTGGTCTTGCCGGCGCCAGTGGCACCGCGGATCAGGAAGAGGCCGCCCTCGGCTACCGCGTCCAGGTCGATGCCCACGGTCGCCGCGAACGGGCCGAAGGCGCTCACCTCGAGCCGGTGCAGCCTCACGCGGCGCCCTCCGTGCGTTGGGGGAGTGCGGCGACCCCGCCCTCGTCCGCTTGCCCGCTGCGGTTCGTCCGCACCGCCTCGATCGCCGCGGCCAGTGTCTTGCGCTCGGCATCGGTGGCGACCCGTCCGGAGCGCACGTGCCCGAGGAAGCCACAGCACACCTCGAGCGCGCTCTCACCGATGGCGCGCCGGGAGTAGGGCTGCACCTGCACTGGCGTCCCCTGCGGGTCGAAGCGCAGCTCCAGGGTGTGGGGGAACCTGCGCCGGACCTGGTCCATCGCACCCGCCGGGCGAACCGTGTCGGTGAGGGTGACTTGGCACCAGGCCCCCTCGGCACCGCTGTGGACGGGATCGTCCAGCAGGTCCTGGAGATCGCCGCGGAGCACCGCCAGGGGCCGCGGCACCGGTGCGGTGACCGCCTCGACCTGCAGCCGTCCGTCGGCCTCCAGGTCAACCAGCCACGAGCCCTTGGTGTGGCGCGCCTCGCTGAACGACAACGCGAGTGGCGAACCGCTGTAGCGGACGGACTCCTCGAGTCGCTGTCGGCCGTGCAGGTGGCCGAGTGCGACGTAGTCGACGCCCCCGAAGGTCCGCGGGTGGACCGCGCCGACACCGCCGACGGAGATGTCGCGTTCGGAGTCGCTGGTGGCCCCACCGGTGACGAAGGCGTGGGCCATCACGACCGACGGTGCACCGCCACGCCGGGCCAGGTCGGCCCGCACGCGCCCCATGGCGGCGCCCAGCACACCGGCGTGCGTGCGCTCCGTCGCGCCGAGTGGCTCGGCCGCCAGCGCCGGCTCGAGGTAGGGGAGCGGGTAGACCGCCACCCCCTTGACGAGCACCGGTTCGCCGACCTCGTCGAGCCGCGAACGGATGTGCAGTCCTGCCCGCGAGAGCAGGTCGCTGGCGAAGCCCAGCCGGATCGCGGAGTCGTGGTTGCCGCTGGACAGCACCACGGATGCGCCCGCGTCGACCAGGCGGGTCACCGCCTCGGACAACAGCCCGACCGTGTCGGGAGCCGGCATCGCGCGGTCGTAGACGTCGCCGGACACCAGCACGGCGTCCACCGACTCGGCCCGCACGACCTCCACGAGGTGGTCGACGAAGGCGGCCTGGGCACCGAGGAGCCCCACCTGGTGGAAGGACCGCCCGAGGTGCCAGTCGGAGGTGTGGATCAGCCGCACACCCGCAGGCTAGGAGAGGGATCCGACAGCCGTTGGCAGGCGCGCCCGGTGTGTGGTTGGGTCAGTTCGTGGGAGAAGAGGTCACCGCACAGAGCTACACCCGCGAGCAGCGCCAGCGGTACCGCGAGAAGGTGCGCCAGAACCTCGACGTCTTCGAGCGCATGCTCGCCACGAGCTCGTTCGAGTTCGACCGCCCGATGACCGGCATGGAGATCGAGCTCAACCTCGTCGACGAGTCCTTCCAGCCCAAGTTCGCCAACGCCGAGGTGCTCGAGGAGATCGCCGACCCCGGCTACCAGACCGAGCTGGCCCGCTACAACATCGAGCTCAACGTGCCGCCTCGGCCGCTGCCCGGTGACGCCGCGCTCGAGCTCGAGCAGGAGATGCGCGACTCACTCAACGCGGCAGACAGGGCAGCTCGCAAGCGTGGCGCGCACATCGTCGCCGTGGGGATCCTGCCGACCATCATGCCGGCACACTTCGAGGGAGAATGGATCAGCGAGAACAACCGCTACACCGCACTCAACGACTCGATCTTCTACGCCCGTGGCGAGGACATCTACCTCGACATCGAGGGGCCGACGGGGGAGCGGGTCGCCACCTACTGCGACTCGATCGCGCCGGAGTCGGCGTGCACGAGCGTCCAGCTGCACCTGCAGGTGGCCCCACAGGACTTCGCTGCGCACTGGAACGCCGCGCAGGCGCTGGTCGCCCCACAGATCGCCCTGGCCGCCAACAGCCCGTTCTTCTTCGGTCAGCGGCTGCACGCCGAGACCCGGATCGAGCTGTTCAGCCAGGCCACTGACACGCGCAGCGTCGAGCTGAAGAACCAGGCGGTCCGACCGCGAGTCTTCTTCGGCGAGCGCTGGATCACGTCGATCTTCGACCTCTTCGAGGAGAATGTCCGCTACTTCCCGGCGCTGCTCGCCGAGGTCAGCGACGAGGACCCCGTGGCCCGGCTCGAGGCCGGCGAGGCTCCCAGCCTGGCCGAGCTCAGGCTGCACAACGGCACGGTCTACCGGTGGAACCGCCCGATCTACGACGTGGTCCATGGCACCCCACACCTGAGGGTCGAGAACCGCGTCCTGCCCGCCGGCCCGACCCTGGTCGACGTCCTGGCGAACGCAGCGTTCTACTACGGCGTCATCCGCAAGCTGGCCTCCGACGACCGGCCACTGTGGACCAAGATGAGCTTCGCTGCCGCCGAGCAGAACTTCCGCAACTCGGCCCGTGACGGCATCGAGTCACGCATCTACTGGCCGGGCTTCGGCGAGGTGCGCGCCGACGAGCTGGTGCTGCGCCACCTGCTGCCGATGGCGCACCAGGGGCTCGAGGAGTGGGGCGTCTCCGCCCGCGTCCGCGACCGCTACCTCGCGGTCATCGAGGGTCGGTGCAAGGCCGGAGCCAACGGCGCAACCTGGCAGACCGACGCGGTCGCCAAGCTCCAGTCCTCGGGGCTGGACCGGCAGAGCGCTCTCGCCGCCATGCTCGATGCCTACGTGCAGCACATGCACAGCAACGAGCCGGTGCACACCTGGGCGCTGCCGTAGCTCAGTGGTGGGCGGCCTCCGTGACGGCGGGGCCGTGGTTCCAGACCCGGATGGCCGGCTGCTCGCGCTCGAACTCCATCACGCTCACCGAGCCCGCGTCGAGGAGCAGCTGCGCACCCATCCGGGGCTCCTGCCGCAGGAACACCGTCGCGAGCACCCGCAGGCAGTGGCCGTGGCCCACCAGGGCGACGTCGCCGCCTGCCATCGCCGCCACGGCACGCTTGACCACCCGCGAGGCGCGAGCGGCCACCTCCTCGACCGTCTCGCCCGGGGTGTCCCCGGGCGGCACCCCGTCGCGGAACACGGTCCAGTCGTAGCCCAGCCGCTCGCGGATCTCCTTGGTGGTCAGGCCTTCGTACGCCCCGTAGTCCCACTCGAGCAGGTCGTCGTCGACCTCCGCGCGCAGGCCGGCGAGCTCGGCCGTCCGTCGTGCGCGCTGCAGTGGCGAGCACAGCGTCAGGACGAAGTGGTAGTCCGCCACCAGCGCACCTGACGCGCGGGCGAGCTGCTCGCCGTGCGGTGTCAGCGGGATGTCGGTGCGGCCGGTGTGCTGGCCCGACTTCGACCAGTCGGTCTCGCCATGCCTCAGCAGCACCAGGCGACCCTCCGGCGGGCTCGGCTGGGAGGTCACCCGCCCACCCTAGGGCGCCGCGTGGCAGTCGGCAGCGTCTGGTTGAGTGGGGGCATGCGCCTGGGCTACCGGCTCCTCAACGTGTTCGCCAACGAGGGCGACCCCTTCACGGGCAACCCGTTGTGCGTGTTCGAGGACGGGTCGAGCCTCAGCGACGAGCAGATGCAGGGCCTCGCGCGCCAGTTCAACCTGTCGGAGACCACCTTCCTGGTGCCGCCGATCGAGGGCGCGGCGGCTGGGGTGCGGATCTTCACCACGAGCTTCGAGATGCCGTTCGCGGGCCACCCCACCCTGGGCACGGCGCACGTCGCGCGGGCACTCGGCCTCGGCGGCGACTCGCTCAGCCTCTCCATGCCAGCCGGCGTCATCCCCGTCGAGGCTGACGGGAGCACCTGGACCCTGACCGCCAACCGGGGCAGCGTGCAGGCCGAGCTCGACCCGGACGAGCTCGGCGCGGCCCTCGGCCTCGCGCCCGGCGCCGTACGCCCGCCAGCACGGCAGGTGTCCGTGGGCACCTCCCAGGTCGTCGCGCCCGCCGCCGACGTCGATGCGGTTCGCCGAGCACGCCCAAACCCGGCGGCGCTGTCGCGCTACGCACCGATGGGCAGCACCAAGGGCGACGTCCTGGTCTACCTGTGGGCCGACACGGCGCCGGGCGAGGTCGAGGCGCGCGCCCTGGTCACTGACGGCACGGTCGTCAGCGAGGACCCGGCCACCGGCTCGGCCTGCGCCAACCTCGGCGCCTGGTTCGTGGCGGAGGGCCGCTCGGGAGAGTGGCTGGTCAGGCAGGGCGCCCACATCGGACGTCCCTCCACCCTCCACCTGTCCGTCGACCAGGACGAGACGGTCCGGGTCGCGGGGCTCGTGCACGAGGTGGGCGTCGGCGAGGTGCTGCTGTGAGCTCGCTCGGGCTGCCCGAGGCCGTCGATGCGGCTGCCGCCGCCGACCCCGACGTGTCCTGGCGGGTCACCTTCCTCGACGTCGCCACGGGATCCGTGCTGGCACAACGCGACCCGGACACCGTGCAACGCACGGCCAGCCTCGGCAAGCTGCTGCTGCTCATCGAGGTTGCCAAGCGGCTCGAGGAGGGTTCGCTCGACCCGGCCGAGGCGCTCACGCCGACCGAGGACGACCTCGTCCGTGACTCCGGCCTGTGGTGGCACCTGACCACACGGAGCCTCCCGCTGGCGGACTGCGCGGCACTCGTCGGCGCGTTCAGCGACAACCTCGCCACCAACGTCCTGCTGGGCCGGGTCGGCGGCACGGAACCCGTGCGGGCGACGGCCCAGGCGGAGGGCCTCGATGGGGTGCGCCTCCGCCGCAAGGTCCGCGACACTGCGCCGCCCCCCGGCACCGGCAACCCCTACGGCCTGTCGAGCGGGTCCACGCGCGCCTATGCCGGCCTCATGGCACGCCTGCACCGTCGCGACGTCATCTCCTCGCTGGTGTGCGCCCGGGTGCTCGGGTGGCTGGGCCTCAACTCCGACCTGTCCATGGTCGGTGGTGCCTTCGGGCTCGACCCGTTGTGCCACAACGAGCCCGACCGGGGGGTGCAGCTGTGGAACAAGACGGGCACGATCGCCGACGTGCTCGGCGACGTGGGCCTGGTCGCGGGGCCGGCGGCGGTGGTCTCGTATGCCGTGTTGACCGAACACGACGACGCCCACCACCCGGAGGGACGGGACAGCGCGCTCGCCGGCATGGCACGGGTCGGGGCGGCCCTTCGGGCCGTCGTCGAGGGGGCGTAGGCGTGCCCAGCTATGTCGTGCTGTTGCGGGCGGTCAACGTGGGTGGTCGACAGCTGAGGATGGCGCAGGCGCGAGAGGTCTTGTCGGACAACGGGTTCGGGGACGTGGAGTCACACATCCAGACCGGCAACTTCCTGCTCCGCTCGGCGAGGCGCAGTGACGTCGCGGTCGAGGACGAGGTGGCCAGGGTGCTCAGCGACCACGCTGGGTTCCCCATCGTCGCGATCGCCCGGAAGCCCACGGAGCTGACGTCGCTCGTCAAGGCCGTGGACGGCATACCGGCACCAGAGGGAGGCCGGGCACGCTATGTCACCTTCCTCGCCAAGGCACCCACGGCATCGGCCGCCCGCGACCTCGAGGCGTGGGACGTCGCGGGGGAGCGTGCCCACGTCATCGGCAAGGATGTCCTGGTCGACTTCGCGGTGTCCTACCACGAAGCCAAGCTCACCGGCGCGAGGATCGAGAAGGTCCTCGGCGTCGAGGGCACCGCGCGGAACATGACGGTGGTCCGCCAGCTCGCAGAGAAGTGGGGTCAGTGATGGCGCAGGAGCAGACCGGTGGCACCGGCACCGGCAACCGTTCGGTGAGCATGACCCGGGTGGAGAAGGGCCTCTACGAGTTCACCAACGTCCGGGGCGGCACCATGCGGGTGGGCGGGGGTGGTGACACCCCGGACTTCACGCCGGTCGAGCTGCTCCTGGTGGCGATCGCCGGGTGCAGCGGCACGGACGTCGACTTCATCACGAGCAAGCGCGCCGAGCCCGTGACCTTCACCGTCACCGCGCACGGCGAGAAGATCCGTGACGAGCAGGGCAACAACCGCATGCGCGACCTCACGGTCCGCTTCTCGGTGACCTTTCCCGAGGGGGAGGGGGGCGACCGGGCGCGCGAGATGCTGCCCAGGGCCATCCAGATGTCCGAGGAGCGGCTGTGCACGGTGAGCCGCACCGTGGCGCTCGGCACGCCCATCGACGCAGGCGTCGAGGACGCCGGCTAGTGCCGCACTCGGTGCCGGGTGAAGGTCACCCCGCTCCCGAAGGTCCTGGCGTCGAGCAGCTCGAGGTCGAGGCGCAGTCCTGAGGGCAGCGCCGCCGTGCCACCTCCGATGACCACGGGGTGGCCGTAGAGCAGCACCTCGTCAACCAGGCCGTCCACCAGCGCCCGGGCGGCAAGGGTCGGGCCGCCGATGCTGAGCTGACGGGTCGCGGTGCTCTTGAGCGTCCGGACCTCGTCCGGGTCGAACGCGGTTCGTACCACCGTGCGGTCACCCACCGGCTCGGTCAGCGTGGAGGAGTAGACCACCTTGTCCGTCGACCGCCAGAGGCGCCGGTAGTCCGCCGTCACCGGATCGCGGTCCGCCTGTGGGTCGTCTGCGTCCCAGTACCTCAGCACCTCGTACATCCGCCGGCCGAGCAGGTGGGTGCCGACCCCGCGCTCGAGGTCGTTGACGTGGGCGTGGACCTCGGCGTCCGGGGCCGCCCACGCGAAGGAGCCGTACTCGTCGGCGACGTAGCCGTCGAGTGAGCAGATGGCGGTGTAGAGCAATGCGGCCATGCGCGGCCCCTGCCCTCAGCCGACCTTGTCGCGGGCGGCCGTGAACGCGGCCACGCAGGCCCGGATGTCGTCCTCGGAGTGGCCAGCCGAGAGCTGCACCCGGATCCGGGCCTTGCCCTGCGGCACGACGGGGTAGGAGAACGCGATCACGTAGACGCCGTCCTCGAGCATGGCGTCGGCGACCTGCGCAGCACGCCGGGCACCGTCCTCGCCCGGGAACATCACGGGGGTGATGGGGTGCTCACCGGGCAAGAGGTCGAAGCCCGCCTCGGTCATGAGCTGGCGGAACAGCGCGGTGTTGTCGCGCAGGCTCTGGCGCGCGCGGTGCGAGGTGGCGGCGACCTCGAGCGCCTTGAGCGAGCCGGCCGCGACCGCCGGGGCGACGGCGTTGGAGAACAGGTAGGGACGCGAGCGCTGGCGGAGCAGGTCGACGACCTCCTGGTGGGCCGCGACGTACCCGCCGGACGCGCCGCCGAGGGCCTTGCCGAGGGTGCCGGTGAGGATGTCGACGCGGTCCATGACCCCGAACCGCTCTGGGGTTCCGCGTCCGCCCTCGCCGACGAACCCAACCGCGTGGGAGTCGTCGACGAGCACCATGGCGCCGAGCTCGTCGGCCAGGTCGCAGATCTCGTCGAGCGGGGCGAGGTAGCCGTCCATGGAGAAGACACCGTCGGTCACGATGACCATCCGGCGCGCGCCTGCCATCTTGGCGTCCTCGAGCTGGGTGCGCAGGTCGGCCATGTCGGCGTTCCGGTAGCGGTACCGCTTGGCCTTGGCCAGCCGGATGCCGTCGATCAGTGAGGCGTGGTTGAGCTCGTCGGAGATGATGGCGTCCTCCGCGCCGAAGAGCACCTCGAAGACGCCGCCGTTGGCGTCGAAGCACGAGGAGTACAGGATCGCGTCGTCGGTGCCCAGGAAGTCGGCGATCGCCCGCTCGAGGCGCTTGTGCAGCTCCTGGGTGCCGCAGATGAAGCGCACGCTGGCCATCCCGAAACCCCACTCCCGCAACGCCTCCGCCGCGGCTGCCTCGACATCCGGGTGGTCGGCGAGTCCGAGGTAGTTGTTGGCGCAGAAGTTCAGCGCCTCGGTGCGCGCGGTGCGGATGTGCGCCGACTGCGGTGAGGTCAGCTCGCGCTCGTGCTTGTAGAGGCCGGCGTCCTCGATCTCCTTGAGGGTGGCGGCCAGCTCGTCCTTGACGGTGTCGTACACGGCGCTCCTTCAGCTCCAGTCCATGATGACCTTGCCGCACTGGCCCGAGCGGGCTGCGGCGAAGGCGTCCTGCCACCGCTCGGCAGGGAAGCGGTGGGTGATGACCGAGGCGATCCGCTCGCGCAGCACGGGAGAGTTGCCGAGCATCGAGCTCATGGCGTACCACGTGTCGTACATCTCGCGGCCGTAGATCCCCTTGATGGTGATCATGTGGGTGATGACCCTGCCCCAGTCGACCGGGAACGGGTCCTTGGGCAGTCCCAGCATCGCCACCCGGCCGCCGTGGTTGAGGTTGGCGAGCATGTCGTCCACCGCGCTCGGCACCCCGGACATCTCCAGCCCGATGTCGAAGCCCTCCTTCATCCCCAGCTGGTCCATCGCCTCGCGCAGGTTGCTGGTGCCGGCGTTGACCACCAGGTCCGCACCGGCGCCCTTGGCCAGG
>DASUKI010000063.1:0-26498 GCA_036278855.1 Pedococcus sp.
CCCTGACCTGCGGAGAAGCCGGTCAGGGGCTGTTTCGTCCGGGCTCGCTGCCGGCATGGCGGGTGGTCAGCGCGACGGGACCCGGAGCCGCCCAGCAAGACCAACCCCTCCAGCCGGTGAACCGAAGCGTCCGCACTTTCGTCGCCAACAACGACAGAATGCCTATCTGGAGGTGATCCGGTTGACCAGACGCATCGGTGCCGTGGCGGCGGTCGTGTCCGCCTTCGTCCACCTCTACCTGTGGTTCGACGGCGTCAAGGACCAGGGCACGGTAGGGGCGCTCTTCGTGGTCAATGTCGTTGCTGGACTCGTCATCGCGGTGATGCTGCTGCGGTGGCGGCACTGGGTCCCGCTGTTCCTGCTGGCCGGGTTCGGGGCGACGACCCTCACCGCCTTCCTGATCGCGGTGAACGGGACGCTGTTCGGCATCCACACGGACTGGAGCTGGTACGCCTGGGTGGCGGCGGTCGCAGAGGTCATCGCGGTGGTAGTTGCCCTGCTCGCTGCCGCGCAGGAGGGTTACGTGTCGCAGATGGCGCGCAGCAACGGAGCGCGTCAGGCCTGAGCCGGTCGGTGGCAGCGGCGCGACTCAGGGCTGGGCATGGGTGTGGGGAGCCACGGCGCCCGGATCGGTCGGGACGTGGCGCCCGTGACGCTGCTCGTCGACCAGCCAACGGACCCAGTCGCGGAGCTCGGCGACCGTGTCCGGCCGGTGTCGAGACATTGCCAGGACCGGACGAGCGTCGCGTGCGGTGGTCGCGTCGGCGACCATCTGCGCGACGTCGACGTCGACATGCGGAGCGAGGTCGATCTTGTTGACCACCAACAGGTCCGCCCGCGCGATGCCGGGGCCTCCCTTGCGCGCCACGTCGCCGCCGCCGGCCACGTCGAGCACGAAGATCTGCGCGTCCACGAGGCCGGGGGAGAAGGTGGCCGTCAGGTTGTCACCGCCGGACTCGACCAGCACGAGGTCGAGCGGCGCGAAGTCGCGTTCGAGGTCCTCGACGGCGAGCAGGTTCATGGTGATGTCGTCGCGGATGGCGGTGTGCGGGCAGGCGCCGGTCTCGACCGCGCGAATCCGCTCCGCGGGCAGGACGCCGGTGGACCGCAGGAACTGGGCGTCCTCGTCGGTGAAGATGTCGTTGGTCACCACCGCGATTCGAAGCTCGTCCGCGAGCTCACGGCAGATCGTCGCGATCAGCGAGCTCTTCCCGGTGCCGACCGGACCGGCAACGCCGAGTCGCAGCGAGCGGGACCGTCCATGGTGTGGGTGAGTGGTGAGGTCCACCGTTGGCTCCTTGGTCTACCGAGGGACTGGGTCGGTGTTTGGTCGTTGTCGGGTCCAGGGCGGACCGAGCGTTGCGATGCCGGCGGCGATGGCGTTCCGCAGCGCGATGCTGTCGTCGGCGAGGACGCTGACCAGGACCGCACCCTCGGCCATCGGCAGGACGCCCGCGGTGTCGGTGAGCAGCGCCGCGGAGCGGGTCGAGTCCGTGATCCAGTTCGACGTGACGGCGGCCACCGACCCCACGGCTCGGTGCGCGCCGACCACAGCGGCCGTGCGCGCGCCAGTGGTGCCGAGCTCCAGGTCCTGCGCCAGGACCGGGCCGCCGGGTCCATTCACCCGCCACCTGGTCCGCAAGCGGCCCGGTGCCTCGCCGTGCCGTCCGAGGAGGACCTCCTCGCGGGCGAGCAGCTGAGCATCCTCGCCGAGCTCCACCCGGACGTCGATGACGTGGTCGCACCCACGAGCCGCGATCACCGGCTCGGGCAGCCACACGAACGTCCCGCCGTCCCCGACCTCGATGCGCACCTCAGTGCTCGAGGTGGCCCCGTCACGGCCGGGCAGCAGGAGCGTGGCCGAGGCCTCGCACAACACGAGGGTGCTGCCAGCGCCCACCACCACGGACAGTTCCAGCCGATCGCCACCCACCGGCCCCCCAGCGCCGGCGGCAAGGGTGACCCGGGCGGCGCCCGGGTCACCAAAGACACCCGGCTCCTCGCCCGTGCCGATGGTGGGGCGCAGGACCAGCGGAGCCTCGGAGCGCATTCCGCAGATCCGCGTTGAACGCCGACCACTGCGACCGGTGACGAGCTCGGTCGCCAGTCGTGCGCGCGCACGCATCCGCGTGGCCGGCCAGGCACTGGGTGGGGCAGTCGTGACCATGGCGGCGGCGGTCACGAGGCGAACAGTCTTCCGGACCGTTGGGCGTGGCGTTCCGCGCCCAGGTCGAGGAGCGGGGCGCCACCGGCCGGCAGCGCGTCGACCTCCTCCTCGCGCCGCGCCGCACACTGGTCCGCCAGCTGGTCGAGACGCTCGGCGAGGTCGGCGACGACGGCGTGCGCCGCCAGGGGGTCCAGGGCCAGGAGCCGCACCGCAGCAGTCACGACGCCGGCCGCCGTCTCGTGCAGGACGGCCAGCGCCGCGTCCTTCGGCACGAGGTCGAACACCGTGGCCACGACGCCCAGCGCGAGGGGCTGGTGAGGCTCGCGACCGAGCAGTCCCAGCCGCTGGTCGTCCCGCAGTGTGGTGGCGACCCGACGCAGCTGGCGGCCCAGCTGTCGGGAGGTACCGCGGGAGGCCGGCGACGGCATACGAGCATCAAGGCCCGCGTCGAGGGCACCGAGGCGGGCTCGGTCCATGCGGTATGCCGCGTGGCAGGCTGCCGCGGCGAAGGTCGCCGCCACCACGCCGACCGTTTCCAGCCGACCGGCTACGAAGCCGCTCACGTCGTCGAGGTCACGCACCCGCCCTGCCACGACAGCGGGCTCCAGCCCACCAGAGTGGGCGTACGCACCGGCGGGCAGCCGACCGTCGGCGAGCAGCAGGAGCGCCGCATGGTGGTCCATCTCCCGGTGTCCTTGCCTCAGAAGAGGAAGTACCGCTGTGCCATGGGGACCTCGGTCGCCGGCTCGTGTTCGGCCAGCTCACCGTCGATGGTCACCGAGTAGGTGTCCGGGTCCACCTCGATCCGTGGGAGCGCGGTGTTCTCCGGCAGGTCGGCCTTGGTCCGTCCTCGGACGTTGCCGACGGCGACCAGCGGACGGCGCAGCTGCAGGCGGTCGGCCAAGCCGTCCTCGATGGCCGCCTCGGACACGAACGCGACGCTGGTGCTCGCCGCCGCCGGACTGCCCGCGTTGAACCCGAGACGGGGCAGGACCGGTTGGGGAGTGGGGATGGAGGCGTTCGGGTCGCCCAGCGCGGCAACAGCAGCCATCCCACCCTTGAGCACCAGTGTGGGCCGGATGCCGAACAGCGCCGGCTGCCACAGCACGAGGTCGGCCATCTTGCCCACCTCGACCGAGCCGATCTCGCGCTCGAGACCATGCGCGACCGCCGGACAGATCGTGTACTTGGCGACGTAGCGCCGGGCGCGGTGGTTGTCCGCCCGGCCGTCGCCCTCCAGCGGCCCGCGGAGCTGCTTCATCCGGTGGGCGGTCTGCCAGGTGCGCGTCACCACCTCTCCGATGCGGCCCATCGCCTGCGCGTCGGAGGACATGATCGACAGGGCACCGAGGTCCTGCAACACATCCTCGGCGGCAATGGTCCCGGCGCGGACCCGGCTCTCGGCGAACGCGAGGTCGTTGGGCACCTGGGGGTTGAGGTGGTGGGCCACCATGACCATGTCGAAGTGCTCGGCGACGGTGTTGTGGGTGAAGGGCCGGGTCGGGCTCGTCGAGGCCGGCAGGACGTTTGGCTCCCCGGCTATCCGGATGATGTCGGGGGCGTGCCCGCCCCCCGCCCCCTCCGTGTGGAAGGCGTGGAACGTGCGTCCCCGCACCGCCGTGAGGAGGTCCTCGACGAAGCCGGCCTCGTTGAGGGTGTCGCTGTGGATCGCGACCTGAACGCCGGAGTCGTCGGCGACCGTGAGCGCCGCGTCGACCGCCGCGGGCGTTGCACCCCAGTCCTCGTGGACCTTGAACCCGCCCGCGCCACCGCGCAGCTGCTCCCACAACGCCTCGTGGGAGACGGTGTTGCCACGGGCGAGGAAGAGCACGTTGACGGGCCACGGCTCGAACGCCTCCAGCATCCGCTGGGTCCACCACGCGCCGGGGGTCGCCAGTGTCGCCTTGGATCCCTCGGTCGGGCCGGTCCCCCCGCCCACGACGGTCGTGGTGCCCGCCGCGAGCGCCTCCTCGAGCATGTCGGGGCCGACGTAGTGGACGTGGGTGTCCACGGTGCCGGCGGTCAGGATCAGTCCGTTGCCGGAGGCGAGCTCGGTCGACGGGCCGATGACGAGGTCCGGGTGCACACCGTCCATGGTCTCCGGGTTGCCGGCCTTGCCGAGGGCGGTGACGCGGCCGTCGCGGATGCCCACGTCGGCCTTGATGACGCCCCAGTGGTCGAGGACGACGGCGCCGGTGATCACCAGGTCCGGGGTGCCTTCGGCGCGGGTGGCGCGGGACTGGCCCATCGACTCGCGCACCGACTTGCCGCCGCCGAACACCGCCTCGTCCCCGCCGCCGCACCGGTCCTCGGTCACCTCGATGAACAGGTTGGTGTCCGCGAGCCGGATCCGGTCCCCGGTGGTCGGTCCGAAGGAGGAGACGTACTGGCGCCGGTCGACCTCAGCCATCGAGCGCTCCTCCACACTCGCCGCGAAGACCTGCGACGATGCGCTGGCCACGGATCGGGATCAGCTCCACCTGCTCCGCCGCGCCCGGCTCGAAGCGGACCGAGCCCCCCGACAGCACGTTGAGCCGGCGTCCCCACGCGGCCTTGCGGTCGAAGTCGAGCGCGGGGTTGACCTCGGCGAAGTGGTAGTGCGAGCCGACCTGGACGGGTCGGTCGGCCGTGTTGACGACCCGGAGCGTCACCACGTCAGCCCCGTCGTTGATGACGACGGGCTCGTCGCTGTAGAGGATCTCGCCGGGGACCAGTGGCTCGTCCCGGTCGGCCCCGCTCATGGGATCGGCGCCGTGACCGTGACGAGCTTGGTGCCGTCGGGGAACGTCGCCTCCACCTGCACCTGGCCGAGCATCTCGGGCACACCCTCCAGGACGTCGTCGCGACGGAGCACCTCGCGCCCGGACTCCATCAGGTCGGTGACGCTGCGGCCGTCACGGGCACCCTCGAGCAGGAACGAGGTGATCAGCGCCGTTGCCTCCGGGAGGTTGAGCCTCAATCCACGATCCCGTCGCTCGGCAGCGAGCTTGGCCGCCGTCCAGATCATCAACCGCTCGCGCTCGTGCATCGACAACAGCATGTCGCCACCTCCGGAAGGGCACCTCGTCACTCATCCAACAAGCGGATCGACCAACTGTCCATCCCAGACGCACTGGCCGCGGCAGCACGGCTGGATGGTTGGTTCCTTTCAGGCTTCCGGGATGTCGCGCCCGAAGGCCGCGCGGGTGATCGCTTCGGGTTCGGGGCCGCCGCGAACCCCGGTGTCGAGGCCGTCGATGGCGGTGAGCTCGTCCCCGGTGAGCTCGAAGCCGAAGATGTCGAAGTTCTCTGCGATGCGCGAGGGGGTGACGGACTTGGGGATGGCCTGCCGTCCCTGCTGCACGTGCCAGCGCAGCATCACCTGGGCCGGGGTCTTGTCGTGCGCGTCGGCGATCGCGGCGATGGTGGGGTCCTGCAGCGTCGAGCCGTGCGAGCCGTCGCGGTAGAAGGTGATTCCACCGATGGGGGACCAGGCCTGGGAGACGATGCCGTGGGCCGAGTTGGCGGAGACGACATCCGGCTGCCGGAAGTAGGGGTGGACCTCGATCTGGTTGACCGCCGGTATGACGCTGGTGGGCCCGAACACCTTGATCGGCTCCTGCAGTCGAGAAGCTCCTGGCGGACGGCTTGGTCCTCCTCCCGATCCAGGCCGGAGCGGTGGATCGCTTCACCGACCTCGCGTTCGTTGCCGTAGGCGGCTGCGGTGTCGATGTGGCGGTAGCCGGTCTCCAGTGCGGCGTGGACGGCCTGGATCGTCCCCTCGGGCGGGGTCTGGAAGACGCCGAAGCCGAGGGCTGGCATGTGCATGCCGTTGTTCAGCGCGATCGTGGGAGTTGTCATGGTCGGTCCGCCTTTCTGGTTGTCAGCACGGGGCGGTGCAGGGAGAAGCCTTGGGGGGCGGTGGCACCAGTGTCCGCCCCGGGACCTGAGCGCGGCAGGACGACGGCCGCCACGACCAAGGACTGCCGCCAACAGGGCGCTGCCAACGACACGCTGCTCTCCAGCAGTGCCACTTCCGACCCCGCGCGGCCCGGCTGCGCATTGCCGCCGTCAAGATTTCCGGAATCCGCGTAAGGAACCCGTTAGGGACGACCGGCAACCTTGTCCCTCAGTGCTTGCGTGGTGGTGTGACCGCACTGATCCACCTACCAAAGCGGCTCCTGGTGGGCCGTCCGCTGGACAACTCCCGGATGGGTGAGACGCTGCTGCCCAAGCGGCTCGCCTTGCCGGTGTTCTGCAGCGACCCGTTGTCGTCGAACGCGTACGCGACGGAGGAGATCCTCCTCGTCCTCAGCCTGGGCGGCGTTGCCCTGCTGCACCTCACGTGGTGGGTCGCAGCCGCGGTGGTGTTCCTGTTGGTCGTCGTGGTCGCGTCGTACCGCCAGACCTGCCACGCGTACCCCAACGGGGGCGGGGCCTACGCGGTGAGCCGCGCCAACCTGGGGCGCAACGCCGCTCTGGTCGCCGCCAGCGCCTTGATGGTGGACTACGTGCTCACGGTGGCGGTGTCGGTCGCGGCCGGGGTGGCGAACGTGGTGTCGGCGTTCCCGGTGCTGGCCCCGCACTCGGTTGCCCTCTCGGTTGGCGCGATCGCCCTGCTGGCGACGGTGAACCTGCGCGGGGTCAAGGAGTCGGGCAGCGCCTTCGCCGTGCCGACCTATGGTTTCGTCGCCTGCGTGTTGGTGATGCTCGCGCTCGGCGCCGTGCAGGCGCTCAGGGGCGACCCGCCAGTGGCCGAGTCGGCGGCGTACGGGATCGCCTCGGAAGGGCATTTTGGCGGGCTGGTCCTGGTGGCGCTCGCGCTGCGGGCGTTCGCGTCCGGGTGCACGGCCTTGACGGGGGTGGAGGCGGTGAGCAACGGCGTCCCCAGCTTCCGCAAGCCCAAGAGCCGCAACGCGGCCTCGACGCTGGCGGGCATGGGCGCCCTCACGGTCGTGATGTTCGCCGGCATCACGGCGCTGGCGGTGACGAGCCACGTGCACGTCGCCCACGAGGCCGCCGCGCTCATCGGCGCGCCGCAGGGTTACCAGCAGAAGACGGTCATCGCCCAGCTCGGTGGCGCCGTGTTCGGACCCGGCTCCGTGGGCTTCTTCGCACTGCAGGCGTTCACCGCCGCGATCCTGGTGCTGGCGGCCAACACCGCCTTCAACGGCTTCCCGATCCTGGCCTCGATCCTGGCCGACGACGAGTACCTGCCCCGGCAGTTCGCCCGCCGCGGTGACCGGCTGGTGTTCTCCAACGGGGTGCTGATCCTGGCCGGCCTCGCCGCAGCGCTGATCGTGGCCTTCGACGCGAGCACCACACGGTTGATCCAGCTGTACATCATCGGCGTCTTCGTCTCCTTCACCCTGTCCCAGAGCGGCATGGTGAAGCACTGGCTGGACGAGCGAAGGGGTGCTCGCACCAGCCGCGCGCGCCGAGGCATCCATCGCCGCATGGCGGTCAACGCCGTCGGTGCCGCGACCACCGCACTGGTCCTGGTGATCGTGCTCGTCACGAAGTTCACGCACGGCGCGTGGCTCGTCGTGATCGCGATGCCGGTGGTGTTCGCCCTGATGCAGGGAATCCGCCACCACTACCTCAGCGTCGCGGCCCAGCTGAAGCCGGACCCCAGCGGCGTCACCCTGCCTGCGCGGATCCACGTGCTGGTGCTCGTGTCCCGGCTGCACACCCCGGCCCTGCGGGCCCTCGCGTTCGCTCGTGCCACCCGGCCAGCCACGCTGGGCGCGGTCACCGTGCGCACCAACGAGGCGGAGACCGCACAGCTCATGCGCGACTGGGTGGAGCGCGAGGTGCCCGTGGAGCTGACCGTGCTCGACTCGCCGTACCGGGACCTGACCCGCCCCGTCCTCGACCGGATCGCCGAGATCCGGGCGGCGAACCCGCACGACGTGGTCTCCGTGTACATCCCCGAGTACGTGGTGGGTCGGTGGTGGCAGAACCTCCTGCACAACCAGAGCGCGCTGCGGCTCAAGGCTCGGCTTCTGTTCGAGTCCGGGGTCATGGTGACCAACGTGCCCTGGCAGCTGCGTGCACCGGAGGAGCCTGACCTGGCCCACCTCGACCCGACGGGCGTCCGGCCTGTGGCACGCTGACGCTCATGTCCCCCAACGACAGTCGGGCGGTCCAGGGGCTGCTGCCGTCGCGCCCGGCCGGTGGCCTCTCACGGGGACGCATGGTGGTCGGGCTGGCAGGAGCGGTGCTGGGCCTGCCGGTCCTCACCGCGGTGCTCGTGGGACTGCGGGACGAACTCGCCCGCGAGAGCGCCCTGCTCTGCTACATGCTGGCGGTCGTCGTGATCGCGGTGGTGGGCGGGGTTGTGCCGGCAGTCGTCGCGGCGGCCGAGGCATTCCTGCTTGCCAACTGGTTCCTCACCCCGCCCTACAACACCTTCTACGTGCGCGGGCGCGGCGCGCTGGTCGACCTCATGGTCTTCCTGCTCGGCGCCCTGGTCGTCAGCGTCACGGTCGAGGTCGGTGCCCGGCGCCGGGCCGCAGCCGAACAACAGCGGATCGAGGCGGAGCTGGTGTCGCGCTTCGCCTCCACCGAGATGTCCACTGCGCCTGTCGCCGACGTGCTCGAGCAGGTCCGCACCCTGTTCACGATGAGCAGCGTCGCCCTGCGTGCCAAGGATGGCCGAACCGTGGCCCACGTCGGCCCGGACGGAGTGGAGGCAGCCACGCTCACCGTCGAGGCGGGGCACGGCCTGGAGCTCGCGGCATACGGTCCGGAGCTCTTCGCCGCCGACCGAAGGCTCCTCGCGGTCCTGGCGGAGTCCGCCGGTCACGCGTGGGACCGGGCGAGACTGGCGGAGCAGGCGGCGAAGGCGCGCCAGCTCGCCGAGACCGACCGCGTGCGCTCCGCCCTGCTCGCGGCGGTCGGCCATGACCTGCGTACCCCCATCGCCGGGATCAAGGCGGCCGCCTCCGGGCTTCGGGAGTCCGGGACGACCCTGGAGCCGGGGGATGAGGACGAGCTGCTCGAGGCGATCGAGAGCGGCGCCGATCGGCTCTCCGCGCTGGTGGACAACCTGCTTGCCATGAGCAGGATCCAGGCCGGGGCGCTGTCGGTGCACCTGCGTCCGGTCGCACTCGACGAGGTTGTGGGGCGGGCGCTGTTGTCCCTGCGGGCCCCCGGGGTGCAGGTGGAGGTTCCGGAGGACCTGCCGTTGGCCTGGACCGACCCCGGGCTGCTCGAGCGGGTGGTGGCGAACCTGTTGGACAACGCCCTCCGGTGGAGCCCGCCGGGGTCGGTGGTGACCGTCAGGGCGGAGGCGGCTGCCGGGCGGCTGCGCATGGAGGTCGTCGACCACGGCCCGGGGGTCGACCCTGCGCGCCAGGAGGAGATGTTCACGCCGTTCCAGAGGCTCGGTGACACCTCCAGCGGCGGCGTGGGTCTGGGCCTGGCGATCGTGCGGGGCCTGCTCGACATCATGGATGGCGAGGTCAAGCCCGAGAGCACACCGGGGGGAGGGCTCACCATGTCCGTCACGGTGCCGGTCGCGCCATGAGCCGGGTCCTGATCGTCGAGGACGAGACCGGCTTGCGCCGTGCCTTGAGCATCAACCTGAAGGCCCACGGCTACACCGTGGAGGCGGTCGCGGACGGCGCTGCGGCTCTGAGGGCTGCAGCGGCGGGACCACCGGACCTGGTCATTGTCGACCTCGGCCTGCCGGGCATGGACGGCATGGACGTCGTCGCAGGCATTCGTGGCTGGAGCGCCGTGCCCATCATCATCCTCTCCGCGAGGGACAGCCAGTGGGACAAGGTCGACGGACTGGACGCCGGCGCCGATGACTACCTCACCAAGCCGTTCGCCATGGACGAGCTGCTTGCCCGCATCCGCGCAGCCCTCCGACGCTCCGCACCCATGCCAGCGGTCGACCCAGTGGTCCAGACCGCAACACTGCGCATCGACCTCGCGGCCCGCAAGGTCGCTCGTGACGGACGGGACGTGCGACTCACCCCGACCGAGTGGCACTTCCTCGAGGCGCTGCTCCGCCACAGCGGCAAGCTCGTCAGCGGTCAACAGCTGCTGCGCGACATCTGGGGCCCGGCCTACAGCGAGGAGACCAACTACCTGCGCGTCTACATGGCGCAGCTGCGTCGCAAGCTCGAGGCCGACCCGTCGCACCCGCGCCACCTCATCACCGAGCCCGGCCTCGGGTACCGCTTCGAGCCCTAGCGCACGCGAGCGGCCCGTCACGAATGTGCGTGACGGGCCACTTGCCCCCCGGTTACGCGTGGGCCACGTGGTGGCGGGAGCGGCTGGCCATGGCCGCCGCCGCAGCCGCCGTCAGGACTGCGCCGCCCAGGGCTCCGAGCGCGACCTGGAGAAGCTCCAGGGAGTCTCCGATCGGCTTGAGCACCAGGGTATCCGGGTTGGGCGTGTCGACCTTGCCGCCGTTCGGCCAGGAGTTGTACGCCGGCGGACCTGCCGGCTTGGGCTGCTGCGCGGCGTTCTCCGCAGCATTGGCCGAGCCGCTCGAGGAACTGCCGCCGCTGGGCTTCGTGCCGTAGTGCGTGGCGTAGACCGACTCGTCGATCACGCAGCAGCTGGTCGCGGCCCGGCTGGCATCCGGGCCGGGCTCCGGGCGGGCCAGGGCCGGACCGGACAGGGCGAGACCGAGGATCGCAGCTGCCCCCAGTGCGGAGGACGTCCTGCGGATGGTTGTTGCGTTGACGGTGTTGTGTGCCATGACCTTTCCCCTTTTCTCAGTTGTCGTGGTCATGGCACGACGGTCCCGCCACGGAGACCGGGGCACATCGTGGGAAACCCCGAAGTCTCGTCGGGGCCACCACGTGGTTCGTGAGCCACCAGGTCGCGACGCCCGGGCCGGTTCTGGCCAAACAGGCACCGCGCCCGGCTGTCTGGCCCGACACTGTTCGCGTGGGGGCGCGTGCGTGGGTGCTCGGCCACGCACGACCGGGGTTGACGGCCATCGTGGGCGGCGTGGTTCTCGCGGCTGCCCTCTCCTCGACGACCGGTTGGCATTCGGCCGCCGCCGCCGATCACCTGGTCGAGGTTCGTGCCGCGCTGGGCGGCCGCGGCGCGGTGGTGGTCAGCGTCCTGGGCGACTCCACCGGGAACGAGGACGGCGAGTGGGTCGACCTGTGGGCCCGCAGCCTGGGCGCGACTCGGCAGGTGGTCCTGCACCAATGGGACGACGTCCGTGGGGGCTGGCTGCCTCGGGCGCGGATGTACGGCCAGCACGGCCCGGTGGTGACGATCTGGAACGGCAGCAAGTCCGGCGCGCAGGCGGGATACGCGCGGGCGCGGCTCGCGGCCATCCAGCCGGAGCGGCCCGACCTCGTGCTGTACTCCTTCGGCCACAACCACTCGCCCGGCGACGTCGTCGGGCCGATGCGGGCGCTCGTCTCGGCGGTCGACGGGCGATGGCCCGGGACCCCGGCCTCGGCAGTCATCCTCCAGAACCCGCAGCTGGGAGCCACCGCGGCCAAGCACGCCCACGTGGTGGCGGAACTGACTCTGTGGGCTGCCGGGACCGGCCTACCCACCATCGACGTGTACGGCGCGTTCGAGGTGCACGCCGACGAGGCGAGCCTGTTCAAGGACTTCCGACACCCGAGTCCGGCGGGCTCCGCGCTGTGGGCGGCCGTGGTCGAGGAAGCCATCACCCCGGCCGCCCGAAGCAGGTGAGGCCTGGAGTACCCGCCGGCGAGGGCCATGGGATACCGCCCCGGCGGGCGCGGCGGCTTCGTCTGGTGGCTACGCGAGCAGCTTCCAGTGCCCCTCGGTCACGACCTCGACCCTGCCGCCGACCACCGTGATCGCTGTCTGGTCATCGATGGCGTACGCCGGACCCGCGAGCTCGGCGGCCCACCGCTCCGCCTCGGCCATGGTGTTGCCCGGGAAGACGTCCAAGTGGGGAAAGATGGAGAAGTCGACGACCCCGAGCGTCCTGTCGTCCGGAGCGTTCGGCCACTCCACGAAGTAGGCACCGATCCGGGGCGTCATCACCATGCTGCCGGCGCTCACTCCCACCCACACCGTCTCGCCCAGTGACGGCAGGAGGTCCGCCAGTCCGGACCTGAGCATCCAGTGGTAGAGGTACGTCGCATCGCCGCCGTCGACGAGCAGCACGTCGGCCTCGCGCACCCAGTGGACCCAGCGTTCCTCGCCGATGCTGGGCAGCGCAGTGAGCTCCAGGACGCCAAGCGACTTCCACTCCATGGAGGTCATGCCTCCCCATGGGGGCGTGCCACTGACGAAACCACGCACCGAGGCCGGTCCACACATTGGGTGCCCCCACTGCGCCGTCGGGATGCAGAGGGCAGCGGAGTCGGCGATCGGCTTGCCCAGCAGGTCGACGAGGGCATCGCGAATGCTCGTGTTCGTGACGCCACCGGACGTGAGAAGAAGTTTCACGATGCCTCCCGACAAGAGGGCGATGGTGGGTGTGGCGTGTAGACCCGAGACCACCGTGACACTCATCGCTGCTCCCCGGTTGGTGGGCGCCACCGTAGCGGACCACGCGGAAAGGTGCCGTATGCCGCGTGGCCCAGCCACGCGGCATACGGCCGGTGTGCGCCCGGCCAGTCGACAACCCGCTGCGTTCGGGCTCATCTCACCTAGGGTCCAGGCTGTGGTCCATGAGCTGTCCCGGCAGCAGGCCCGACGCGTCGCCGTGCGGGCCCAGCTCCTCACTGCCCCACACCCCACCGACCTGCTCGACGTGGTCAGGCACCTCACCCTCCTCCAGGTCGACCTCACCACGGCGGTCGCGCCGAGCGCAGACCTGGTGTGCTGGACACGCCTCGGGTCCTCCTACTCCCCGAATGACCTCGAGGACCTGCTCACCAACGGCGCGCTCGTGGAGTACCGGCTCCGGCTGCGGCCGGCCGAGGACATGGCGCTGTTCCGTGACCAGATGCGTCGAGAGCCCAGCCCGGAGGCGGAGTACCTCGTGGCTCGGCTGGAGTGGGCGCAGGCCAACCGCGGGTGCCACGACGACATCCTCGAGGCACTGCGCCAGGACGGGCCGCTACCGGCCAGTGCGCTGCCGGACACCTGCGTGCTCCCGTGGCGTTCGAGCGGCTGGACCAATGCCAAGAACACCCAGCGCCTCGTCGCGATCATGGAACAACGGGGCGAGGTCGCGGTAGCCGGCCGGGATGGCAGCGAGCGGCTCTGGGACCTCGCGGAGCGGGTCCACGCGGACGACGAGGTGGTCCCGGCCGAGGAAGCCGAGGCGATCCGGGACCGCCGTCGACTTGCCGCCCTGGGCATCGCCCGGCCCACGGGTCCGGCGGACGACATCGAGCCCAACCATGTTCGTGCGGCAGGGGAGGAGGCGGTCGTCGACGGGGTCCGCGGTCGCTGGCGCGTGGACCCCGGACTGCTCGAGGGCGGGTTCCGTGGCCGCACCGCCCTGCTGTCCCCGCTCGACCGCCTGGTCATGGACCGCAAGCGCATGAGCGAGCTGTTCGAGTTCGACTACCAGCTCGAGATGTACAAGCCGCCCGCCAAGAGGCGCTGGGGGTACTGGGCCCTGCCGGTCCTGCACGGCGACCGGCTCGTCGGCAAGGTCGACGCCGCCGCCGACCACCGGGCCGGTGTCCTGCGCGTCCACGCCGTCCACCAGGACGAGCCGTTCGGCAAGGCCGTCCTCGGCGGGGTGGACCGCGAGCTGGAGGACCTCGCCCGGTGGCTGGAGCTCGACCTCGTCAAGGAGTGAGCGCCGAGCCGGCGACCCCTGTGCCACAGTTGGCGCGTGAGCCCGGCCCCGACCGCCCCCACCCCCGTCTACTTCCTGGCCGGCGGCACCGGCATCTCCGCCGAGACGCTGGGCAACATGATGCTGCAGCAGTTCCCGACCGTGAGCTTCGTGCGCCACAAGATCCCGTTCATCACGACCGTGGACCGCGCCAGGGAGGTGGTCAAGGAGCTCGACGCGGCGATGACCGACGCGGTGACGCCGCTCGTGTTCTCCACGGTCGCCGACGAGGACGTCCGCAGCGCCCTGATGAAGACCGAGTGCGCGTTCATCGACCTGTTCGGCTCGCACCTCGACACGGTCGAGCGGGTGCTGCACGTCAACGCCGCCCACGACGTCGGTGCCCTGCACGGGGTGGGAGACCTGCGTCGCTACGAGATGCGGATGAAGGCGATCGACTTCGCCATGGAGCACGACGACGGGCAGAGCCTGCGCAACCTCGAGAACGCCGAGCTGATCCTCATCGCCCCTTCGCGCTGCGGCAAGACGCCCACCTCGATGTACCTCGCGCTCCAGCACGGCATCAAGGTGGCCAACTACCCGCTCGTCGACGAGGACTTCGACCACAGCGACGTGCCCCGTCCGGTCCGCCCGTACGTCGACAAGTGCTTCGGGCTGCTGTCCACCCCGGCGCGGCTGAGCCAGGTGCGCGGAGAACGCCGCCCCGGGTCGAAGTACGCCACCCTCGCCCAGTGCAGCTACGAGCTGCGCCGGGCGGAGTCGCTGTACCGCTCGTTCCGGATCCCCTCGATCAACTCGGCCTCGATGTCGGTCGAGGAGATGGCCGCCGTGATCATGCAGGCGAGACGCCTGCGGGACGTCGAGTGACCTGGAGTAGTGTCGGGCCGCGCCCCTGCCCCGGACCGGACGGAAGAGGACCCTCATGAGTGCAAACATCGCCTGGTTCAAGGACATCGGCCTGGGCGACGTCGACTCGGTCGGTGGCAAGAACGCCTCGCTGGGCGAGATGGTGCGGCACCTGTCCAAGGCCGGGGTGTCGGTGCCGGACGGGTTCGCCACGACGGCCGAGGCGTACCGCCGGTTCCTGGCCCACGACGGCCTTGCGGACCGGATCAACGGGCTGCTGTCCAACCTCGACGTCGATGACACCCGCCGGCTGGCCGAGGTGGGCCACGAGATCCGCGACGCGGTGGAGGCACAGGCCTTCCCGGCCGATCTCGACGAAGACATCCGCGCGGCATACGAGTCTCTCGTCGGCGAAGCCGGCGAGGAGGTGAGCTGGGCGGTGCGCTCCAGCGCCACCGCCGAGGACCTCCCCGACGCGTCCTTCGCCGGCCAGCAGGAGACCTTCCTCAA
This sequence comes from Pedococcus sp., assembly GCA_036278855.1. Taxonomy (GTDB): domain Bacteria; phylum Actinomycetota; class Actinomycetes; order Actinomycetales; family Dermatophilaceae; genus Pedococcus. The sequence continues at coordinate 15,222 of DASUKI010000063.1, forward strand.
CATCCGTGGCATCGACAACGTCCTGCACGCCATCAAGCTGGTCTTCGCCTCGCTCTACAACGACCGCGCGATCGCCTACCGCGTGCACAGCGACTTCGACCACGCTGCCGTCGCGCTGTCAGCGGGGGTCCAGCGCATGGTCCGTTCCGACATCGGTGCCTCGGGCGTGATGTTCACCATCGACACCGAGTCCGGCTTCCCCGACGCGGTCTTCGTCACGAGCAGCTACGGCCTCGGGGAGGCGGTCGTGCAGGGGGCCGTCAACCCCGACGAGTTCTACGTCTACAAGCCGGCCCTGCGCGCCGGGCGCCCCGCGATCCTCAAGCGGGGCCTGGGCGGCAAGGCCACCAAGATGGTCTACACCGACGACGACTCGGTCGGGCGCACCACCGAGTTCGTGCCGGTCGACGGGGCCGAGCAGATCCGGCTGAGCCTCACCGACGAGGAGGTCACCGAGCTTGCGCGCCACGCCCTCAAGATCGAGGAGCACTACGGCCGCCCCATGGACATCGAGTGGGGCCGGGACGGGGTCGACGGCAAGCTCTACATCCTGCAGGCGCGTCCCGAGACCGTGAAGTCGCGCGCCTCAGGCTCGACCCTGCAGCGCTTTCGCATGGACGAGCGCGGCCCGGTCGTCGTCGAGGGACGGGCCATCGGCCAGAAGATCGGCGCCGGCGCGGTCCGTGCGCTCACCTCCATCGACGCCATGCACGACTTCCAGCCCGGCGAGGTGCTCGTCGCCGACATGACCGACCCGGACTGGGAGCCGATCATGAAGCGGGCCAGCGCGATCGTCACCAACCGCGGTGGCCGCACCTGCCACGCCGCGATCATCGCCCGTGAGCTCGGCATCCCCGCGGTCGTGGGCACCGGCTCGGCGACCAGCCAGCTCAAGGACGGCCAAGAGGTCACCGTCTCGTGCGCCGAGGGCGACACGGGGTTCGTCTACGACGGCAAGCGGGCGTTCTCGGTGTCGGAGACGGCGCTGGACGACATGCCGGACATCCCGGTCAAGATCATGATGAACGTCGGCACCCCGGAGCAGGCGTTCGAGTTCTCCCGCCTGCCCAACAAGGGAATCGGGTTGGCCAGGCTCGAGTTCATCATCAACCGGCAGATCGGGATCCACCCGCGAGCCCTGCTCGAGCTCGAGGACCAGGACCCCGACATCAAGGCCCAGATCGAGCCGCTCATCGCTGCCTATGCCAGCCCGCGCGACTTCTTCGTCAAGCGACTGAGCGAGGGAGTCGCCATGCTGGCGGCCGCCTTCGCGCCGGAGCCGGTCATCGTGCGGATGTCGGACTTCAAGTCCAACGAGTATGCCGGCCTGCTGGGTGGGGAGCGCTACGAACCGCACGAGGAGAACCCGATGATCGGGTACCGCGGCGCCTCACGCTACCTGTCCGCCGACTTCGCCGAGTGCTTCGCGATGGAGTGCGAGGCGCTGCGCCACGTCCGCGACGACATGGGGCTGACGAACGTCAAGGTGATGATCCCCTTCGTGCGCACTGTCGCCGAGGGCAAGGGAGTGATCGACCTCCTGGCCGAGCACGGGTTGCGCCGGGGCGAGAACGGCCTGCAGGTCGTCATGATGTGCGAACTGCCGTCCAACGCGGTCAACGCCGCTGAGTTCCTCGAGCACTTCGACGGCTTCTCCATCGGCTCCAACGACATGACCCAGCTGACGCTCGGCCTCGATCGTGACTCCTCGCTGGTCGCCGGGTCGTTCGACGAGCGCGACCCCGCGGTCAAGAAGCTGCTCAGCATGGCCATCAAGGCGTGCCGCGACCAGGGCAAGTACGTCGGCATCTGCGGACAGGGGCCCTCGGACCACGCCGACCTCGCGGAGTGGCTGCTCGACGAGGGCATCGAGTCGATGTCGCTCAACCCCGACACCGTCGTCGACACCTGGCTGCGCCTGGCCAGGCATTCCTCGGCTACTGCCTGACGGCGCCTCGACTCAGGCCGAGTGCTCCTCGTCGAGGTAGGTCAGCACGGCGAGCACCCGGCGGTTGGTCGCGTGGTCGGCCGCACGCAGGGGAAGCTTGTCGAAGATGGCGGTGACGTGCGTCTCGACCGTTCGCGGCGACAGGAACAGCTTCTGACCGATGCCGCCGTTCGACATTCCCTGCGCCATGAGGGCGAGTACCTCCCGCTCGCGGGCGGACAGCCCGTTGAGCGCGGAGGAGGTGCGCTCGCCTCGGCTCAGGAGGCCGCTGACGACCTGCGGGTCGACCGCGGTGCCGCCGCCAGCCACACGTCGCAGCGCGTCCACCAGCGTGACGACGTCATCGACGCGGTCCTTGAGCAGGTAGCCCAGTCCGGTGGCGCCGTGCTCGAAGAGTCGACGGGCCCAGACGCCTTCGGCGTAGGTGCTGAGCACGAGCACGCCGACGTCCGGTGCCTGCGCGCGGACGGCGATGGCAGCGTTGATCCCCTCGTCGGTGTGCGTCGGTGGCATCCGCACGTCGAGGAGCACCACGTCTGGCCGCTGCCCGTGCACCACTGCTGGCAGCGCCTGGGCATCGGAGAGCTCGGCGACGACCTCGATCCCGGCCGCCGTGAGCAGGTTGGCGAGACCTTGGCGGAACAGCGAGGAGTCGTCGACGAGTGCTGCGCGCATGCCACGACCGGACGGGGACGGCGTGGTGGGCGGTTGGCTCATGGCGCGGTCCTCCCGACGGGCAGCGTCGCCGTGAGGCGGGTCCCCCGGGATGACGGGTGCGTCGCGCACGGGTCGGAGTGCGCGTCGAAGTCGCCACCGAGCGCCTGCACCCGGTCCCGCAGGCCGGTCAGCCCCCGGCCCGGCGCAAAGCCGGCCCCTCCTCTGCCGTCGTCCGCGACCTCGACGACGAGCCGCCCCGTCGAGAGAGCCACGTCCACGGCGACGGCGCTGGCTTCGGCATACCGGGTCGCGTTGACGAGCCCCTCGGCGACCACGAAGTAGACCGCGGTCTCCACGTCGGCATCGAGGCGCCGGCCCTCGAGTGCGGCGTCGATCCGCAGGTGGACCCCTTGCGGACTGCGTTCGCACAGGGCCGGCAGGGCGGTGCTCAGGCCACCCTGGCTCAGGCTGGCCGGGTGGATCCCTCGCGCGAGGTCGCGCAGCTCGGCGAGCGCCCCACCAAGCCCGACCCTGGCCTGCTTGACCAGCGACCGGAGCTCCTGGTCGTCTGCGAAATCGGCCTGTGCCAAGGTTGCCGCGACGCTGAGGAAGTGCTGCTGCGCCCCGTCGTGGAGGTCGCGCTCGACCCGGCGCCGTTCGGCGAGGCCCGCCTCGACGATCCTCGTGCGTGATGCCTCGAGCTCGGCCATGCGCTCCAGGAGGGCTGCCGTCAGCCTGGTGTTGTCGATGCCCACCTGGGCGGCCGACAAGCTCGCGCGCAGCAGCGCTTCGTCGCTGTTGGCTCGCCGGTCGTAGGTGATGGTGGCCAGGGCGGAGCCGTCGGCGCCAGTGAGGGTCGTGGACTCGCGGTCCTCCGCGTCGGAGGCCGGCACATCTGGAAATGGCGGGACCCCGTCAACGTGGCTGGGTTGTGGCACCGCCGTGATCGTCAGGCTCGGGTCGACCAGCACATGGCGCAGGCTGCTCTGAAGTGCGTCGAGGTTGCCGGAGCTGGCGGCCAGCAGCACGTCCGTGGTGACGGCCGCCTCGGCTGCCCGTCGGCGGAGCAGGTCCGCCAGCAGGGCGACCGGGATGACCGCCGCACTCAGGTTGCGCACCACGGCCACGGCATCCCACGCGGGACCTGGCACCCCGGCAACCCACACGGCGTGGTCCACCGCTGCCGCGACAGCGCAGATGGTGCCCACGCCCGCCAGCGGTGCGAGCGACTGCCGGGTGATGCCTCTGGGGACCACCACCCGGAGCACGAGCACCACCCCGGCAACGCAGAGGAACAGGATCGTCACGGTGTAGGGGGCCCTGAGGAAGACCCAGTCGTGCCACCAGGGTCTCAGGGCGAGCGTCCCGAGGTCCTGCGGTCGATGGAACGGGCTGGGGAGGCTCCCAACGGTCAGCCCCAGCGGCATTCGGAGTAGGACGCTGCTGACGAGGATCCCCCACACCGTGACGTGGCCGACGGCCGAGAGCCGGGCAGAGGGGTAGCGCAGCACCAGGGCGACGGTGGCCGCGAGGTAGCAGGGCTCCAGGGCGAAGCCGATGAGCCGCGCCGCTGCTGGGTAGTGGGTGTCGTTGAGGTCGCCCGGGATGGTCGCCGCGGCGACCACCAGGCATGACCAGCCGTTGACGGGGGGCAGGTCGGTGCCCAGCAGGGCCAGACCAACGGCGACGAACGACCCGACGACGAGCCACGTGATGGCTACGGTCGCGACGTCGGGGCCAACCTGCGGCAGGGATGCCGTGACCTTGACGACGAGGATGCCCACTCCGGCCACGAGGGTCGCGGCCCGCGGCCTGGAGTGCACGGGATCGGTCCTGGCTACCACTGCTTCTCGGCCTCCGCGACGAGGGTGTACCCCAGCTGCCGGTAGGCCTCGAAGTCGAACTCGTCGAACAGCTCGTAGCCCTGGAACGTGGCCGGGAAGGTGGGATTGCGCAGGCGATAGCTCTCGAGGTCCCACGAGGTGCCGGCAGGAAGCACACACTTGACGTAGTCGATGACGCAGCGGCCACCGTCGGGATACCGTGCGCGAGCCCGGGTCCACCCCGAGAGGGGGTGGGAACGTGCGCCCCGGGTCAGCGGGGCCGGGTTGAAGAAGATCTCGACCCCGAGGTCGACCCTGGCCGTCGAGATGGCGTTGGCCATGGCCGGGAACTCGTCCTCGGCGTCGCCCGAGCCGTCGAGCAGGATGATGCGAGCCGGGCGGCGGCGCAGAGACTCCACCAGGCCCAGGTTGTCGAAGTGACCACCATCCGTGACGTACAGGCGCGGCATGTTGAGCCGAGGGCTGCCCAGCGCCTCCTGGTACAGCAGGTACAGCGCGCCGGCGTCGACTCGCTGGTTGAGGCTGGTCACGAAGCGGGACCAGCCGTGCAGGTTGGCGCGTGCCCCGTCGTTCTGTACCCAGTAGGGGTTTCGCAGCCAGACGCCGAGGCGCACGTTCGCGACCGCGAACAGGAGGCGGTAGCGGCCGAACACCCGGTCGTCGCGCCCGGCCACCGGGGAGATCGCGGCCCCGGAGATCGCTATCGCGCTGGCCACGTCCAGGCGTTCATCGCCCTCGATGTTGCGGAACCGGAAGTGGCGCGCGGGAAGCGTGACCGGCTTGCCGTCGACCCCCCGGGGGATCCCGACCTGACTGGAGAGTACGAACTGCGTCCCGTGGCGCCCCGCCGGGATCGACGGATCACCGCGGACGTTGGCCGTCGCACAGAGGACGAGAGCCGGCTTGCACCCGTTCGGGTTCACCTCGGTCAAGGTCGGGACGCCGTCGCGCGCGGCCGGTTTCCCACCCGGCTCCGAGCCGAGGAATGCGCTGCGCAGTCGATCGCGGTAGTAGGGGAACAGGGACACCTCGTTCGGGTCGAGCACCCAAGTCATGAGGACCACCGCCAGTAGCCCGGTCCAGCCATAGGTCGCGACCGGCTCTCGTTCTGCCAGGGCGAACCGGGTGAGCATCGCCAGCAGGGCCATGAAGCCCAGCACGAACAGGAAGACACCCAGCAGTGGCGAGGCCTGGCGGCGGAACCACCTCATGAAGCTCTCGGGACGGCTGGCGCCGGTGACCGGCGACGGCGCCGTCAATCCACTGTGCGCGGAACCCAGCAGACCCAGGAATGCGCCGAGCACAGGGGCGAGCGGAAGGAGGGAGAGGATCGGGCCGCTGAGCGTCGGTAGGAGACGCGCCTCCCGCAGTCGCAGGACCAAGAGCTGCAGCCAGTAGGCGCCCAGGAGCGTGCCCGGGAAGACGAGGGCCACCAGTCCCGCGACGACTGCGCAGCGGGCGCTGAGGTCCCCTGCCACCCCGGGGGATACCCGGCGGATGCGGCGCACCCCGTTGCCGACCGTGGGCTGGAGCTTGTTCGGCAGGACGTCACTGAGCCGGGTCGCGACCCGGACTCGCAGGCGCCGGCCACCGTAGACCTTGGCGAAGGGTGCGAACAGCAGCCCGCGGCCCAGGGCGAACCACACCAGCCCGAGGGCCAGCAAAGCTGCTGGAAGGGCGAAGAGGAGCCAGGTCGGCCTGTCCTGGGGGTGGTTCCACTGCCACGGTCCCTTCAGGTCGGTCGGCACGTGGAGCAGCTCGATGTCACGCGCGTACTGGGCAACGACCCACGCCGCGGTGAAGCACAAGCTCCCGACGACGAGCAGGTTGATGATGATCCCCAGCAGGACGGAGGCGATGAGGTTGAACCATGCCTCGCCGGAGGACAGAAGGTACCGAGTTGACCCCCGGAGCCGGACCAGCTCACCCGACTCGAGCTGGAACGGCCGGTATCGGCCTGTCCTCGCGCGGGCACGCCAGCGCATGGTGGTGAACGCGGCAGCGCTGTAGCCTCCACCGCTCACCCCGACGATCCAGTCGGCCTGGTCCAGCAGGGGACCCTCCTGGAGGCGCTGCAGCCCACCAAGGCAGAACGACGCCGACTTGATCCCACCGCCAGAGCAGGTGATCACTGTGCCCCGGGGAGGCATCGGCGCAGCTGGTTTGGCCTTGGGTCTGGGAGTGGGGGCAGATAGTCGCCCGACGGCGCGCACCCCCTGCCAGCGTAGGAGCATCAGGAGGGTCTGGCCGGCCAGGAGCGCGATCAGGAGCCGGGCCGCGGGGCTCTGCCACGGCTCGTCCGCGTCAAGGACCACGGCGTTGACCACGACGGCAGCCATCAGTGCCGTCCACCAGCTGGCGCGGTGGAGCTGGAACCGCCGTCCATCCCGCTCGACCTCGATCGACTCCGGCGTCGACTTCAGCTTCTGCGCCGCCCTGCCATGGCCCCTTGTTCTCTTCATGGCCCCTCCTCGCAGCTGCGGCCTGGCTGGTGGTCGGCCAGGTCGGTCCCTGCGGGCCGGGACGGTGGGAGCGCGCGGCGTCGCCGCCCGGGTGTGCTCGTCCCATCGTGACGCGCGGGTGGAGGGAGAGGGACCACGCAGATGACGTAGGTGCCGCGCGGACGCCAGCCGCGCGGCACACCGTGGGTTCAGGCCTCGGTGGGGCCTTCCCGCAGGTCCTGCTCGGCCGCCATCACCTTGAGCACTGCGTTGATCAGCCCGAGGTGGGTGAACGCCTGTGGGAAGTTGCCCAGGTGTCGCCCGCTGGTGGCCTCGATCTCCTCGGCATACAGGCCCAGGGAGGTCGCGTGGGCGAGCAGCTTCTCGCACAGCCGCCGCGCCCGCTGGTGCTCGCCGATGATGGCCAGGCACGAGACGAGCCACCATGAGCAGATCGTGAAGGTGCCCTCCTCACCGGAGAGGCCGTCGTCGGTCTCCTCGACCCTGTAGCGCAGCACCAGGCCGTGCTCCGTGAGCTCGTCGGCGATCGCCAGGACGGTCGCCCTGAGCCGCGGGTCGTCCGGGGGCAGGAAGCCGAGCAGGGGCATGAGCAGGTTGGATGCGTCGAGCGCGGTGGTGTCGTAGTGCTGGGTGAACACGCCGCGTTCGTCGATCCCGTGCTCGCAGATGTCGGCGTGCATCTCGTCGGCGGCCGCCCGCCAGCGCTCGGCCAGCTCGTGGTTCTCGCGGACCAGGGCCAGCTTGGCGCCCCGGTCGGCAGCCACCCAGCACATGACCTTCGAGGAGGTGAAGTGCTTGGGGTCGCCACGCACCTCCCAGATGCCGCGGTCCGGCTCCTGCCAGTGCTCGATGGCCGCCTCGACGAAGGTGCTCAGGATCGGCCACAGCCGCTCGTCGAGGGTGTCACGTGACTTGGTGTGGATCCAGACGGAGTCGAGGATCGCACCCCACACGTCGTGCTGCTTCTGCTCGAAGGCGCCGTTGCCGATGCGCACCGGCCGCGCGCCGTCGTACCCCCCGAGGTGGGGGAGGAGCTCCTCGGACAGGTCCTTGCCGCCGTCGATGCCGTACATGATCTGCAGCTCGTCGGACGCCTCGGCTAGGTCGGCGATGAACCAGAAGAAGTCGTTGGCCTCCCAGTCGAAGCCAAGGGTGTCCAGTGCCCACAGCGCCAGTGTCGAGTCGCGCACCCAGGAGTAGCGGTAGTCCCAGTTCCGCTCGCCCTTCGGCGTCTCCGGCAGGGAGGTGGTCGGCGCGGCGATGAGGGCTCCGGTCGGTGCGTAGGTCAGCCCCTTGAGGGTCAGGGCGCTCCGCTCGAGGTATCCACGCCAGGGGTGGTCCGGGAAGTTGCCGCGGGCGAGCCAGTGCTGCCAGTGGTGCGCGGTCCACACCTGCCGCTTGTAGGCGTCCTCGAACGTGGAAGGGGGGTCGTGCTCGGTCCAGGAGAACGCCACGAACCGGGTGTCGCCCTCCTTGACGAGGGTGCGCGCGGTGGCCTGCGGCCCCTCGAAGCCGAGCCTCAGGTCGGTGGTCAGCCGCACCTTCACGTCGACGCCGTCCGCCTCGGCCACGGCGTCGTGGTAGCCGGTGCCGAGGTAGGACCAGGTGGCCTGCCTGCGTCCGTAGTCGAACACGGGGGTGCAGTTGAGCACGAGCTGCACCTCGCCGTTGACGCACCGGATGGTCCGCAGCAGCACGTGCTCGGCGTCGTAGTCGGTGGGGGCGCGCTTGTAGCGGTAGGCGCGTTCGTCCTCGTGGTGCCACGGCCCCATGAGCAGGGCGTCGCGCACGATGACCCAGCCGCCGGGCGTGCCCCACGAGGTCTCGACGATCAACGTGCCGGGGAGGTAGCGGCGGGCGGTGGGCACCATCATGTCGGCCGGTCCGAGGCGGAAGCCGCCCGCGTCGCGGTCGAGGATGGAGCCGAACACGCTGGGGGAGTCCATGCGTGGCAGGCACATCCACTCCACGTTGCCGCTGGGTGCGATGAGCGCCGTCACCTGGCAGTCGGAGATGAAGGCGTAGTCACCGATCGGCGGGAACGCCGAACGGACCAGGCCCTCGGACGCACCGGTGGACATGAGTCGAGGGTGCACCCAAGCGGCCGCGTGCGCTACCGCAGACGGAACCTGCGCCGGACCCGCTTGCCGACCGCCTCGGCTGCGATACCGACCCGGGTGCGACCCGGCTGCGGGTTGGGCAGGGCGAGCGTCACCACCTGCTTCCACGCGGACGCGACCTGCTTCGGCAGCGGACCCGTGGTGTAGGACAGCCCGTACCGCTCGCAGATCTCCTGGATTCGCGGCGCGATCTCGGCGTAGCGGTTGCTCGGCAGGTCGGGGAACAGGTGGTGCTCGATCTGGTGGGACAGGTTGCCCGTCATGAAGTGCATCGCCTTGCTGCCACTGATGTTGGCGGAGCCGATCATCTGGCGCAGGTACCAGTCGCCGCGCGTCTCGCCCTCGATCGAGGTCTTGGAGAACGTCTCGACGCCCTCGGGGAAGTGGCCGCACATGATGACCGAGTGGGTCCACACGTTGCGGACGAGGTTGGCGGTGGCGTTGGCAGCCATGGTGTGCAGGAACGACGGGCCCGAGAGCAACGGGTGCAGGACGTAGTCCTTGCGCGCCTGCCGGCCGATCTTGCGCAGCACCCGCTTCGCGTCGCGGCGGAAGGTCTCCTTGTCCTTCCCGCGACCCTTCAGGTAGGCCCCGAGCTCGAGGTCGTAGGCAGCGATGCCGTACTGGAAGAAGAGCATGTTGATGAAGTTCCACACCGGCTGGCCGAGGTACGACGGGTACCACTTCTGGTCCTCGTCGACGCGCATGATGCCGTAGCCGAGGTCGTTGTCCTTGCCGATCACGTTGGTGTACGTGTGGTGCAGCTGGTTGTGGCTGTGCTTCCAGAACTCGGCAGGCGTGGCGCTGTCCCACTCCCAGGTCGTCGAGTGGATCTTGGGGTCCCGCATCCAGTCCCACTGGCCGTGCAGGATGTTGTGGCCGATCTCCATGTTGTCGATGATCTTGGCCACGGACAGGCCGACCGTGCCGACCACCCAGGCCGGCGGGAAGATCGAGAACAGCAGCACGGCACGGCTGCCGAGCTCGAGCTTGCGGTTCCGGTCGATGACCTTGCGGATGTATGCCGCGTCGCTGGCCCCGCGCGAGGCGAGGACTTCCTGCCGCAGCGCGTCGAGCTCGGCGCCGAGCGCCTCGACGTCCTCCGCGCTCAGGTGGGCGGTGGGGTCCGGCTTGCCGGACGGCTTTGGTGCGTGTCGGCGCTCGGTGGTCACCACCGAGAGCCGGCTCGGGGGCTTGCGCGTGGTGGTCGGGGCGGACGGCGTGCCCGCGCCGGACCCGTCGATCGTCAGGTCGAACTTCTCGGCCGTGGCGGTCATGTGTGGGTCTCCTTGTCTCTGGGCGAAAGTCGGTCTCAGGGGTCGATGTGGTCAGAGGTCGATGTGACACGCACCGGCCGCTGCCGACACGCAGGTCTGGATGGGGATGGCGTCACCGTCGGCGGCCACCGTGAGCTGGCCGTCGCGCAGGTCGCGCACGGCGCCCTCGGTGAGTGGGACGACGCAGCCGAAGCAGATGCCCATGCGGCAACCCGAGGGCATGAGGACCCCTGCGTCCTCGCCGGCGTCCAGGATCGGGGTCGCGCCGTCGGCGTCGACCTGCTTGCCCTGCTTGGCGAAGCGGACGGTGCCCCCCTCGCCCTCGGCGACGACGACGGGGCGGAAGCGCTCGGTGTGCAGGGAGTCGCTGAGGCCCACCGCGGCATACGCAGCCTCGAAGGCGTCGAGCAACCCGGTGGGGCCGCAGGCCCACGTCTCGCGCTCCCGCCAGTCGGGGACCACCTCGTCGAGGTCTGCCGGGGCGAGGATGCCGTCGCGCGCGGTGTGCCGCTCGACGAGTCGCAGGCTTCCCTGGACGGCCCACTCGCGCAGCTCGTCACCGAAGATGACGTCCTCCGGCTTGGGTGCGGAGTGCAGGACGACGGCGTCCGCCAGGTCCGCAAGGTGGTTGCGCAGCATTCCCATGACGGGCGTGATGCCGCTGCCGGCGGTGACGAACAACGTCTTGGCCGGAGGCGTCGGCGGAAGCGTGAACTCGCCGGCGGCCTGGTCGAGGTGGATGAGCGTGCCGGGCCGCAGGCGCCGGACGACATGGTTGCTGACGGTGCCGTCGGGGATGGCCTTGACGGTGATCGAGAGCGTGCCGTCACGCATCTCGGCCGGCGAGGTCAGGGAGTAGGCGCGCCAGTTGCGGACGCCATCGACGTCCACGCCGATCCGGATGTACTGCCCGGGCACGTGGCCCTGCCAGCCGCGTCCCGGACGGATCCACACGGTCGCGGCGTCCGC
>DASUKI010000064.1:0-14114 GCA_036278855.1 Pedococcus sp.
ATCTCCATAGAGTTTCGGCTGTCATAGCGAAGGGGAAACGCCCGGCTCCATTCCGAACCCGGAAGCTAAGCCCTTCAGCGCCGATGGTACTGCACTGGTGACGGTGTGGGAGAGTAGGACGCAGCCGGACATACTTTCAAAAAGGGCCTTCCCGTGTGGGGAGGCCCTTTTTGCTTTCCGGGGCCGGCGATGCCGCGATCCGGTGGGACTCCCTAGACTTCACCCGACCCAGCACAGCGAGGAGCGATCCGTGCCCGAGAACCAGCCCGGCAGAGGTGGCCAGAACCGTCGTCCGTCCCCAGGCGGCGCTCGACGGGGTGCGCAGGCGGCGGGGCAACGCGGTCAGGCGCCAAGGGGCCGCGGGCAGGCCACGGGTCGAGGGCAGGCTCCCACCGGTCGCGGGCAGCGACAGCGGCCCGACTCGTCGGGGACGCGCGGGCCGGGCTCCTTCGACAACAGCGAGCGCCGTGGCGGTTCGCGACTGGCGCCGAGGAAGCCGCGACTGCCCGAGCCCAGGATCTCCGAGGGGGTGACGGGCAAGGAGCTCGACCGGTCGGTCCACCAGCAGCTGCGCACCCTGAGCAAGGAGAACGCCGAGGGGGTGGCGCAACACCTGGTGATGGTCGCGGCGTTGATCGAGGCCGATGACCTCGAGGGTGCCGAGGCCCATGCCGAGACGGCCGTCCGGCGGGCGGGGCGCGTCCCCGCCGCCCGCGAGGCCCTGGGCCTGGTTGCCTACCGGAAGGGGGAGTGGGCACGGGCGCTGAGCGAGTTCCGCACGGTGCGCCGGCTCAGCGGGTCATCGCACCTGCTGCCCCTCATGGTCGACTGCGAACGCGGCCTGGGACGTCCTGAGCGCGCGCTCGAGCTGGCGACCTCGCCGGAGGCGCGGACCCTCGCCGTGGAGGACCGCGTCGAGCTGGCGATCGTGGTCTCCGGCATCCGCCGGGACCGGGGACAGCTGGACGCCGCGCGCCTGGCCCTGGAGATCCCACAGCTCAGGGCCACCAGCCCAAGGCCGTGGTCGGCTCGGCTGGCCTACGCCTACGCCGAGGCCCTGTTGGCGCTGGGCAGGACCGAGGACGCGCGCGACTGGTTCGCCCGCGCGGCCGACGCCGACGACGACCTGCAGACCGACGCCTCCGAGCGGCTCGCCGAGCTCGACGGGGTGGTGCTCACCGACCTCCTCGAGGGGGAGGACGACGAGGACGAGGCCTAGTGCCCGGCGGACTGGTCGGCCGCTACGCCGGGATCGTGTGCGACCTCGACGGGGTCGTCTACCGCGGCCCGGAGGCTGTCGGCCACGCAGTTGAGGCCCTGTCGACGTTGGCAGTACCCGTGGTCTACGCCACCAACAACGCCTCACGACCCCCGGCCGAGGTGGCGGGACACCTGGCTGGGCTCGGGCTCACTGTGTCGCACGCGGAGGTCGTGACCAGCTCACAGGCCGGCGCCCGCGAGCTGGCTGACCGGTTTCCCCTCGGCGCAACGGTGCTGGCCGTCGGGGGCAGTGGCGTGGCGGACGCCTTGCGGGACAACGGTTTGCGCGTGGTCACTCCTCACCAGTCGCGAGCAGCCGCCGGGGCCAAGCCGGACGCGGTGCTCCAGGGCTACGGGGCGGAGGTCACCGCGGCGGACCTGGCCGAGGTGGCCTATGCCGTGTCGGCGGGTGCCGCCTGGGTGGTCACCAACACGGACGCGACGCTGCCGACCAACCGCGGCACGGCGCCTGGGAACGGGACCCTGGTCGACGCGGTACGCCGGGCCACGGGGGTCGAGCCGACCGTCGTGGGGAAGCCGCACGCGCCGCTCTACCAGCTGTGTGCCAGCCGGCTCGGCCTCGACGTGCGCGCGGTGCTGGCCGTGGGCGACCGGCTCAGCACGGACATCGCCGGGGCGTCAGAGGCCGGGATGGACTCGGTCCTGGTGCTCACCGGTGTCGACTCGGTCACCTCGCTGGCGTCAGCCGAGCCACCGCTTCGTCCGACGTTCGTGGTGGAGGACCTGCGGTCGCTGACCGAGCCGTACGCCGCACCCGGGAGCGGCGACGGGTGGTGGTCGTGCGGAGGTGAGCGCCGCCGACTCGTTCGGGATGGCTGGGAGGTCGCCGCCCAGGGCTCGGCCATCGAGTCGGCCCGCGCCGCGCTCGCCGCGGTGCACGAGGCGCTCGACCGCGGTGACATCGACACCGCGGCGGCAGTTGCGCTGCTGTCGGACCTCGACCGGTGGCAGTAGCGTGAGCCCTGCGAACGGCGCCCGCCGTCGCGAAGGAGGGACGACGATGGCGTTCGAGTCGGTGCGCAGCTACATCCAGCTCGCGAGCGGGCTGGGGGAGATGACCAGGGCCCGTGCCATGGAGGCGGCCCAGGGTCTGCTGTCGCTGCCGGGCGCGGACGAGGTCACCCGTCGCGCGGTGCGGGCATCCACACTGGCGGACCAGCTGCTCGAGGCGGCCAAGGCCAACCGCGCGAACCTGCTGGCACTCGTCCAGCACGAGGTCGAGTCGGCGCTCAAGCGGGCAGACGTGGCGCGGGTGGCCGACGTTCGAGCGGCGCAGGTCACGGTTGGTGCCCTGGCCAAGGAGATCGCCGACCTGCGCGGCATGCTGCGTTCCGGTGGTGCGGTGGTGGGCCGGCGATCCGGTGCGGTCTCGACCACCGTGCGCGCGGACGCGCCGTCGGCAGAGGCGGTGACCAGGCCAGCCACGGCCAAGAAGACCACGGCGAGGAAGGCGCCCGCCAGGAAGCCCACGGCCAGGAAGCCCACCGCCAGGACGACGGCGAAGGCCACGACGAAGGGGGCACCGGCGAGGAAGGCCGCCGCCAGGAAGACGACGGCGAAGGCTGCCTCCGCGGGGAGCTCCACCGCCAAGAAGGGCAGCGCCAAGACCACCGCCACGAAGTCGACGGCCCGGAAGGCGACGGCCCAGAAGTCGACTGCGGCCAAGAGGACCACCGCCAAGAAGGCGAACCCGTGAACGGACACCACCCGCAGCCAGGACCCCGGGCGGCGGAACCCCCGGCGGCAGAACCCCAGGCGTCCGTCGACCAGGGGCTCGGCGAGCACGCGACCGGCGACATCGTCATCGACTCGGCCCTGCAGGACCTGCGCAACGCCCCCGATGACGACCTCGACGCCCAGATCGAGGCGGGTCGGCGGGTGCAGGAGACCCTGCAGGCCCGGCTGGGTGACCTCGGCGGCGAGTGAGCGGCGGCGCACGACTCGACCTCGAGCTCGTCCGCCGGGGGCTGGCGCGTTCGCGGGGTCACGCCAAGGAGCTCATCGAGGCCGGTGACGTGAGCGTGGGTGGGACCCGCGCCACGAAAGCCGCCACCCCCGTGGCTGCGGACGAGGCCATCGACGTGCGGGAGGAGGGTCCGCGCTGGGTCGGCCGCGCGGCATACAAGCTGGTCGGGGCGCTGGAGGCGTTCGGCCCGGACGGGCTCACGGTGACCGGTCGCCGGTGCCTGGACGTGGGGGCGTCGACCGGCGGGTTCACCCAGGTGCTACTGCACCACGGGGCCGCGCACGTGACTGCGCTCGACGTCGGTCGCGGGCAGCTGGCGCCCGAGGTCGCCGCCGACGACAGGGTCACCGAGCGGTCGGGCACCACGGTGCGGGGGCTGACCCCGGAGGACATCGGTGGCACCGTCGACCTGCTCGTGGCGGACCTGAGCTTCATCTCGCTGACGCTCGTGCTCGTGGACCTCGCGCGGCTGCTGGACGCCGACGGGGACGCGGTGGTCCTGGTCAAGCCCCAGTTCGAGGTGGGTCGCGCACGCCTCGGCAAGGGTGGGGTCGTCCGGTTCGCCGCGGACCGGGCCTGGGCAGTCACCGAGGTCGTGCGTGCCGCGATCACCGTCGGGCTGCACCCCAAGGCCCTGGCCCCGAGCCCCATCGAGGGCGCGGAGGGGAACGTGGAGTACCTGTTGTGGCTGGCCCCCCGCGCAGCCGAGTCGATCGGATGGCAGGCTCTGGTGAGGAACGCCGACCAGGTGAGCGTGGAGGGAGCCTCGTGAGCGACGCAGAGCACCGCCGGATCCTGCTCGTGGCGCACCCGCGCCGCCAGGAGGCCCACGACGTCGCCGCCGACGTCGTGGACAAGCTCGAGGCCGCCGGCGTCGAGGTGACCATGGTTCCCGACGAGGCGGCGGCCGTCGACCTGGGGGCGGGTCACGGCGTGATCCCGGCCGACCCGACGCGACCCGCCGACGGGTGCGAGCTGGTTTGCGTGCTCGGCGGCGACGGCACGATCCTGCGTGGCGCCGAGATGTCACGCGGCTCGGACGCACCCCTGCTCGGCGTCAACCTCGGGCACGTGGGCTTCCTCGCCGAGGCGGAGCGCGAGGACATCGCGGCGACCGTCCAGCACATCGTGGACCGCACCTACACGGTCGAGGAACGCACCACGCTGGAGGTCACCGCACTCGTCGACGGCAACCCGGTCTACCAGAGCTGGGCCCTCAACGAGGTGACCGTCGAGAAGGCCAACCGCGAGCGGATGCTCGAGGTCGTCGCCGAGATCGACGGTCGCCCGCTGACCACCTGGGGGTGCGACGGGGTGGTCGTGGCGACGCCGACCGGGTCGACCGCCTACGCGTTCTCGGCCGGCGGGCCGGTCGTCTGGCCGGACGTCGAAGCGCTGCTGCTCGTGCCGATCAGCGCGCACGCGCTGTTCGCCCGGCCCCTGGTGCTCGGCCCGAACTCCCACCTCGCCCTCGAGGTCGTCCCCGACACGCTCGGCACCGGTGCGCTGTGGTGCGACGGTCGCCGCGCGGTCGACTTGCCCCCGGGCGCCCGGATCGAGGTGGTCCGGTCCACCGTGCCGGTGCGGCTGGCGAGGCTGAGCACGTCCCCGTTCACGGACCGACTGGTCGCCAAGTTCGACCTGTCGATCCACGGCTGGCGCGGTGAGGCCCGCCTCGAGGACGCCACGCGCGGCGGACGGGGTCGCGTCACGCCGTCGTGAGAGGGTGACCTCGTGCTCCAGGAACTGCGGATCCAGCGGCTCGGCGTCATCGACGACGCCGTCCTGGAGCTGCACCCGGGGCTCAACGTCGTCAGCGGCGAGACCGGCGCCGGCAAGACCATGGTGGTCACCGGGCTCGGCCTGCTGCTGGGCGCCCGCGCCGACACCGGGCTGGTGCGCACCGGCGCCGGGAGCGCCGTGGTCGAGGGCCTGGTCGCCGTCCCGCCGGACCACCCGGCCGCGCTGCGGGCAGCCGACGCCGGCGCCGACACGTCGGACGGACTGGTCCTGGTGCGGACCCTCTCGGCCGAGGGACGCTCGCGCGCCCACGTCGGTGGCCGCACCGCCCCGGTGGGAGTGCTCGCCGAGATAGGTGAGCACCTGGTCGCCGTGCACGGACAGGCTGACCAGTGGCGGCTGCGCCAGCCGGACCAGCACCGCTCCATGCTCGACCAGTTCGGCGGTGAGCCCGTGGGTGCGGCACTGCGCGCCCACGCCGCGGCCTTCGACGCCCATGCGGCGGCGCTGGCCGAGGTGACGTCGCTGCGCGCGCAGGCGCGCGAGCGCGCCCGCGAGATCGAGGTGCTCCAGCACGGCCTGACCGCCCTGGAGCAGGTCGACCCGCGGTCGGGCGAGGACGCCGACCTCCGGGTGGAGGACGAGCGCCTCAGCCACGCCGAGGGCCTTCGGGGCGCCGCCGAGACGGCGCACGCGTCGCTGGCGGGGCTGGAGGAGTATGCCGGGGAGCCGGCTCCCAGCGCCATGGAGACCATCGCCGCGGCACGGCAGGCGTTGGCGGCTGAGGCCGACCACGACCCCCGCCTCAAGGAGCTCGACCGACGGCTCGCCGAGGTCGGCTACCTCGTGGCCGACCTGGCGGCCGACCTCAGCAGCTACCTCAACGACGTCGAGGTCGACCCCGCGCGCCTGGTGTTCGTCCAGCAGCGTCGCGCCGACCTGACCGCCCTGACCCGCAAGTACGGCGAGACCATCGACGAGGTCCTCGAGTGGGGCCGGCAGTCGGCACTGCGGCTCGACGCACTGCTCGGCTCCGACTCGCGGATCGGGGAGCTCGAGCACGAGGTGAGCCGCCTCGCGACCGAGCTCGGGACCGCAGCGGCGACGCTGACCGGTGCGCGCACGGCCGCCGCTGCCGAGCTCGCCACCCGCACGACCGCGGAGCTGGCCCACCTCGCGATGGGGCAGGCAGTGGTGACGGTGGCGGTCAGCGAGCGCGGCGAGCTGTCCCGCCACGGCGCGGACACCGTCGAGATCCAGCTGGCCGCCAACCCCGGCAGCCCGGCACGCAGCGTCGCCAAGGCTGCCTCCGGTGGTGAGCTGTCTCGCGTGATGCTGGCCCTCGAGGTGGTCAGCGGAGCCGCAGGCGCCGCCGACGTCCCCACGTTCGTCTTCGACGAGGTCGACGCCGGGGTGGGCGGAGCCGCGGCGCTCGACGTGGGCGCCCGGCTGGCCGCGCTCGCCGAGCACGCGCAGGTGGTGGTGGTGACCCACCTGGCCCAGGTCGCGGCATACGCCGACCGGCACCACGTCGTGCGCAAGGCGAGCGACGGGCACATCACCTCCAGCGGGGTGCACCCGGTCGAGGGCGAGGAGCGGCTGCGCGAGCTGGCCCGGATGATGGCCGGCGTCGACAGCGACTCCTCCCTCGACCACGCGCGCGAGCTGGTGGCGGAGGCCGCCGCACGCCGCGTGGGCGCCGCCGCATCCTGACCGGTGCATGGGAGGATTGCCCGGATGCCCGTGAAGATCCCGCGCCAGCGTGCCCGCGGCCCCGAGACGCCCGGGGTCCGTGGGCCGGTGCGCGTGGACGCCCGCACCAAGAACCTCACCAAGCGACTGCGACCTGGTGAGGTCGCGGTCATCGACCACCAGGACATCGACAAGGTCAGCGCCGAGGCGCTGCTCGCCTGTCGGCCGGCGGCCGTCGTCAACGCCGCACCGTCCATCAGTGGTCGCTACCCCAACCTCGGCCCCGAGATCCTCGTCGAGGCCGGCATCCCGCTGGTCGACAACGTCGGCCGGGACGTCATGCACGACCTGCACGAGGGCGAGCAGGTGCGGGTCGACGGGGGAGACGTCTGGGTCGGCGACCGGCTGGTCGCCTCCGGGCAGGCCCTCGACCACGAGGACGTCGAGAAGTCCATGGTCGAGGCGCGCGCCGGCCTGGCCGTCCAGCTGGAGGCATTCGCAGCCAACACCATGGAGTACCTCCGGCGGGAGCGCGACCTGCTGCTCGACGGGGTGGGAGTGCCCGACATCACGACCAGCATCGAGGGCCGGCACTCGCTCATCGTCGTTCGTGGGTACCACTACAAGGAGGACCTCAAGACGCTCCGCAGCTACATCCGCGAGTACCGACCCGTCCTGATCGGCGTCGACGGCGGAGCCGACGCGTTGCTCGAGGAAGGGCTGCGCCCCGACCTGATCGTCGGCGACATGGACTCCGTCTCGGACTCGGCGCTGCGGTGCGGGGCAGAGATCGTGGTCCACGCCTACCGCGACGGCAAGGCGCCCGGGCTCGAGCGGGTCCGCCGACTGGGGGTGGAGCCGGTCGTGTTCCCCGCCACCGGCACGAGCGAGGACGTGGCCATGCTGCTGGCCGATGACAAGGGCGCCTCCCTGATCGTCGCTGTGGGCACACACGCGACGCTCGTGGAGTTCCTCGACAAGGGCCGCTCCGGCATGGCGAGCACCTTCCTGACCCGGCTGCGAGTGGGCGGCAAGCTCGTCGACGCCAAGGGCGTCAGCCGCCTCTACCGCTCGCGCATCTCCAACCTCACCCTCGTCTTCATGCTCCTCGTCGGGCTCAGCGCACTCGTCGCCGCGCTGTCCTCGACGACCGGCGGCCGGGCCTTCCTGCAGCTGCTCGGCGCCCGCTGGGACGACCTCTGGTCCTCAATCGTAGGAATCATCACGTGATCGACTTCCGCTACCACCTCGTCTCGATCGTCTCCATCTTCCTCGCGCTCGCGGTGGGGATCGTGCTCGGTGCGGGTCCGCTCAAGGAGGACATCGGCAACACGCTGACCTCCGAGGTCAAGAACCTGCGCGACGACAAGGCGGCACTGCGCAGCCAGCTCGACGTCGCCCAGCAGGGCATCAAGGCCCGCGACGAGTTCACCACCGCCAGCAACCGCACCCTGCTCGCGAACCGGCTGACCGACACCGCCGTCGCCGTCGTCGTCCTGCCCGGCGCCGACGGTGGCCTGGTGAAGTCGACGACCCAGACGCTCGGGCAGGCCGGGGCGAAGGTGACGGCGACCGTCACCGTCCTCGACGCCTGGGTCGACCCCGACAAGGCCTCCTTCCGGCAGACCCTCGGCCAGCAGCTCGCCGGGCAGGTGCAGGTGCCCATCGACCAGTCCTCCGGTGAGGTGGTCAACGCGGTCCTCGCCCGTTCGCTGCTCGCGAAGGCCGGGTCGCCGTCGAGGGACGGCGCGGCGGCGGCACTCCAGGCGATGCGGACCGGCGACCTCGTCAGGTTCACCCCCGACCACGTCGAGCCGGCCAGCCTCGCCGTCGTGATCGGTGCGCCGGTGAGCGGGTCGAACGCCGACGCGCGCACGTCACGGGCGAAGGGCCTCGAGGCGCTCGCCGGCGCCCTCGACGACGCCGGTTCGGGCGCCGTGCTCCTCGGGGCCACACCGAAACCGGACGCCAGCAACCAGACCTCGCTCGTCAGCACCGTGCGCTCCGACAGCGACCGCGCCAAGGAGCTGTCCACGGTCGACGACGGCGACATCCCGATGGGACAGGCGAGCCTGATCTTCGCGCTGCTCGAGCAGGAGGCCGGCAAGGCTGGGCAGTACGGCCTGACGGGTGATGCCACCGCAGCCTTCCCCCAGCTGGCGACCAAGTAGCCGCGATGCGAGCGCTCGTCTCCGCAGTGGTCGGCGGGCTGGCCGCTGCCGCAGCCATGCGGCTGCTGCGCGCACACCCACCGGGCGGGACGGCGCGGTGGGAGCGCACCAACCACGCGGGTGCCACCGTCACCCTCCTCGAGGGGCCTGCGTATGCCGCGGGGGCGGCTGCCGGGGCGGCGCTCCTCGGTGCCGGGCCCGGTCCAGTGCTCGCCACCACGGCCGCGGCCGGGCTCGGCGCCCTCGACGACCTGCGCGGCGACTCCGCGAGCAAGGGGTTCAAGGGGCACCTCGGCGCGCTCGCGCGGGGCGAGGTCACGACGGGTGCGGTCAAGATCGTCGGTCTGGCCGTGACGGGCGTCTCGGCAGCCGCGCTCGTCGAAGCGCAGGCGCGACGGGACGCGAGGCACGGTCACGACGGGACCGGGCCACGCGGCATACCGGCTGTGGCCGACACCCTCGTGGGTGGCGCCGTGGTCGCGGGCATGGCCAACCTGCTCAACCTGCTCGACCTGCGCCCGGGGCGAGCACTCAAGGCGGCCGTCCTGGTCGGTGCGCTGACCGCCACCTCCGACGGCTCGGCGGCTGCGGCCGGCGCGGCGGTAGGCGCCGCTGCCAGCCTGCTGCCCAGCGACCTGGCCGGTGAGGCGATGCTCGGTGACACCGGGGCCAACGCCGCCGGGGCGCTGCTCGGAACCGCACTCCTGCAGCGCACCGGGCGCCGAGGTCGGCTGGTCGCCCTGACCGTTCTGACCGCCCTCACGCTGGCCTCGGAGAAGGTCTCCTTCACGCAGGTCATCGAGTCCACGCCGGTGCTGCGTGAGCTGGACGCCCTGGGCCGCCGATGAGCTCGACCTCCGTGGGCCACTCGGTGGCGCGCGCCGCCGGCCTGATCGCGGTCGCCACCCTGCTGGCCCGGGTCGCCGGGTTCGTCCGCACGCTGGTCTTCTCGCACAGCGCCGGGACGACCGGTGTGGGCGACGTCTACCAGACGGTCAACACCCTGCCGAACGTCGTCTACGAGGTGGCCGCCGGGGGAGTGCTCGCGGCAGTGGCGGTGCCGCTGGTGGCCGGCCAGCTCGGTGCCGGGCGACCCCACGACGCGGACCGCATCGCATCGGCGCTGCTCGGCTGGGCAGTCGCAGTGCTCCTCCCGGCGAGCGTGCTGCTGGCGCTGCTCGCGCCGTGGCTCAGCCGCCTGCTGCTCGGCGGGCACGCCACGGCGGCCGAGGTCGACCTCGGATCGCACATGCTGGTGCTCTTCGCACCGCAGGTGCTGCTCTACGGCGTGGGGATCGTGCTGTCCGGGGTGCTGCAGGCCCACCGCCGGTTCCTTGCGGCAGCGCTCGCGCCCCTGCTCTCGAGCCTGGTCGTGATCGCCTCCTACCTTGCGTACGCGGGCCTCGCGGGGTCCAGCAGCTCCCCGGCGCAGGTGCCCGACGCCGCGGTCTGGGCCCTCGCCGGAGGCACCACGCTCGGCGTCGTGGTGCTGAGCCTGCCGCTGCTCGTGCCCGTGCTGCGTGCGGGGGTCTCGTTGCGCCCGACGCTCACCTTCCCGCCGGGCGTCGCCCGCCGGGCGGGCTCGCTTGCGGGTGCCGGTGTGCTGGCGCTGGCCGCGCAGCAGGCAGCCGTGTTCGTCACACTGTGGCTGACCCACCACCGCACCCACGACGTGGGCACGGTCAACGTCTACAGCTACGTCCAGGCCGTCTACCTGCTGCCGTATGCCGTGTTGGCCGTCCCCATCGCGATGTCCGCCTTCCCCGCGCTGGCCCACAGCGCTGCCGCCGGCGGCGAGGCCGCCGAGGCGACGACCGGCACCGTGGCGCGGTCCCTGCAGGGCATCCTCCTGCTCACGGCGGGCGCCGCGGCGGTGCTGGTCGCCGTGGCCGGGCCGGTCGGCGACTTCTTCACCACCCTCGACGCCGGGGCGCACTCCGGCGGTGGCGACGCGCTGACGGCGCTGCCCGCAGCGCTCGCGGCGTATGCGCCGGGGCTGGTGGGGTTCAGCGTCGCGGCTCTGCTCACCCGCGCGCTGTACGTCCGGGGGCGGCCGCTCTACGCGGCGCTCGCCGTCGCGGGGGGCTGGGCGGTGGCTGCACTGCTGCCACTGGTCCTGCTGTCCGAGGGTTCCACGGCCGCCCAGACGCTGGGCAGCCTCGGCGTGGGCTCGAGCGTCGGCATGCTGCTGTCCGGTGCCGCGCTCGCACTGCTCGTCCGGCGGGCCTGGGGCCCCGCGGTCCTGCACGGCTGCGGTCGGACCCTGGGGGCCGCGGTGGTGGCTGTCGCCGTCGCCATGGGTATCGGCGACACCATGGCGCACGGGCTGCGGTCCGACTCGCTCTGGGGAGCGTTGGCGGGCGGCGTGGCGGTCGCGGTCCTCACCACCGGTGTCTACCTCGGCGTCATGATGGTCGCTGACCGTGGCTCGATGCGCGCCGTCCTCGAGCGGGGCAGGCGCCGCAGGCGCGGCAGCCGCGGCAGCCGCGGCAGCCGGGAGGGCGCGGCGTGAGGGTGGTCATGGTCCTCGGGCGCAGCACCGGGGGGATCGGCACCCACGTCGTCGAGCTGGTCGAGGGGCTGCGTGCCGAGGGGGACCGGGTCACGGTGGTCACCGACGCCGGCACGGCCGAGCGGTTCGGGATCGCCGATGCCAAGCGCTGGTGGCCCGGTCGGGTGGCCGGGGTGGTGGGTTCGGTGCGCCGCGTGTGGTGGCTGCGTGGACTGGCCCGCCACGCCGACCTGGTGCACGCGCACGGTCACCAGGCAGGGCTGGTGGCTGCCGTGGCCGTGCTCGGCCTCCCGACCCCTCTGGTCGTCAGCCAGCACAACGCGGTGCTCGTCGGGGGCTCCACGGGACGGCTGCTCGACCTCGTGCAGCGGTTCGTCGCCCGTCGCGCCGCGCTGGTCTCGGGTGCGAGCAGCGACCTGGTCCAGGAGGCCCGACGTCGCGGCGCGCGGGATGCGCGGCTCGCCGAGGTCCCCTCCCCGCGGGTGCCCGGGCTGCTTGCTCGGGAGCCGCTGGCGGAGCCGGCCCGCCACGACCTCGCCGCGCAGCTGCTGCGCGAGGCCGGCGTGGTGGGGGAGTCCTTGCAGGATCTGGGTGAGCCTGGTGACACGGATCCGTCCAGGACGGCGGAGCGAGGTCCTGCGCTGGTGCTGACCATTGCCCGGATCGCCCCGCAGAAGGACCTCGGCACCCTCATCGAGGCGGCGCGCCTCCTGCAGGTAATCCACCCAAATGGACCGAAACCTGCAGGGTCGGCGCAAGTCTCGGTCCATTTGGGTGGAAAACCTGCGGTGTGGGTGGTGGTCGGGGGTGGGGACGAGCCGCTCCGGGCAGAGCTCGAGCGCCGGGCGGCGGCATCGGCAGCGCCCGTCCACCTCATCGGGCCCCAGGACGACCCCGAGCGCTGGTTGCGGGCGGCCGACGTCTTCGTCCTCCCCTCGCTGTGGGAGGCCCGGGCCCTCGTCGTCCAGGAGGCCATGGCTGCCGGCCTGCCGGTGGTGGCCACCGACACGGGCGGTCTGCGCGACCTCGTCGAGGGGGTCGGCACGCTCGTCCCGGTGGGCGACGCGGCGGCCGTCGCCGACGCGGTCGGGACGTACCTGTGGGAGCCGGCCACGCGGCATACCGCCTCCGTCGCGGGCCGTGAGCGGGCCGCATCGTGGGACGACGGTGCGGCCACGGCGCGTCGCTGGCGACAGTGGTACTCGGCGCTGCTCCCGATGACGTAGGCTTGAACCCCGTGGTGGAGCAGACGAAACACATCTTCGTGACCGGGGGCGTCGCCTCTTCGCTCGGCAAGGGCTTGACCGCCTCCAGCCTCGGACACCTGCTCCGGGCGCGCGGACTGCGGGTCACCATGCAGAAGCTCGACCCCTACCTCAACGTCGACCCGGGCACGATGAACCCGTTCCAGCACGGTGAGGTCTTCGTCACCGAGGACGGCGCGGAGACCGACCTCGACATCGGCCACTACGAGCGGTTCCTCGACATCAACCTGGTCGGGCGCTCCAACGTCACCACGGGCCAGATCTACAGCGACGTGATCGCCAAGGAGCGCCGTGGCGAGTACCTCGGCGACACCGTCCAGGTGATCCCGCACATCACCAACGAGATCAAGGCGCGGATGCGGGCCCAGGCGGTGGGCAGTCCCGGCGTGAAGGCCGCCGAGGCGCCGGACGTCATCATCACCGAGATCGGTGGCACGGTCGGCGACATCGAGTCGCTGCCCTTCCTCGAGGCGGCCCGGCAGGTGCGCCACGAGATCGGGCGCGACAACGTCTACTTCCTGCACGTCTCCCTCGTGCCCTACCTCGCCCCCAGCGGCGAGCTCAAGACCAAGCCCACCCAGCACTCGGTGGCAGCCCTGCGCCAGGTCGGCATCCAGCCCGACGGCCTCGTGCTGCGGGCCGACCGCGACATCCCCGACGGCATCAAGCGCAAGATTTCGCTCATGTGCGACGTCGACACCGAGGCCGTGGCCGCCTGCGTCGACGCGCCCAGCATCTACGACATCCCCAAGGTGCTGCACAAGGAGGGCATCGACGCCTACGTCGTGCGGCGGCTCGGGCTGGCCTTCCGCGACGTCGACTGGCACGACTGGGACGAGCTGCTGCGTCGCGTGCACAGCCCGGAGCACCACGTCGAGATCGCGCTGGTGGGCAAGTACATCGACCTGCCCGACGCCTACCTGTCGGTGACCGAGGCGCTACGCGCCGGCGGGTTCCACCACGACGCCAAGGTGTCGATCCGCTGGGTCGCCAGCGACGAGTGCCAGACCGAGGCCGGCGCGCAGAAGGCACTGGGTGGCGTCGACGCGGTCCTCGTGCCGGGCGGCTTCGGTGTGCGCGGCATCGAGGGCAAGGTCGGAGCGCTGAGGTGGGCCCGCGAGAAGCAGGTGCCCACGCTCGGGATCTGCCTGGGCCTGCAGTGCATCGTGATCGAGTACGCCCGCAACGTGGCGGGTATCGCGGGTGCCTCATCCACGGAGTTCGACCCGCAGACGCCGGCCCCGGTCATCGCGACGATGGAGGAGCAGAAGGCGTTCGTCGAGGGTGCCGGCGACCTCGGGGGGACGATGCGGCTCGGCGCCCAGGAGGCCAAGCTCGTGGAGGGCTCGGTGGCCGCCGAGGCCTACGGCGCCACCACCGTCTCCGAACGGCACCGGCACCGCTACGAGGTCAACAACCAGTACGTCCCCAAGCTCACCGCCGCCGGCCTGGTCGTCAGCGGCACGCACCCGGAGTGGGGGCTCGTC
>DASUKI010000065.1:0-3105 GCA_036278855.1 Pedococcus sp.
CCAGCCGGGGGAGGAGGGTCCGGGCGGAGCCAAGCCGATGATCGACGAGGGCCTGCTCGACGCGGCTGGGAGGCGAGTCGACGCGGCATACGCACTGCACGTCTACTCCTCGGAGCACCCGCTCGGCACGTGGTTCGGCCGTCCGGGCCCGCTGATGGCCGCGGCCGACGAGGTGCGGGTGCGCGTGGTCGGTGAAGGAGGGCACGGTCGCAGCCGTTCCGCGCCAAGGACCCGATCCCGGTGGCGTGCGAGATGGTGCTGGCGCTGCAGACGATGGTGACGCGCGCCTTCGACGTGTTCGACCCGGTGGTGGTCACGGTCGGCAAGTTCGTCGGCGGCACGAAGGACAACATCATCCCCGACGACGCGGTCTTCGAGGCGACGGTGCGCAGCCTGTCCGAGGACGTGCGAGCGGAGGTGAGCGGGCGGATCGAGGCGCTCGTGACCCAGGTCGCGCGGGCGCACGGACTGCTGGCGGAGGTGACGCACTTCCCCGGGTACCCGGTCACCGTCAACGACGAGGGGGAGTACGCCTTCGCGGTCGACACCATCACCGACCTGTTCGGGGCGGACCGGTTCGCGACGATGGCCAACCCTGAGATGGGGTCGGAGGACTTCTCGTTCGTGGGCCAGCTCGTCCCGAGTGCCTACGTCAACCTCAGCGCCTGCCCCGCGCCCGACTACGCGTCGGCGCCGGACAACCACTCGCCACGGGCGGAGTTCGACGACTCCGTGGTGCCGGACGCCGCCGCGCTGCTGGCCGAGCTCGCGCTCCGGCGGTGCCGGAAGCCAGTCGGGGAGGCTGGTCCAGGGACTGGGTCACTGCTCCGCCCAGCGGAGCAGTGACCCGACTCGGCGTGCCTGTGCTGTGCGCGCTTCGGCCCGAGGACACGCACCCTCGGCGCCCCCGGCAGGACTCGAACCTGCGACCCAGTCATTAGAAGTGACTCGCTCTGTCCAGCTGAGCTACGGGGGCCGTACAAAATGCGCATCAAAGTAGATCACGCGTCGCACACCGGAAGGTTGTGGGTGCTGGACTCTAGCCTGATGCGCATGGGGGCGCACCACACCAAGGACAAGGGCGATCTCGGGACCGCGAAGGCACATGCTGATCTTGTCGGTATGGGATACATGGTTCTGTTTCCAGCGACGGAACATGCCGCGTTCGACCTCGGTTGCCTACAAGGCAGGCGAGTTCCACCGGGTGCAGGTCAAGTACCGCTCCGCGCGCGCCGTGGTGTTCAGCCTGCTGCGAACTTTCGAGCGTTTCCCGTCGCGTAATGCGAGTCCTGCCGGAGGCGCAGGCTTGCTCACGCGCGCGCCAGGGGAAGGGTGGCGAGGTGCTCGTACCGCGGCCGGCGGCCGCGCCCCTCCCCGAGGTGGGACGCGACGAGGGCGACCTCGTCCGCGAGCCAGGCCGGACCGGCATACGAGTCCAACACCCGGATCCACCGGGTGGCCTCGGTGGGTCGGCGCAGGCGGGCCACGGTGACGTGCGGGTGGAAGGGACCGCCCTCGGGCGCCGCGCCGGCGTGGTTGGCGGCCTGGCGCACCCCCCGGCTGAGCGAGGCGAGCGACGACAGCGCCCCGTCACCACCCTCGACCCCCGCCCAGAGCACGCGGGCGGAGTATGGGTTGGGGAAGGCACCGCCACCCTCGACCCGCAGCGCCAGCGACGGACGTCCGCTGACCGTCGCGGCCACCTCGTCGGCCAGGGCGTCGACGGAGGCCGCCGGCACCTGCGCCATGAAGGCCAACGTGACGTGCCACTGCTCCGGGTCGGTCCAGCGCAGGTCCTCGCCCGCCTCCCGGCGCGGCTCGAGGAAGCGGCCGAGGTCCTCGACAGCTGACTCCGGCGGCACCAGGGCGGCGAAGATGCGCATCGACCCATTGTCCCGCCGCTGCCGCGGCTAGATTGGATGGGCCAGGAAGGAGTGGCGGTATGCCGTCGCTGGGCCGTGACCTGTCGGTGCCGCGCACGTGGTTCCTCTGCGTGCGCCTGCTCGAGGCGGGCGTGCTCGTGCTGCTCGCCGGAGTCACGCTGGAAGTGTGGGACGCCTTCAGGGCAAGCTCCCAGGGAGTCGGTCCGTTCTACAACGACCCCAGCGCTGCTCCTGGCCACGTGACGCTCATGCAGCGGCTCATGTCGTTCACGTTCTACGGCGGGATCTTCCAGGGGCCCGTGATGCTGGTGCTGGCCGCCTGCCTGCTGGCGGCCGGTGTGGCCGTGCTCCACCTGGCCACACCGGTGTCCAACGCGCGGCTGCTGCGTTGGGAACTGCTCGTGGGGTGGGCGGTCGCGGCGCTGTTCGTGGTGCTGCGCATCGTGACCACCGGCGTGGCGATGTTCGGCCACGACCCGAACAGGAGCGACGACCCCAACATCGTGAGCTACGGCTACCAGGGGCCATCGCTGGTCGAGCAGGGACTGGCGATCCTGGTCTGGCCGGTCGCGGCGGGAGCAGTCCTCGCGGTGGCGGGTCTGTGGTGGCTGCGCCTGCCGGCCGAGTTCGACGAGCCGGAGGAGGACCAGGCGCAGCGCGAGGCCCGGCGCCTGGCCGCCGAGCGGAAGGCGCTCACGCACCGGCCCGCCCCGTCGGCCGACCTGGACGACATCGTCCTCGACGGCGTGGAGCAGATCGACCCGGTCGAGCGGCTCGAGCCGAGACGCGGCTCGTTCGGGGACGGCTCGACCCCCAGCGGCTACGACGACTACTTCCGAAGGTTCTGATCCCCGGGCTTGTCGTGCACAGGGCACTGCGCCTTCTTGGTTAGGCTTGCCGCGTGACTTCAGGGGACCACGCCACGGCGCTGCTCGGTCCCGTCACCGCACTTCGCGAGCGGGTCGCGGACGCGCGGCTGCCGCTCGAGATCCCGGGGGCAGCGACGGCCCGGGGGAACCAACAGGCCCTGCTCAAGCAGCTCGACGACTACGTCCTGCCGAGGCTGCGCTCGCTCGACGCACCTCTGCTCGCGGTGGTGGGCGGCTCGACGGGCGCCGGCAAGTCGACGCTGGTCAACTCCATCGTCGACGCGGAGGTCTCCCGCTCGGGCGTGCTCCGGCCCACCACGACCACGCCGGTCCTGGTGCACCACCCGCAGGAC
>DASUKI010000066.1:0-3157 GCA_036278855.1 Pedococcus sp.
CGGCTGGCCGAGCGGGTTGACCACGCGGCCGAGGTACTCGTCGCCGACCGGGACCGAGAGGACCTCGCCGGTGCGCTTGACCTCCTGGCCCTCCTCGATCTTGGAGAAGTCACCGAGGATGACGACGCCGATCTCGTGGACGTCGAGGTTGAGCGCGATGCCCAGCGTGCCGTCCTCGAACTCGAGCAGCTCGTTGGTCATCGCCGAGGGCAGGCCCTCGACATGGGCGATGCCGTCGCCGGCGTCGACGACGCGACCGACCTCCTCGCGCGCGGCGGCGCCGGGCTCGTAGGACTGGACGAAGTTGTCCAGCGCGTCCCGGATCTCCTCCGGACGGATCGAAAGCTCCGTCATCTGATCTCTTCTCCCTGGTTAGGCGGGTTGGTGGGGTGTCTGGGGTGCGGCTAGCCGGCGAGGCGGCGTCGGGCCTCGTCGAGCCGTCGCAGGACCGTGCCGTCGATGACCTCGTCACCGACCTGTACGTGGATGCCGCCGAGGACCTCGGGGTCGCGGACGACCTGGAGCAGGATCGGCTTGTCGTAGATGGCCTGCAGGGCGGTGGCGAGCCGCTCGCGCTGCTGCTCGCTCAGCTCGACCGCCGTCGTGACGACCGCGGTCAGCTGCTCGCGACGCTTGGCGGCCAGGCCCAGGACCAGCTCGAAGGTCCGGTCGAGCCGGCGGCCCCGCGGGTGCTGCACGGCGCGGCTGGCGAGACGCACCGTCTCCGGGGATGCCTTGCCCTCGAGCAGGCTGGTGACGACCTGCGCCTTGGCGTCTGCGGGGGCGTTGCGGTTGTTGAGGGCGTCGAGGAGCTCGTGGTTGCCGGCGACCGTGCGCTCGAACCGGAACAGCTCGTCCTCGACCTGGTCGATCCGCCCGTCCTTCTCCGCACCGGCGAGGATCGACTCGACGCCGAGGCTCTCGATGGTGTCGGGCAGGTCGCGCTCGGCCGACCACCTCTGGCCGACGAGGTTCTTGACGACGACCAGGGCCTCGGGCGAGACCTTGCCGGTGAGCAGCCGCTCGACGAGCTCCTGCTTCTGCTCGGCCTCGCGCGAGGGGTCGGCCAGCGCGCGGCGCAGGGTGGCGTTGCCGTCGACGACATCGGTGACGGAGAGCAGCTCGTCACCGAGGGCAGCGGGGTTGACGCCACCGGAGAGCGCGGCGTCGAGCGCCTTGCTCCCGGCGACGGCGGCCACCCGCGACGAACCCTGCATCAGGCGTCCCTCCCGGCGTCGCCGGCGTCGGCGTCGGCCGCGGGCTCTGCGGTCGCAGCAGCGCCGACCTTCTCCGGCTTGACCTCGCCGGCCTCGAGCTCGGCGAGGAACCGGTCGACGATGCCGTTCTGGCGCGTCTCGTCGCGCAGCGACTCACCGACGATCCGGCTCGCGAGGTCGGTCGACAGCCGGCCCACCTCGGAGCGCAGCGACACGACCGCCTGCTGGCGCTCGGCGTCGATCTGCTTCTTGGCCGACTCGGTGATGCGGGTGGCCTCGCTCTGGGCCTGGCCCCGCATCTCGGCAACAATCGCCGCACCCTGCTCCCGGGCGTCCTCGCGGATCCGGTTCGCCTCGTCGCGGGCCTCGGCGAGCTGCTGCTTGTACTGCTCGAGGGCAGCCTGCGCCTGCTGCTGGGCCTCCTCGGCCTGCTGCATGCCGCCCTCGATCGCGGCGGTGCGCTCGGCGTAGGCCTTCTCGAGGTTCGGCACGACCTTCGTCCAGATGATCCACAGGAAGATCAGGAAGACGACGATGCCGAAGACCAGCTCACCCCAGAGGGGCAGGATCGGGGTACGGGTGGCCGCCTCGTCGGCGGACACCGCACCCACGACCTGCGTCAGGCCGGTGAAGTGCTGCACGGGACTCTCCTAGTGGCTGTGGTGCCGGTGGGACTGGGTGGTTCGGCCTACTTGAAGACGAACGCGAGCACCAGACCGAAGATGGCCAGCGCCTCGGCGAGGGCGAAGCCGAGGATGGCGATGCCCTGGAGGACGCCGCGGGCCTCGGGCTGACGGGCCACCCCGTTGATGAACGCGGCGAAGATCAGGCCGATGCCGATACCGGGGCCGATGGCGGAAAGGCCGTAGCCGAGGATGGCGATGTTGCCAGACATGGTGTCCTCTTTCGGTTTCAGTGTCTCCGGGCGACCCTTCGCCGACCGGAAGTGCGTGGTTCTCAGTGGTGGAACGGAGTATTCAGTTGTGTGTGCAGGTGGTGCTCAGTGCTCGTCGGCCAGGGAGCCGGCGATGTAGGTCGCTGCG
The DNA here is from genome assembly GCA_036278855.1 of Pedococcus sp. GTDB lineage: Bacteria > Actinomycetota > Actinomycetes > Actinomycetales > Dermatophilaceae > Pedococcus. The sequence continues at coordinate 2,261 of DASUKI010000066.1, forward strand.
AGCAGCGTGAAGATGTAGGCCTGCAGGACCTCGACCAGGGCCTCGAAGGCCGTGAGCACGAAGCCCATGATGAAGGAGCCGACGCCGGCGACCTTGAGGACCGGACCGCCGTGGATGAGCATGTACTCGCCGCCGGTGATGAACAGCAGCAGCAGCATGTGGCCGGCGAACATGTTGCCGAACAGTCGCAGGGCCAGCGTGAGCGGGCGGGTGACGAAGTAGGTGAGCAGCTCGAGCGGGATGATCAGCACGTAGATCGGCTTGGGCAGCCCGCCCGGGATCATCGACTTGAGGTAGGGCCAGCCACCCTTGGTCCTGATGCCGACCGCGTGGTACCAGATGAACACGATGAGCGTCAGTGCGATCGGGAACCCGATCCGCCCGAACGTCGCGAACTGGAACGGCGGGATCACGCCGAAGAGGTTGTTGAGCAGGATCGTGGTGAACAGCGCGAACAGCAGGGGCACGAACCGCAGGAAGTCGCGGCTGCCGATGATGTCGCGGGCCACGTCGTTGCGCACGAAGTTGTAGAAGCCCTCGGTGACCCACTGGCCCTTGCCCGGCACGATGGACGCCTTGCGGGTGGTGGCCAGCAGCCACCACGTCAGGATCCCGACCGAGATGACCAGCAGCAGCATCGGGCGGGTGAACGCCCAGTCCCCGTGACCGATGAGCGGCTGGTAGAACTCCGCCGGCTCGGGGGCGTGGAAGCCGCCGCCCTCGCCGCCCGCGGCAGCCAGGTTGACGGCACCCAGCAGGTTCACACTCACAGGATCTCCTCGAGCTTTGCGTTCGGAACTTCGCACCCGGACCGGGGGGACGAGCCCAGCCCGGTCCCAGCAGGCCCCTCAGGGCGTTGACGCACGGAATTCACTGGGTACCGTACCGGACCCACAC
>DASUKI010000067.1:0-9303 GCA_036278855.1 Pedococcus sp.
GGCTGCCTGCCGCCCTCGGCGGCGGCCAGGTGCGCCTCACCCACTGGGTGGAGGGCACGGCGCCAGGATCCGGCACCGGCGCGCTCGCCCGACCGCTGGGCACCTTGCTCGCCCAGCTGCACCGCTGGGCGCCACCGACCCGCGAGGAGCCGGTCGCCTGGTTCACGACCACCCCCACGGAGGGCGACTGGGCGGACCTGGCCTGCTCGGCCGTGGACCGCCCGTGGGGCGGACGGCTGGTGGCCAGGCTCGGTGACCTCGCGGCATACGCGCAGATCGTGGAGCGCGCGGGCCCCGGCTCCGGCCCGTGGGTCGTGGGCCACCGCGACCTGCACCCGGACAACGTCGTCGTCGCGCCGGACGGGTCGCTGCGGGCCCTCGACTGGGAGGACGCCGGCCCGGTCGACCCCTCACGCGAGCTGGCGAAGGTGCTGGCGCAGTGGCACACCGACGGCGACCGGGTCGACGAGCAGGCGGTGCGCGCCACGGTCGCGGCCTACCGCCAGGCTGGCGGGACCGGGATCGTGCAGGGCGAGGAGGACCTGGCCATGTGGCTGTGCGGCGAGACCAACTACCTGGCCAGGCAGGCGAGGCTGGCCCTCGACCCGGCCATCGGCGCGGACCGGCGCCACCGTGCGGAGACGGACATCGGGCTGTCACTGACCAGCTACCTGCCGCCGCCGGACGTGCTGGACCGCCTCGTGGAGGTCGCCCGCGGGTGAGGCGGTCCGGCTCCGCCACTGGTCGGGGCACCCCCGCACGTCTGGCAGAATGGTCGGCCGTACACCTTTCGGCGCGGCCCTCTACCCGCGCTGGATGCCTACCCCGAGTCCCGGCTCCCCGCGTGTCCCCACCCGGTCTCGCCGTGCTCACCACACAGAAATGGAGAGGTCCACACTCGTGGCCGTCAAGATTCGTCTCAAGCGGATGGGCAAGATCCGCGCCCCGTTCTACCGTGTCGTCGTCATGGACTCGCGCACCAAGCGCGATGGTCGGGCGATCGAGGAGATCGGCAAGTACCACCCCACCGAGGAGCCCTCGCTCATCGACATCGACGTCGAGCGTGCCAACTACTGGATCGGCCAGGGTGCGCAGCCGACCGAGGCCGTCGCGGCGCTGCTGAAGAAGTACGCCGACGGCACGGTCCAGACCAAGGCCCCCAAGCCGTCCAAGAAGGACCTCTACGAGGCCGCCGTCGCCGCCGCGGGCAAGAGTGGTGACGACGCGTCCGGCGCCACCACGGCCAAGAAGCGCGCGGCGAAGAAGGCTGAGGAGCCCAAGGCTGAAGCGCCCAAGGCTGAAGAGCCGAAGGCTGAAGCGCCCAAGGCTGAAGAGTCCAAGGTCGAGGAGCCCGTGGCTGCCGACACCGACTCCGGTGCCGCATCCGCCGAGGGCGTCAGCACCGAGGCCGACGCCGGAGCCGAGGCCGCCGCTGCCGCCTCCACCGCAGAGCTGCCGGAGGGCGCGGCTGCCGCGCTCGAGGGCGGTGCCGCCCCGGAGGGCTACACCATCAAGGGCAACAAGGACTCGATGAAGTACCACGAGCCGGACGGCCAGTGGTACGAGCAGACGGTCGCCGAGCTGTGGTTCCAGACGGCCGAGGCCGCTGAGGCCGCCGGCTTCACCAAGGCCGGAGCCTGACCGTGCTGGAGGAGGCGCTCGAGCACCTCGTCAAGGGCATCGTCGACCACAAGGACGACGTCGTCGTGCGACACAAGGACCTGCGCCGCGGTGAGATCCTCGAGGTCCGGGTCCACCCCGAGGACCTCGGCCGGGTGATCGGCCGCTCGGGGCGCACCGCGAGCGCCCTGCGCACGGTGGTGGGCGCGCTCGCCGGTGGCAAGAACGTCCGGGTCGACATCGTCGACACCGACAAGGTCCGCTGAGCTCGCCCAGTCCGCACCACACGCCGAAGGGACGCCGGGAGTGATCCCGGCGCCCCTTCCGCATGCGGCCCCGGCCCGCCTCGCGCGCCCCCGCGGGTCGACCTGAGAGGATCGGCACGTGCCCGAGGACTCCCAGCTGCTCGTCGCCCGGATCGGCAAGCCCCACGGGCTCCTCGGTGAGGTGACGGTCCAGCTGCACACCGACGACCCGCAGCGGCGGTTCGCGGCTGGCGCCGTGCTGGCGACGCAGGCCGCGGCCGGATCGGGCGTCCCCCGGCAGCTGACGGTGCGGTCGACCCGGGTGCACCGCGGCGTCTGGCTGGTGGCCTTCGAGGGGGTCCCCGACCGCACCGGGGCCGAGTCGCTGCGCGGCACCCGCTTGTTCGTCGACGCCTCCGAGGGGCTGCCCGAGGACGACGACGAGGGCTGGTACGAGGACGAGCTCGCCGGTCTGGCGGCCGTCACCGTGGACGGCCAGGAGGTCGGCACCGTCACCGCCCTGCAGACCCGCGCCGCGCAGGACCTGCTCGTCGTCCGGCTCGCCGCGGGCGGCGAGGCGCTGGTCCCGTTCGTCGAGTCGATCGTGCCGGTCGTCGACATCCCCGGCGGCCGCGTCGTGCTCGATCCCCCGCCGGGGCTGCTCGAGCTGGCTGCCGAGTGACCGGACGCCGCGCCATGCTCATCGACGTCGTCACGATCTTCCCCGAGTACCTCGCCCCCCTCGACCTCTCGCTCATCGGGAGGGCCCGCCGCGACGGCCTGCTCGACGTGAGGGTCCACGACCTGCGCGACCACGCGCACGACCGGCACCGCACGGTCGACGACACCCCCTACGGCGGTGGCGCCGGCATGGTGATGAAGCCGCAGCCGTGGGCCGAGGCCCTCGGCCACGTGGTCGCCTCGGGTAGCGGGGCCGCCCCACCGAGGCTCGTGGTGCCCGGACCGGGAGGTATGCCGTTCACGCAGGCGCTGGCGCGTGAGCTCGCCGCGGAGCCGTGGTTGGCTTTCGCGTGCGGTCGCTACGAGGGGATCGACGAGAGGGTCCACGAGCACGCGGCGCACGACCTCGGCCTGCGCGTGGACGTGGTCTCGCTCGGCGACTACGTCCTCAACGGGGGAGAGGTGGCCGTGCTCGTGGTCGTCGAGGCCGTGGCGCGGCTGCTTCCCGGTGTCATCGGCAACGCCGAGTCGCTCGTCGAGGAGTCCCACGAGGACGGCCTGCTGGAGTACCCCGTCTACACCAAGCCCGCCTCGTGGACCTCTGCCGAGGGACGCACCCGCGAGGTGCCGCCAGTGCTCCTGTCCGGCGACCACGCGGCCATCGCCGCCTGGCGCCACCAGCAGCGGCTCGAGCGCACCGCCACGCGACGCCCCGACCTGCTCCACGCGAGCCAGGCCGCCCAGGGTGACCTCGCGGCATACGACGTCGCGCTCGCAACTGCGGCCGACGCGCCGGAGATCGTGACGCTGGGGCTGGCCGCCTGGGCGGGCGAGTTCGCGCAGGCGGGCCGGTTGTTCGGGCCGGGCCACGACACGGTCGCCGACCTCGTCGCGGGCCTCGCGCAGTGGCGCACCTGGGTCGTGCGCGCCGGTGGCCGGCTCGTGGCGTCCGTCCGCGGGCGGGTGGATCCCGAGCACCCCACCACGTGGCAGATCGGGCGGCTCATGGTGGCTCCCGACCTGCAGGGCCGGGGGCTGGGGCGCGCCCTGCTCGCCTTCGCCGAGCGGCAGGCGCCGTCGGGCACGGCGGCATACTGGCTCAACACCGGGGCCACCAGCGAACGCAATCTGCGCACCTACCGCAAGGCGGGCTACCGGGTCCTGCCGGGCCCGGGGTCGTTTCCCGACACCGTCGACCTCACCAAGCGGGTCACGTCGAGCCGGCCCGCCGGCTAGTCCACCAGGGCGCCGGCCAGGTCGCGGGGGACGAGCCGCCTGGCGGCCATGAGCCGTTCGGCGACGCCGACGGTGATGGTCTGCGCGGCCATGATGCCGAAGAGCACCAGCACCTGCGCGGTGGCGGCCTGCACCGGGGAGCCGCCCCCGAGCATCACGCCGATGAACGCCCCGGGGAGGGTCACGACGCCGGAGGTCTTCACCTGGTCCAGCCCCGGCAACAACGCCTCAGGCGCCCGGCGGTGGATGATCTCGAAGATCGACTGGGAGGGCAGCAGCCCGAGCGACAGGCATGCTTCGTACTGGCTGTGCTCCTCGCGCAGCGCGGCGAACGCTCGACGGCCGACGAGGGTGTGGGCCGTCATCGCGTTGCCGACGATGATCCCGACGATGGGGATGATCGCGATCCCCTTGGCGGGGATGGTGCCGGTCGCCAGCACCACGACGACCACGGGCAGTACCCCGCAGGCCATGGCGACCGCGGCGTACGGCCATGCCCGCGGCGCCTCCACGCGCCGGGTCGTGGTGAGCACCCCCATCGCGAACATGACCACGACGAGCAGCGCCGACAGCGCGAGGCTGCCGACGACGGCCGTGATGAGCAGGGCGGCGACCCCGAGCTGGAGGCAGGCCCGCACCGCAGCCACGAGCACCGGGCGCTCCAGCCCGTACCCGTTGGCGCGGTGGGCCAAGAGGGCCAGTGCGAGCAGGACCACCAGCGCGATGCCGACCGGCCAGCCGGGGTTGATGCTCACCGGGCCAACCTAGCCGCCGTGGGACGAAGCCGCTTGACGGTTCAACCCGCCTTCTGTATCGTTTTTCTAGAACGTTTTAGAAGATTGATGCAGAAGGAGGGCGGACGATGGGCGCAGTGACCCTCAAGACCGTCGCCGAGGCGTGCGGCGTCTCCATCTCCACCGTGTCGAACGCCTACAACAAGCCCGACCAGCTCTCCGCCGAGGCGCGCCAGCGCATCCTCGAGACGGCCAAGGCGCTGGGGTATGCCGGGCCCAACCCGGCCGCGCGCACCCTGCGGTCCCAGCGCGCCGGCGCGATCGGGCTGCTGTTCACCGAGCAGCTGTCCTACGCCTTCTCCGACCCCTACTCCGTGGGGATGCTCGCCGGCCTGTCGGAGGTGGCCGAGCAGTTCCGCACCGGCCTGCTCCTGATCCCGCTCCCGCAGAACGACCCGGACCACCCGGATGAGGTTGCCGCCGCAGCCGCCACGATGAGCCAGGCAGTGGTCGACGGCGTCGTCGCCTACTGCGTCGACGCCGACCACCCGGCCCGCCAGGTGGCCGTCGACCGTGGGCTCCCGATCGTCTCGACGATCGACCTCGACGACGACCGGCAGGGGTACGTGCTCATCGACGAGGACGGCGCGGCACGTTCGCTCGGTCGGCACCTGCGCACGCTCGGCCACCGGGACGTGGCCGTGCTCGTGGACACGAGGATCGAGACCACGGCGCCCCGCGAGCTGCGGCCCGAGGACGAGCCCGAGCTGTTCGTCGACTCCCGGCTGCGCCTCGAGGGGCTGCGCGCCGCGCTCGGACCGGACGCCCGCGTCCGCGCCTACTTCGCCGGCCACAACTCGCTGGCCGCGGGCGAGGCGGCCGCGGCCCACGTGCTGGACCAGCAGGACCGACCCACGGCCATCGCCTGCATCAGCGACGTGCTCGCCCTGGGCGCGCGCGAAGCCATCCACCAGCGCGGCCTGGTCGTGGGCAGGGACATCTCCCTGACCGGCTTCGACGACGTGCCGCGGGCGGCCGCGGTCGGCCTGACCACGGTCCGCCAGCCCATCGCGGAGAAGGGGCGACTGCTCGGACGGATGCTCCTCGACCCCGACTACACCGAGCGCCGCGTGGTGCTCCCCACCGAGCTGGTGGTCCGCTCCAGCACCGGTCCGGCCGCCCGCTGAGCCACGGCCGTCCACCACCGGCCCCACACACCTGCACGAACTCAACCCCGAAAGGAGGCAGGACATGAGCGACTACATCGCCCTCACCCTCAACCGCACCACCGAGGGAAGCCTCGCGCAGTCGGCGCGGCCTGACGCGCCGGTCGTCGACGACGGTTTCCGCGAGCGTCCGGCCCGCGCCGCCCGTCCGGTGCGCCGGTCGCTGGCCGCCACGCTGCGCGCCGCGGCGTCGGCCGAGCGTCGCTGGGCCGACCGGATCGACCCGGCCTGCGCCTGAGCGCCGATCCCACCGGTGTGCCCCGGGCAGGTGTCCCCTGCCTGGGGCACACTCGCGTTGACGGGTTCGCGCTGCAGGGAGGTCCTCGATGAGCTGGTGGACGGCACTGTTCGCCTTCCTCGGAGCCGCCGCTGGCGCGGCGGGTGCCTATGTCGCGGCCGCGCGCGGCCTCCGGCAGCGCGAACGGCAGGCGCGGATGGAGGAGTGGGGACGTCGGTTCACCGCAGCCCTTGCGGCAAGCGCCTCGGACACCTTTCGCCAGCGCGCCCTCGGCCGGGAGGTCCTGGTCAACCTCGCCGAGAGCGAGCTGTCCGACGCCGAGGACCGCAAGCTCGCCCGAGCCGTGCTGGAGGCGCTGACCCGCCTCGACGACGAGGGCGACGACCTGGCCCAGGTGCTTCGCGGCCTGCCCGTGGACGACGTGCTCTTCGTGGAGGATGATGACGTGGACGAGGGAGGCAGGTCATGAGCAAGCGCATCGTCAAGGTCAGTCGCGACCAGGTGCACTCGGCGCGGATGCTCATCAAGCTGATGGGCGGCGAGGACAAGGTAGAGCCCGTCGTCGTCAAGATCGCCCACGCGCGGCGCCTCACTCCTGAGGAGATCGCCGCCGCAGCCTCCTGACCGGCCGGTGAGCCGGGCCGCGAGTGCGGCCACGCGGCATACCACGATTTACGGTTGACCGGCCTGCTCTGGCAGACTGTCTCCTTGCGTCCGGCAGACCCGGCCCCTGCCACAGGGGGAGCGGCGACGCGTGGCCCCGCCGGACGGCTCTCACCAACTCCACACGCACAGACGTGGGCGACCTGTGGCGTCCAGGAAAGCGAAGCAGCCATGCAGCGTTTCGACGAGGTCGACAAGGCCTCCCTCCGCGATGACATCCCGGACTTCCGCGCCGGCGACACGGTCAAGGTGCACGTCAAGGTCGTCGAGGGCACCCGCTCCCGCGTTCAGGTCTTCCAGGGCGTGGTGATCCGCCGCCACGGTGGTGGCGTGGGCGAGACCTTCACCGTCCGCAAGGTCTCCTTCGGCGTCGGCGTGGAGCGCACCTTCCCGCTGCACACCCCCATCATCGACAAGATCGAGCTCGTCACCCGCGGTGACGTCCGTCGCGCGAAGCTGTACTACCTGCGCGACCTGCGCGGCAAGGCAGCGAAGATCAAGGAGAAGCGCGAGACGACCCCGGCCCACTGAGGCGCCGGACCATCGCCCGCAGCTGGTGTTGCGCACGGGCGCCCCAGCAACGGGGGCTAGGCTCCGCAGCGACATGAACCCCGGACCGGACCCGTCCCAGCACGACCCGGCCGCCGCGCCAGCACCGACTGGCGCGGCGGTCGCGTCGGAGCGCCCCCGGCGCGGCCCGTCGTGGCTGCTCATGCTGGCGGTCGCCCTGCTGGTGATGGCCCTGGTCCGGGGCTTCCTCGTGCAGTCGTTCTACGTCCCGTCGGGCTCCATGGAGCCCACCATCGTCCCCGGCGACCGGATCCTGGTGAACAAGCTCGTCGACGGCAGCTCCCTGCAGCGTGGTGACGTGGTGGTCTTCGACGGCACCACGACCTTTGCGGCCGCCGAGCGCAAGCCCCACGAGGACAAGGGGATCATCGGCCGGGTCCTGGCCGGCGCCGCTTCCCTGCTGGGCGTCCAGCTCGGCGAGGAGGACTTCGTCAAGCGGGTGATCGGGCTGCCCGGTGACCACGTCGTGTGCTGTGCTCCCGACGGCCGGCTGGAGGTGAACGGCACGCCGGTCAGCGAGCCCTACCTCCAGCCGGGAGACAAGCCCAGCGAGCTCACCTTCGACATCACCGTGCCCGCCGGGCGGCTGTGGGTCATGGGCGACCACCGCGGCGACAGCGCCGACTCGCGCTCGCACCTCGGCGACCCCGGCGGTGGCACGGTCAGCGTCGACGACGTCGTGGGCCGGACGGTGGCGAGGTACTGGCCCCTGAACCGGGTCGGCGGGTTCGGCACCCCCCACGACCTCGCCGACATCCCACGGGTGGCCACCCGATGACGTCCTCCTCCCAGGGGAGTGGCACGGACAGCAACGCGAGGCCGGACGGGTGGCTGCCCTACGAGGGACCCCACCCCGAAGGGGCCGGGACCGACGAGGCCGACGCAGCGGACCGGTCCGAGGACCCCAACGTCCCCAGCGTCGACGACGGACCCTGGCTGCGCCTCGAGCACTCCGAGCAGGACGGTGCGGCAACGAACCCGCCTCGCGACCCGGCGTGGCTCGAGACCGAGCTGACGCCGGTGGACCGGCCCGAGCTGACCGCTGCCGACGCACCGGAGGACGACCACGACACCGGCGTCCCCCCGACCCTCGTCGGTCCCGGAGAGGAGCTCGACCCGGAACGGGAAGCGCGCGGCGCCGCGGCGGACGACACGCCCCACCACACCGCACCCCTGGGCGAGGACCAGGACCGGTGGCGCGACGACCAGGAGCCCGACCGGGAGCCCGACCGGGGGAGCCGGGGCACCGCCAAGGAACCCGTCGGCGCCCTGGGCGTGCTGGGCGCGGCGGTCAAGGAGCTCGCCATCGTCGTCGGCATGGCGCTGGTCCTCTCGTTCATCGTCAAGACCTGGCTCCTGCAGGCGTTCTACATCCCGTCCGGGTCGATGGAGGACACGCTGCGGATCGACGACCGGGTCATCGTCAGCAAGCTGACGCCCGGCCCGATCGACCTGCGGCGCGGTGACATCGTCGTGTTCGCCGACCCGGGCGACTGGCTGGAGCCCGTGGTGCAGGCACCGCACGGAACGGCCGTCACGGTGCTGCGCGACGCGATGATGTTCGTCGGGCTGCTGCCGGACAACTCCGAGAACCACCTGATCAAGCGCGTCATCGGCCTGCCCGGTGACCACGTCACGTGCTGCGACGAGGGTGGACGGCTCACCGTCAACGGCGTCCCCGTCAAGGAGCCGTACCTCATGCCCGGCGACGCCGCGAGCGAGTCGCAGTTCGACATCACCGTGCCACGCGGCCGCGTCTGGGTGATGGGCGACCACCGCTCGGACTCCTCGGACTCCCGATTCCACGACGCGCCCGAGAACAACGGTACCCAGGGGTCGGTCGACGAACGACTCATCGTCGGCCGCGCGGTGGCGATCGTCTGGCCGCTTGACCACCTGGACTGGCTGTCGACACCAACCGACACCTTCGCCAAGGTGCCCAACCCATCACCCGGCGAGGACCGGGGCGGAGCACCCCTTCCCGCCGGCCCGCCGTCGGGTGGGGGAGACTGAGGAAATGCCTCCCACCTCGCGCAGCCGCAAGCCCAGCCTGCGGGTCGAACGCGCCCTCCAGCGTGACGGGCACCGGG
>DASUKI010000068.1:0-8238 GCA_036278855.1 Pedococcus sp.
GCGGGCGGCGTCGACGACGCAGTGCTCGAGGTGCTCCTCGAGGAGCTCGAGGGAGAACGACTGGAGCGCCTTCGTGGCGGCCGACACCTGGGTCAGGATGTCGATGCAGTACTTGTCCTCCTCGACCATCCGCTGCAGGCCCCGGACCTGCCCCTCGATGCGGCGCAGCCGCTTGAGGTGGGGGTCCTTGAGGGCGGTGTAGCCGTAGGGAGGGTGGTTCTCGCTCGTCGCCATGTCCAACACCATACCCCCCTATGGTATTAAGTCAAGGAGTTGAGCGTGCGGGGGCCGTGGCACGCACCGTGGCATGGGCAAAACGGGGGTTGCGTCCGTGAAACGGGAGTCATTGCTCCTGTTTCGGCGACGCAACCCCCGTTTTGCTGGGGAGATACCGCGGGGTCAGCGCAGTGGGCTGAAGGGGCGCAGCTGCTCGACCTGCTTGCCGGTCACCATCGTCTCGGCGAGCAGGCGGCCGGTCACCGGGCCGAGGGTGATGCCCCACATGCCGTGGCCGCCCGCGGCGAACACCCGCGGCGACTTCGTGGCGCCGATCAGCGGCAGCCCGTCGGCGGTGCACGGCCGCGAGCCGACCCACTCGTCCTGGCGGTTGTCGAGGTCGGCGCCGCGCAGCAGCGGGCGGGCGGCCTCGGCGATCGCCCGGATCCGGCGCTGGTCGAGCGCGGCCTCGGGCTTGCGGAACTCCATCATCCCGGCGACGCGCAGCCGCTCGCCGATCGGCGTGCAGGCGACCCGGGCGGCCGGGAAGTAGACCGGCCCGTTGGGCACGTGGTCGACCTCGACGGAGAAGGAGTAGCCACGCCCGGCCTGCACGACCTTGCGCACGCCGAACTGCCGCGCGAGCTGGCCGAGCCAGGCGCCGGTGGCGAGCACGACCGCGTCGAACTCCTCGACCGAGCCCTCCGAGGTGCTGACGACCACGCCGTGGCCGGTGTCCCGGACGCCGGTGACGGTCGCGCCGTCGACCACCTTGCCGCCGCGCGCCCTGACGGAGTCGGCGAGCGCATGGACGAACTCGCCCGGGTTGATGAACCGCTGCCCCTTGAGCAGGATCGCGGCGCCGATCTCGTCGGACAGCGACGGCTCGATCGCACGGGCCTGGTCGCCGTCGAGCGCCTCGAACTCGATGTGCTGGCCGGCCGCGTGGATGTGCTCGATCTCCTCAAGGAGGGTCGTGCGCTCCTGCGCGGTGCGGAACGACGCGAGGAACGACTTCGCCTCGTGGGTGTCGGCCTGCACCCCACCAGCCTTGAGCAGGTCGAAGCTCTCCAGCGACAGGTCGTTGACCGGCACCAGCGAGCCCATGGCCTTCTTCCAGGCCTTCATCGTCGAGTGGCGGGTGAACCCGGTGACGAACTTGAGGAACCTCGGGTCCGCGCTCGGCGGCACGTAGACCGGTGAGGAGGGGGACAGCACCGCGCGCAGACCGTACTTGAGGACGGCCGGCTCGGGCAGCGGCGTGGCGATCCCGGGGGTGAGCCAGCCGGCGTTGCCCCACGACGAACCCGCCGCGACGCCCTCGCGGTCGAGGACGACCACCTCGACGCCCCGCTCCTGGAGGAACCAGGCGGTGGCGAGGCCCACCATGCCGGCGCCGACGACGGCGACGCGCTGGGGGGCGGGGAGACCTGCTGCGGTGATCGGAGCCATACGTCCAGCGTGACAGCGCAGTCGGTATGCCGCCTTGTTGCACGAGCATGAATCTGTGCCCATCGCTTGTGCCTAGGTCACAAGCCGCGTCATGCTGGGCGGGTGCTGGCCGTGACCGACCTCGTGGGCACCCTGAGCGGCCTGCTCACCCTGGGGGTGGCGCGCGAGGGCGCGGAGGTGGACGACCTCACGATCGCCGAGCTGGCCCAGGGGGTCCACGGCCAGGCCGGGGACCTGGTCCTGGGGGTCGGCATCGAGACCGCGGAGGAGGCAGTCGACCTGGTGCGGCGGACCGCCGCCGCAGGAGCGGGCGGGCTGGTGCTGCGGCGATCGCTGGCCCGGCGCCGGACCGTGCGCGACCGGGCCAGGCGGGAGCGGCTTGCCCTGGTCGAGCTCGCCGAGCACGCGTCGTGGGCGCACGTCGTGTGGCTGTTGCGCGGCGTCCTCGACCGCGCGGCGGTGGGGCCGGGGCGCCGCGAGGACGCCCCGGTGCAGGACGACCTGTTCGCGCTCGCCGACGCCGCCGCCGCCCTGGTCGACGCCCCGGTCACGATCGAGGACGCCCAGTCCCGCGTGCTCGCCTACTCCTCGCGCCAGGACCTCACCGACCCCGCCCGCGTGTCCACCATCGTCGGGCGCCGCGTGCCGGACGAGGTGCTCGCAACCCTCCGCGCCCAGGGCGTGTTCCGGCGGCTCGCGCGTTCGTCCGAGCCCATCTGGGTGCCGGCGTCGGGGGGCACCAAGCCACGTCTGGTCATCCCGGTCCGTGCGGGTGGCGAGTGGCTCGGCTCGATCTGGGCGGTCGCCGAGGAGCGCCCACCGGCGCCCTTGGTAGCCGAGCTGGTCCAGACGTCGTCGGTGGTCGCGCTCCACCTGCTCCGGCTCCGCGCGCAGGCCGACCTGTCGCGCCGGGTCGCGGCCGACCGGTTGCGTGGAGTCCTGTCCGGCAACGCCTCCGGTGCACAGGAGTGGTTGCCCCGTGGGCCGTGGCGCGTGGTCGCCCTCGGCTCGCAGGACGCGCCTGAGCGGCTGCTCGACCTGTGGGAGTCGGTGTTGCGGCGGCACGCGTGGAACCAGCCGCTCATCGCCGACCTCGACAAGCGGGTGTATGCCGTGCTGCGCGACGGCGACGACCCGTCACCCGGCGCGTGGGGCTGGCTTCGCGCCGTGGTCGACGCGGCCCGGCGCGAGTCCCTGGCGTTGACCGCGCGAGCCGGCCGCACGGCATACCAGCCCTCGGACCTCGCGCGCTCACGGGCCGAGGCCCTCGAGGCCGACCGGGTCGTGGGAGATGGCACGCCGGTGGCCGAGCACGAGGCCCTCTGGGCCCGCGTGACCATTGCGCGGGCCGTGGCCGCGCTGCCCGCGAAGGCGCTGGGACCGCTGCAGGTGCTGCAGCGGCACGACGCCGACCATGGCAGCGACCACCTCGTCACCCTCGCCGCGTGGCTGGACCACCCGGGCGCGCCCGCGGCCGCCGCACGTGCCATCCACGTCCACCCCAACACGATGCGCTACCGGATGCACCGGATCGCCGACCTGGCCGGGCTCGACCTCCACGACCCGGTCGTCAGGCTCGCCACCCGCCTCCAGCTCGAGGCGCTGGTCGGTCAGTCCTCGTCCCAGTAGTTGTCGTGGTACTTCATGAACTCGTCGCGCTCCGCCCCGGTCATCGTCTCGCCGGCAGCCAGTCGCGCCAAGGTCTCGAAGTAGGCCTCGCGCGGCGCTCCGGGCGCGAAGTGCAGCAGCATCGACGCGGCGCCGGACTCGTTGTGGAACCCGTGGTACCCGCCCGCCGGCACGTGCACGAAGTCCCCGGGACGGCAGGTGTTCCACCCCTTCCCGTCGAAGATGCTGACCTCGCCGGTGAGGACGTAGAACGACTCGGTGAGGGTCTTGTGGAAGTGCGAGTCGGGGCCGCTCCGGGGTCCGGCGAACTCCCAGTGGTAGAGACCGTAGGTGCGCCCTGTGGACTCCCCGGTGGCGAGGTAGCGGACGCGGTTTCCGTTGGGGTACACCACATCCGGCGCTGAGTCGGAGGATCGCAGCCAGGCGGAGACCTCTCCGGTCGCGCGGTCGTGGATGGGTGGCGGGTAGCTCATGCCAGCCATCCTGCCCCGACCTCGTGGGGGAGTCCTCCCCATTGTCCGGATTCCGGCGCCTTGTCACAGTCGCTGCAACGTCAAGGGAGCCGACAGTCTCGGGAGGACACCGTGAAGCTCTGGTGCAAGGTGCTGACAACGGTCAGCCTGGTCGCAGCCGTCGCCACACCGGTGGTGGTCGTCTCGCCCGCGCAGGCCGCCTCGCGCGACGGCCGGTGTGGCAGCGGAGAGTTCTGCTACTACTACAACAGCAACGAGCAGGGCTCGGTGTCCGACTTCAAGGGGTCGGTCGACGACTACGGCACGACCCAGCCGACCTGCTATGAGTTCAAGGGCCGCGGGCGTGGTCGCGGCCTGTGCGTGAAGAACAATGCCGCCTCGGTGTGGAACAGGTCGGGGCACACGGTGCGGGTCTACTACAACAGCAACTTCGCCGGTGCCTACCAGGACTTCAGGCCGGGTGCCCGCGGGAACCTGCGGACCGTGCTGAAGAACGACAACGCCTCGCACCGCTTCCTCAGCAACAACCCCGCGCCGACCGGGTGCAAGACCGACGGCACCAACACCCGGCTGCCGAGCACGATCCTCGTCTACCGGGTCCACCTCGGACGCGTGGACCGGGTCGGCTTCAAGGCCTACGTCAAGAACGTGCTGCCCAACGAGTGGATCTCGAGCTGGCCGCAGGAGTCACTGAAGGCCGGCGCCATGGCCACAAAGAGCTACGCGTGGTACTGGGCGGTGCACTCGACTCGTCGCACCCCTGGCGGGCACTGCTACGACGTCCGCGACGACACCGGTGACCAGGTGTACCGCCCCGGCTCGGCGACCGCGGCCACCAACCGTGCCGTGGACGCGACCTGGGGGGTGCGCCTGACGCGCAGCGGCAACATCCTGCAGGCCCACTACTGCTCCACCGGTACCGCGTGCGGGGCGTGGCAGGACGGCAACTGGATGTCGCAGTACGGCTCGCGCGACCTCGCGCGGTCTGGGCACGGCTACGCCACGATCCTGCGGCACTACTACCGGGACACCCGCGTCGTCCGCTGACCCGGTCCACATTCGCGGGACGACCGGGGGGTCAGGAGCCGTGGACCGTTGTGAGCAGGGCCGCATAGCGGTCCAGCACCCGCCGTCCCTCGGTTCCCGCGGGTGGCTCCAGGGTGGCCTCCACCCGCACCGGCCACGACGGCGCCGCAGCCTCCCCGGACAGTGCCCACGCGGCCTGGCGCGCAGCCCCGAGCCCGACGTACTCTCCCGGCTCGGGCACGGCCACCGGCACCCCGAACAGCCCGGGAGCCACCGCCCGCACCGCCGCGGATGCCGACGCCCCGCCGATGAGGACGACCCGTTCGACCGGCAGTCCGAGGTGGCGCAGGTCGTCCACGCCGGCGACCAGGTTCGCGAGCATCCCCTCGACCGCGGCCCGCGCGAGGTTCTCGGGGGTTGCGTTCGTGCGGGTGAGGCCGCCGAGCGTCCCCGTGGCGTCGGGCAGGTTCGGGCTGCGTTCCCCGTCGAGGTAGGGCAGCAGGGTCAGCCCGGCGGCACCGGGAGCAGCCGCCAGCGCCAGTCGGTCCAGCCCGCCGAGGTCGGTCCCCAGCAGCGCCGCCGCCGCCGTGAGCACCCGGGCGGCGTTGAGTGTCGCCATCAGGGGCAGGTGCGCACCGGACGCGCTCGCGAACGACGCGATCAGCCCGCGCTCGTCGCGCACCGGCTCGGCCGCGTCGGCGAAGACGGCACCGCTGGTCCCCAGCGACACCACGACGTCGCCGCGCTCGAGCCCAAGCCCGAGAGCGGCGCCGGCGTTGTCCCCCGTGCCCGGCGCGACGACCGTTCCGGAGGAGGTGCGACCCGCGATCGCGTTCGGCGCCAGCACCTCGGGCGTCCCGAACTCCCGGCCGAAGGCCAGGCGCTGCAGGTCGGGCAGGTACGCATCCTCCACGGAGTCGAAGTAACAGGTCCCCGACGCATCACCGCGGTCGGTGACCCAGCGCTCGAAACCGTTGCCCTGCTTGAGGATCTGGCCGGTGAGCCAGTCGTGGGGCAGGACCACGTCCGCCACCCGCGCGGCGTTCTCGGGCTCGTGCTCGGACAGCCAGCGCACCTTGGTGACGGTGAAGCTCGGCAGCGGTGACATCCCGGTCCGTTCCACCCATGCCTCGACCCCACCGAGCTCCTCGGTGAGCTCGCGCGAAGCACTGGCCGAGCGGGTGTCATTCCACAGCAACGCCTCTCGCACCACCGCCCCCGCCTCGTCGAGGGCGCACATGCCGTGCTGCTGGCCGCCGACCGCGATCGCCGACACCCCTGCCAGCAGGTCGTCGGCGGTCGCGCGCTGGTAGGCCTCCCACCAGCGGTCGGGGTGCACCTCCGAGCCGTCGGGGTGCGCTGCCCGCCCGCTCCGGACCACCTCACCGGTCGCCGCGTCGCAGACGACGACCTTGCACGACTGCGTCGAGGAGTCGACCCCCGCCACGAGGGTGCGCTGGGCGACGGCCATCAGTCCTCCATCACGAGGGTCACCTTGCCGGACTGGCCGGCATCCGCAACCTGGTATGCCGCGCCGGCGTCACTGAGCGGGTAGCGATGGGTCACCACCTCCTCGGGGTGCAGGTCCCAGCGGACGAGCAGCTCGAGCAGCTCCTCCATGTGCAGCAGCGAGGTCACCCACGACCCGTGGAGTGCGACCTGCTTGTGGATCAACAGGTCGGAGACGGCGAAGTCGATGTGACCGCCCTCCCCGACGAGGACGCAGCGTCCCCACGACCTGGTGTTCCGCAGCGCGGACTCACGGGCCGCGGGGTTGCCCGAGCAGTCGAGGGAGACCTCACAACCGCGCCCACCGGTGCCCTCGCGGACGGCATCGTCCAGCTCCCCCGGCCCCACCGCCGTGTCGACCAGTCCGAGCTGCAGGGCCAGCGCGACTCGCTCGGGTGAGGCGTCGGACCCGATGACGGTGGTGGCGCCGAGCGCCCTCCCGAGCATGGCGGCCGCCAGCCCGACCGGTCCGAGGCCGGTCACGAGCAGCCGGTCGCGACCGCCGACCCCACCGCGCAGCAGCCCTTCGTACGCCGTTCCGAACCCGCAGGAGACCAGCGCCCCGTCGAGGAAGGTGAGCGGTTCGGGGAGCAGGATGCACGACGCCTCCTCCGCGAGCATGAACTCGGCGTGGCCGCCGTCCCGCTGCCAGCCGTGGGCCGCCCGGAACGACGAGAGGCACGCGACCTGGTAGCCGCGTCGGCACTCGCGACACATCCCGCAGCCCGCGATGTGGTAGACCACGACCCGGTCGCCCTCCGACAGCCGGCGCGTGCCGGGGCCGAGCTGCACGACCTCGCCGCACGGCTCGTGGCCGGCGACGACCCCGCGGTAGGCCTCGGCCCCGTGGCCGAGGTGCTCGCGGTAGATGGCGCGGATGTCACTGCCGCAGATCGACGACGCGCGCATCCGCAGCAGGACCTGTCCGGGACCGGGCCGGGGGACCTCCAGCTCGACGTGCTCGACCGTGCTGTTGCCCGGCAGCCGAACACCCCTCATCGTCGACATCGGCTCACTCCTGTGGGTTGATGACGGCCTTGATGGCCCCGGGGGTGTCGCGGGCGGCGGTGAGTGCGGCCGCACTCTCCGTCAACGGAAAGCGGCCGGTGACCAGGCGCGCGAGGTCCACCTGGCCGGACCCGACGAGCCCGATCGCGGTGGGCCAGGTGTTGGCGTATCGGAAGGTGCCCGTCACCACGAGCTCGCGTTCCTGCACGACGGACAGGGGCAGCGCGAGCTCGTCGCCCCCCATGCCGACGAGGACCGCCCGGCCTGCCGGCGCCAGGACCCGGATGGCGTCCACGGTCGCCCCGGCGTGCCCCGAGCACTCGAGGAGCACCTCGGGAGCCGGCCGACCGGCATACCAGTCGTCGAGCGCGACGGAACCCGACGCGATGGTGCCGGTGGCCCCGAGCTCCGTTGCGACGCCGAGCCGTTCGGCGTTCAGGTCGGTGACCACCACCTCGCTCGCGCCGCAGGCGCGGGCCACCTGGATGCAGACCAGGCCGATCGGGCCGGCGCCGGTGACGAGCACACGCGAGCCGGGTCCGACCTCACCCTTGCGGCACGCCCAGATGCCGACCGACAGCGGCTCGAGCAGCGCCGCCTCCTCGTCACTCACCGAGTCGGGCACGGGGTGGGCGAAAGCCTGGTGGATGACGACGAGCTCGGCGAGCGAGCCGTCCACCGGTGGGGTGGCGTGGAAGACCATGTCGGGGCAGAGGTTGTACCGCCCGCCGAGGCACTGCACGCACTGGCGGCAGGGAACGCCCGGCTCGATCGAGACCCGCTCACCGACGCGTGCCGGGTCGACGTCGGACCCCACGCCCTCGACGACGCCGCTCGCCTCGTGGCCGAGGACCAGGGGCGACTCGACGACGAAGCGGCCGATCCGCCCGTGGTCGAAGTAGTGGGTGTCCGAGCCGCAGACCCC
>DASUKI010000069.1:0-3016 GCA_036278855.1 Pedococcus sp.
TACCTCGCGCGCAAGCCCAAGGCGTTGTCGGGCGGACAGCGCCAGCGGGTCGCGATGGGCAGGGCGATCGTGCGCAACCCGCAGGTGTTCTGCATGGACGAGCCGCTGTCGAACCTGGACGCCAAGATGCGGGTCCAGACCCGTACCGACATCGCCAAGCTGCAGGCCGACCTCGGCGTCACCACGGTCTACGTCACCCACGACCAGATCGAGGCGATGACGATGGGGGACCGGGTCGCGGTGATGGACGTCGGTGTGCTCCAGCAGGTCGACACCCCGTTGCGGCTCTACGACAAGCCGGCCAACCTCTTCGTCGCGGGCTTCATCGGCTCCCCGCAGATGAACCTCATCAAGGCCACCGCCGCTGATGGCGTCGCCAAGATCGGCCAGTACGCCGTGCCCGTGGATGCGACGTCCGCTCGCCGGATGACCGGCAACATCACCGTGGGTGTCCGTCCCGAGGCGTGGCGGATCGTTGCGCCCGGCGATGGTGGCCTGCCCGTCGACGTCACCGTGGTCGAGGAGCTGGGTGCGGACGCCTTCGTCTACGGCACCTCCGACGTCGAGGGGACGCCGAACACGATCATCGTCCGGGTGAGCACCCGCGACTCGGTGCACAAGGGAGACGTCATCCACGTCACCACCGACCCGCAGAACGTGCACGTCTTCGACACCGACTCCGGCGAGCGCCTCTCCGACTGACCCGGCCCAGCCGGAGCAAGACCCAGGCTCAGACTCAGGCCTCGGCCGTCCTCCGAGCGGACGCGGCGGCGTCGTCGGCGAGGCTCGCCGCCTGCTCGGCCAGGTCGTCGCCCAGACCGGACTCGGCCGCGTTGATGGCCACCAGCCGTGCCGCGGACCGTGCCGCGGCCTCGGCCAGCCAGGCGCCCGCTGAGGCGTCCCCTCGGAGCGATGGCCTGCCCGACTCCACGAGGGCGGCCGCGTCGCGGGCGGCCTCGGCCGCACAACGTGCGACCTCGAGGGGCACGGCCATCGCCTGTCGCCAGGCGCCACCCAGCGTCTCGCGGTCCCCCGAGGAGCGAGCGGCGAGGACGGCGCCGTACGCCGAAGCATCGTCGTCCGCGAGCTGCAGCGCTCGTGCCCGCAGGTGATGAGCGCGCTCGGGCAGGCCCTCCGGCGGGGAGTCGGCGTACGCCGCGGCCATCGCCACCAGTCCCGCGGCGAGGGCGGCGGTGAGCGCGACCGCGGCACCGCCACCGGGAGCGGGGCTATGTGCTGCGAAGGCGTCGAGGACGTCGGTCAACCGCTGGTCGGCCAACCGACCGTCAGCCACTGACGGCTCCGCGCTCGCCTGGTCGGACATGGTCAGAACAACCCCACAACCTCACCGTCGGCGTCAATGTCGATGTGGGCTGCGGCGGGGTCCGAGCCGAGTCCGGGCATCGTCTGCATGTCGCCGCAGATCGGGTACACGAACCCGGCGCCGACCGCGGCCCGCACCTCGCGGACCGGCAGCCGCCAGCCCGTGGGCGCACCCTTGAGCGTGGGGTCGGACGACAGCGACAGATGGGTCTTGGCCATGCAGATCGGCAGCCCGCCGAAGCCGGCCCGGTCGTAGGTGTCCAGGGACCGCGACGCGACCGCGCTGTAGTCGACACCGTCGGCGCCGTAGATCTCACGGGCGATGGTCTCGATCTTCTCCCTCAGGCCGACGTCGTCGGGATAGAGCATCTGGAAGTCCGACGCCTCGTCGGCCGCCTCCACCACCGCCTCGGCCAGCGTGACCGCGCCGGCACCGCCTCGAGCGAAGTGGTCACAGACCGCGAACCTGGCGCCGGCGGCCTCGGCGACCTCGCGGACGACGTCGTGCTCGCTCGCGTGGTCGGTGGGGAACGAGTTGACCGCGACCACCGCGGGAATCCCGTGCCGGCGCACGTTCTCGATCTGCTTGGCCAGGTTGGTGGCGCCCGCTCGGACGTCGTCCGGGTTCTCCGCCAGGAGCTCCGGGGGAAGCGGCCTCCCGGCCACGATGCGGTACCGGCCGGAGTGGGCCTTGAGCGCACGGATCGTCGCCACGACCACGGCCGCGTCGGGTCGCTCCCCGGACGTGCGGCACTTGATGTTGAAGAAGCGCTCGGCGCCCATGTCGGCCCCGAACCCGGCCTCGGTGACGACGTACTCACCGCACCGCAGCGCGACCAGGTCGGCGATGATCGAGGAGTTCCCGGTGGCGATGTTGCCGAAGGGGCCGCAGTGCACGAGGACCGGCGTGTTCTCCATCGTCTGCATCAGGTTGGGCTTGATCGCCTCCCGCAGCAGCACGGTCATGGCGCCCGCGGCCTGGAGCTGCTCGGCGGTCACCGGCTCGCCGTCGTGGGTGTAGCCCACGACGATGCGGCCGAGGCGGGCCCGCAGGTCGGCCAGCGAGGTGGTCAGCGCCAGGGTCGCCATCACCTCCGACGCGGCCGTGATGTCGAAGCCCGCCTCGCGGGGTACGCCGTCCATCCGGCCGCCCAGTCCCGTCACGACGCGACGCAGCGCCCGGTCGTTCACGTCGAGCACGCGGCGCCACGTGACCGAGTGGGGATCGATGCCGAGGGCGTTGCCGCGGAACAGGTGGTTGTCGAGCATGGCGCTGAGCTGGTTGTGGGCGGCGGTCACGGCGTGCATGTCGCCGGTGAGATGGAGGTTCAGCTGTTCCATCGGCACGACCTGGCTCATGCCACCGCCGGAGGCGCCGCCCTTGATGCCCAGCGCCGGACCCATCGACGGTTGCCGGACGCAGACGACCGACGACTTTCCGAGGTGCTTGAACGCCTGACCGAGGCCCACCGTGGTCGTCGTCTTGCCCTCGCCGAGCGGCGTCGGTGTCACGGCGGTCACCACGACGTACTTGGCCCGCGGCTGGTCCGCCAGCTCCGAGATGGCGTCCAGGCTGACCTTCATCACGTGTCGGCCGTACGGTTCGAGCAGGTGGCTGCCCAGCCCCATCTCGTTGCCGATGTCCTCGATCGGCTTGAGCGAGGCGGAGCGCGCCATCGTGAGGTTCTCAGAG
>DASUKI010000070.1:0-2470 GCA_036278855.1 Pedococcus sp.
GCAGCCACCGGGGCACCACCACCTCGGTGCGGTCGTGCTCGACCCCGGCGACCAGCCTCGCCGCCACGAGCGCGGCAGGCACCGGGCGCGGGAACCGGCGCGCGTACGGCGCCCCACGACGGGTGAAGAACGCCGTGTCCACCACCCCGGGGACGACCGTGGTGACCCGTATGCCGCGTGGCCGGCAGTGCGCCGCGACCGACGTCGCGTAGGCGTCCAGGGCCGCCTTGGTGGCGCTATAGGCGGGCTCGTCACCGACCCCGAGCCGACCGGCGACCGAGGTGACGAAGACGAGGTGACCGGTGCCACGCGCCTCCATGGCCGGCAGGACTGCTGCGGTGAGGGTCGTCGCCGCGACGAGGTTGACCTCGAGCAGCCGCCGCAGCTCCTCGGGGCGGGTGCGGTCGGGGGCCTGCTGGAGACCGACGCCGGCGCAGTGGACGACCACGTCGGGCCGCAGGTCGACCAGCCTGGCTGCTGCTCGCTCGGTGTCGTCGCTGTCGCCGAGGTCGGCGGACAGCGGGTCCGCGCCGACCTCACGCGCCGCGGCCTCGAGCCTGGCCCGGTCGTGCGCCAGCAGGCACACCTCGGCGCCCCGGGCCCGCAGGAGCTGCGCCGTGGCCAACCCGATCCCCGACGAGCCACCGGTGACCACGGCGCACGCCCCGGCCAGCGTCGTCACCTGCGCCTGCCCTTTGCCTGCAACCGGATCGCCTCCGCGACCTGTTGCGCCCGAGCGGTCAACAGCACGATGCCACCGGCCATGACGGCCAGCGTGGCGACCTCGCCGAGCACCGGCCACGCCCCGGAGCGGAGCGTGTCGTCGAACCACGCGATGCCCAGGCTGATCGACACCAGGGGGTCGCCGACGGTGATGACGGCGACGGCGACGGAGCCGAGGCGGCCCTCTTGGAAGGCGTTCTGGTTGAGCAGGAAGCCCAGCGGTCCCACCACCGCCACGGCGTACAGCTGCCAGTGCTGGACCACCGCGGCCACGCTCATCGGGGAGATGCTGGTCAGCGAGCGGACCAGGGCCGCCGTGATGCCGTAGCAGACCGCAGTGGCCGCCGCGAGCGGCAGCGGCCGCAGCCGTCGGGGGACCCGGGCGGCCGCCCACAGCGCTGCCAGCACCAGGCCGGCCAGCCCGACACCCAGTGGAAGCACCACCGCGCCGCTCATCGAGGCCGACCCGGCCGAGGGGGAGGCGACGAGGAGGAAGCCGGCGAGACCAGCCACCGCCAGCGCCGCACCGGTGACCAGCCCGGAGTCCATGGGGCGGTGCAGCAAGAGGGCGGCGTAGCCCAGGTAGAACATCACTCCCGTGACCAGGAGGGGCTGCACCACCGGCAGCGGTGCCGCGTGCAGCGCAACCACCTGCAGGGCGAACCCCACGACGGCCGCAAGCAGGCTGAACCGAAAGGCGGGGAGGCTCAGGAGGTCACGCAGGAGGGCGGCGTTCATCGGCTCGCGTTCCGGGACCCGGTGTGTCGCGTGGTGCTGGAGCAGCCCGGCCCCACCGAAGGACGCGGCGGCACCGACGGCCGCGGGCACGCCGACGAACCACACCGCGGGCGCCAACTCAGCCCACCTCCGCCAGGGCGTCCGCGACGACCTGGTCGAGGGTGCCCGCCAACCCTGCCCGGGCGACGCCCAGCTCGCGGTCGAGGAGGAACCCGAAGGCCGCGCACCCGCCGGAGACGACCACGCCCACGCCGAGGGGGATGCCGTCGCCCAGCGGCACCACGGGGCAGATCGAGCGCACCTTCGCCCCGGCGAACCACCGCTCGCCACGAGCGGCCGGCATGAACGACACGATCGCCCCGAAGAAGCGGCTCGCATAGACCAGCCGGGCAACCCGGCCGCGCAAGGGAGCCGGCAGGTGCCCCATGACCTGCATGACGACGTGGGCCGCCTGCGGTTCGCCCCGCCGGGTGCACCGGCGGACCTCCCGCTGCACCTGCTCGAGCCTGCTCGCGAAGTCGCACGCTCGCAGGTCGAGGTCGAGGGCGACCGCCCCGGTCCAGTTGCCGAACACGCGGTCCAGCCGGGGACGCCGCACGGCGACCGGCACCATGACCCGCAGCGGTCGACCGGCGTCGACCAGCCCGGTGCCGGCCAGGGCACGCGCCAGGGTCTCGCCCACGACGGCGAGCACCACCTCGTGGGTGTGCGCGCCGGTGGCCCGGCACAGCGCACGGAGGCGGGCTGCGGGGACCACCCGCTGGACGACGGTGCGCCGCACCGTCTGGGGGCGGGTCGCCATCGGGTGGCGTGGGGCGAACCCGCGGACCGCGAGGCTCGCCAGACCGGCCGCCACCGTGCCTCCCGCTCCCACACCCGCTCCCACACCCGCTCCCACGGCCGCTCGCACGCCCGCCCGCGCGGTCGCCCGGCGGCCGTGGTCGGGTGCGGGTCGTCGTTCGAGCAGCGGGTCGTCCGGGGAGGGGTCGAGGAGGCGGTCCATCAGCCC
>DASUKI010000071.1:0-2146 GCA_036278855.1 Pedococcus sp.
CTCAACACCGAGGCGACGGACCAGCGGTCCGAGAGCACGGTCACCGTGCTGGTGGCCCTGTTCGCCAACCTGGTCATCGCCGTCGCGAAGAGCGTCGCCGCCGCCCTCACCGGCTCGGCCTCCCTGGTCGCGGAGGCCGCCCACTCGTGGGCGGACACCGGCAACGAGGTGTTCCTGCTCGTGGCGGAGCGCCGTGCGGCGAGGCCGGCGGACAAGGCCCACCCCCTGGGCCACGGCCGGGAGGCCTACGTCTGGTCCATGTTCGCGGCGTTCGGGCTTTTCAGCGTCGGTGCAGCCGTCTCGATCGCGCACGGCGTGCAGCAGCTGGGGGCCGGGGAGGAGGCTTCGGACTACGTCGTCGGCTACGTCGTGTTGGCCGTCGCGTTCGTGTTCGAGGGAGCCTCCTTCCTCCAGGCCGTGCGCCAGGCCAGGGGTGCGGCCTCGGAGGTCGGCCTGCACCCGCTCCGGTACATCGGCCGCACCTCGAACCCCACGCTGCGCGCCGTCTTCCTCGAGGACCTGGCGGCCCTGGTGGGCCTGGTCATCGCCGGCAGCGGGCTCGCGCTGCACCAGGCGACGGGCCAGCCGGCCTACGACGCGGCCGGCTCGATCCTGGTCGGGGTCCTGCTCGGCTTCGTCGCCGTGTTCCTCATCGAGCGCAACCGCGACTTCCTGACCGGCGAGGTCGTCAGCCCGCAGACGCGCGAGCGGGCGTTGGCGCGGCTCCTCGACCGGCCGGAGATCGAGAGCGTCACGTTCCTGCACCTGGAGTTCGTCGGGCCGGACCGGATCTTCCTCGTGGCGGCGGTGGACCTCGTCGGTGACGCACCGGAGCACCAGGTGGCCGAGCGGATGCAGGCCGTCGAGGACCAGGTCGAGGACCATCGCTTCATCCAGCGGGCACTGCTCACCTTGTCCAGGCCGGGGGCGGAGCCGCTCCGCGTGGGGAGGCAATCCCCGCCCTGAGCCGTCGGTCGGACCGCGTCACGTCAGTGGCTCGCCTCGAGGTCCAGGAGGTAGCGCTTGGCAGCCAGCCCACC
Source organism: Pedococcus sp. (assembly GCA_036278855.1). Lineage (GTDB taxonomy): Bacteria > Actinomycetota > Actinomycetes > Actinomycetales > Dermatophilaceae > Pedococcus. Next base: position 1,041 of record DASUKI010000071.1, read on the forward strand.
GGCATACCCGGTCAGTGCCCCACTGGACGCGACCACGCGGTGACACGGCACCACCACGCACAGGGGGTTGTTTCCCAGGGCGGTCCCGACCGCACGGGCGGCCCGCGGCCGGTCCACCGCGGCGGCGAGCTGGCCGTAGGTGGCCCGCTGCCCGTAGGACACGGTCCCCGCGAGCCGTGGCAGCACGACGCGCTGGAAGTCGGAGGCGAGGGCCAGGTCGGTGCGCAGCGTGAAGCCGTGAGACCGACCTGCCAGGAACTCCTCGAGCTGGTGGCGGGCCTCGTCGAGGTCCCTCGGTTGACGCAGCACGCGCGGCGAGACCCTCGTGCTCAGCCGCTGGAGAAGGTGCTGCTCCGCCGCGTCGTCGGGTACGAACGACGAGGCGACCAACGCACCAGAGTCGTTGCGGGCCAAGAGCATCCGGCCGATGGCAGTGTCTTCCACCGCGTAGGAGACGTCGGACGAGGGCAGTCGGGGCGGCTGCACGACGGGCTCGAAGGCCGTGAGCAGGTCGGTGGGGTCGGTCATGTCAGGTCCTTCCGCAGGGTCGCGAGTGCATCGCTCACGAGGCGCCGGCTCATGGCGGGCGAGGTGCCCAGGATGGCGGCGATGGTCGGGTGGTCGAGGTCGGTGACGTACTTGAGGACGACCGCTGCGCGCTGTCGCTCCGGCAGGGCGTCGACGAGTCGCCACAGCGGTTCGTCGGGCAGTGCGGCGTCCGCTGCTGGCACGGCGGGTACCGCGCTCGCCAGTGACGCCACGTCCTCGTGGGGCACCGCTCGGCGGGCCCGTCCCCGGTGCGCGTCCATGGCGCACCGGTGCGTGATCGTGAGCAGCCAGCCGCGCAGGTTCCTCGCAGACCGCAGTGACGGGTAGGCCGCCAGCGCCTTCGTCCACGCCTGTTGGGCCACGTCGTCGCCGTCGACAGGTCCGGCCAGCGCGTGGGCGAGACGGGCGACGTCACGCCAGTGCGCGTCGACGAGGGTCTGGAATGCAGGCAGGCTCACCCCCATCGAACGCCCCACCTCCCAGCCGTGTGAGCGGGTCGACCTGAGCCGGCGCACCCGCTGTGCAAGCATGGCACCGTGCTCGACGACGGTGCCGTC
>DASUKI010000072.1:0-8978 GCA_036278855.1 Pedococcus sp.
GGCGTCCACGCCCAGCTTGCGGTCGATCTTGTAGCGGCCGACCTTGGCCAGGTCGTAGCGCTTGGGGTTGAAGTAGAGGTTGTCCAGCAGGGTCTGGGCGGCCTCGCGGGTGGGCGGCTCGCCCGGGCGCAGCTTGCGGTAGATGTCGAGCAGCGCGTCGTCCTGGCCGGCGGTGTGGTCCTTCTCGAGGGTCAGGCGCATCGACTCGTAGTCGCCGAACTCCTCGAGGATCTGCGCCTCGGTCCAGCCGAGCGCCTTGAGCAGCACGGTCACGGACTGCTTGCGCTTGCGGTCGACGCGCACGCCGACCATGTCGCGCTTGTCGATCTCGAACTCCAGCCACGCGCCGCGGCTCGGGATGATCTTGGAGGTGTAGACGTCCTTGTCGGAGGTCTTGTCGGGCGTGCGCTCGAAGTAGACGCCCGGGCTGCGGACCAGCTGGGAGACGACCACGCGCTCGGTGCCGTTGATGATGAAGGTGCCGCGCTCGGTCATGAGCGGGAAGTCACCCATGAACACGGTCTGGCTCTTGATCTCGCCCGTCGTGGTGTTCATGAACTCGGCGGTGACGAACAGGGGCGCGGCGTAGGTCTGGTCGCGCTCCTTGCAGTCCTCGATGGAGTACTTGACCTCCTCGAAGCGGTGGTCACGGAACGACAGCGACATCGAGCCGCTGAAGTCCTCGATGGGGGAGATCTCCTCGAAGATCTCCTCGAGGCCGGAGCGGTCGGGGACGTCGCCCCGGCCCTCGGCCTTGGCCGCAGCGACACGGGCCTGCCAGCGCTCATTGCCGAGCAGCCAGTCGAAGCTCTCCGTCTGGAGGGCGAGGAGGTCGGGGACCTCGAGGGGTTCGCGAATCTTCGCGAAGGACAGACGGCCGGAAGCCGTCCGTGCGGTGGACACAGTCTGAGTCGCGTTGCGCGAGGCAGCCAAGGAGGGGTCCTTCCACGGGCCTGGTGAGATACCTATGCCGCGCCAGCCACCGGCATGCGGCCTCGACCGGAACCGGGACGCCGTGGACCGTGCCGGAGGGCACGGCGAAGGGCGGGGGTCTCAGAGCGGGGTCGACGACAGAGGGCAGCGCAAAGGAAGAGCATACACGCATCAGGGCAGGGTCGTCCAACCGTGTCCAGCCGGGTCACGCCACGGCCGTCGACGGGAGTCTCACCGTGGCCACAAGCCACGCGGCTGTTTCGACGCAGACGATGGTGACGGACGGCAGGCCCGGCGTCAAGCACAACGGCGCAGCAGACCCTCGGAAATGGCCGTGCGGGTCAGAAGGCGTCGACCTTGCTGACCAGCCACCTGTCGCCGACCTTGGACATGGTGGCGATCACCCGGTTCTGGTCGACGGCCGGCTGCTTGCTGTCGGCGCCGACCTTGGCCTGGTTGACGAACACCAGCACCTTCACCGTGGTCGGGGTCGCGCTCATCACACCGACGTCGGATACGCGGGCCTGCACGACGGTCTGGTTCTTGACCGCGAGCGGCTTGATGTCGGTGTCCATGGCCTTGGTGAACTCGGACCTGAACGACCCCGTCAGCAGGGTCTCGATCTGGGCCGCCTGCTTGTCGATGGTCTTGTAGTTGTAGCTCAGCATCTGCTCGACGGAGGTCCGCGCCTGGCTGGCCGCGGCGCGCTGGGCCGCCTGCTGGGCACCGGGATCGCGCAGGCTCAGTCCAAGGAGGACCCCGAGCACGGCGAGTGCGACGACCAGGGCGGTCACCGGGGCGACCCACCGTCGGCGCCCTGCCTGCTCGGCCACCGTCTGCGTGCCTGGGGACGGCTTGAGCGCGCCGAGGCGCTGGCGCAGTGGGGTGCGCGTCGCCTTCCGCTCCGGTGCGGCAGGAGTGCTCGGTATGCCGCGTGCGCGGGACCGCTGCCCCGCCACCCGCGGGCGGGTACGGACTTTGAGGTCAGCCGACGAACTCAAGGTTCTCCACCTTCCACTCGTCGCCGACCGTGCGCAGCTCGAGGCGCATCCGGTAGGTCTTCGTCTCACCGTTCGGCACCGCGGTGTTCTTCGTCGGCGCAACCACGCCGACGAGCGCGACCGCCGAGTCGCCGTCGCCGGAGACGATGGCGGCCTCGGTTCGCTTGACGCTCGAGACGGTCTTGTTGGCGACCAGCACCTTCTTGAGGTCGGCCATCGAGCTCGAGTAGCTCTTGAGGAAGTCGCCCGTCGCGCCGTCCTTGACGCGCGCGGTGTCGGCGTCGACGTGCTGGTAGTCCACCGTGACGAAGTTGACCGCAAGCTGCTTGGCGGCCGCGAGCGCGGCCGCGTTGGCCTGCTCGGCCTGCCGCGCGGCATACCACTCCCGGCCCTTGGTCGCCCCGAGGGCGAGCGAGGCGAGCAGGGCGAGGGCAGCAAGGGCCCACACCATCTTCGGAGTGATCCGTGCGACCGCCGCGTGGGGCAGGGGCACGCTGCGCCTGCCTGCCTGCACCGCCCTCCCGGCGGGGGTGGTGATCGTGCTCATCGAGCAGCCTCCTTCATGATCCACAGCCACGAGGAGTCGCCGCCCTCACCTCCCGGCGGGAGGGGCACCGAGACCTGTGGTGTCGTCGTGCCCAACGAAGCAGCCAGGCCCGGGGATACGGGTTGGTCGCCGAAAGCGAGCGGAACAGTCGAGTTCGTGCTCCGCGAGGGACCCGGCGCGTTCTGTGCGCCGCGCACGCTGGTCGCCGACCCGCGGGGGGCGGTGCAGCGGGCGCTGGTGTTGACCGGCGGCAGGTTGGTCGTCTGCGAGGGGTCGGTGCGCTTCGTGCCGCCGTAGCCCTGCGTGCACACCGGTGGGTTCTGGGCGAGCGCCAGGCCGAAGTGGGCGGTGCCGTCGCCGGGGACCACCGTGTAGCCGCCCGCCACGACGTCGGGGTAGGTGACGAGCAGCTGCTGGATCCCGTCGAGGTGCGAGGTGGTCACCTGCCCGATGGTGATGAGGTTGGCCAGCAGGGCGGCGAGGTTGCCCTGGTTGTCCTTGATCAGGCTCTGCAGCTCGCTCGAGGCGATCGCGCCGCGGTCGAGCACCAGCCGCAGGTCGGGGTCGGAGTCCTTGAGGGTCTTGGTGAGGTCGGCGAAGTTGCGCGCGAACGTCGTGATCTGCCCGGCGGTGTCACGCTGGGTGTCGAGCACGATCCGTCCGTCGTCGATGAGCTTGACCGTCTCGGGAAGGGCCTCGGTTGCCGAACGGGTCAGCCGGTCGCCGCTGTCCAGCAGTCGCTGCAGGTCGGTGCCACCGTCGGCGAACGCGGTCCCGAGCTCGTCGACGACGGTGCGCAGGTCCTGCTGGTCGACCGAGTTGATGGTGTGGTCGAGGTCGAGCAGCAGGGTGTCCACGCGCAGCGGGTAGGCGGTGTCCTTGCGTGGGACGCGGTCGCCGTCCTGCAGGACCGGGCCGGCGTCGGTGCGGGGCTGGAAGTCGAGGTACTGCTCGCCGACCGCGGAGCGGTTCTCCACCACGACCTTGGTGTCCTTCGGGATCTTCACGCCGCGCTTGATCTTCGCGTCGACGAGCACGCCGTCCCTGGACAGGCTCAGCCGGTCGACCCGGCCGACGGTGACCCCCCGGTAGGAGACCTCGGAGCCGACGAAGATGCCGCCGGACTGCGCGAAGTCGGCGGTGACGTGGTACTGCCCGCCCAGGACGCGGTCGTAGAGGCCGACGTACTTGGCCGACAGCAGCGCCACGGTGAGCAGCGTGATGAGCAGGAACGCCAGCAGCTGCAGCTTCACCCCGAGCCGGATCATGCTCCACCTCCGTAGAGCGAGCGCCAGGACCCGTCCGAGCTGGAGGACGACGCCTGCTGACTCGAGAGGCAGATCGGCGGGCACAGCCCGCCCGAGGTCGAGCTGGACGAGCTGCTCGACCCGCCGCCCGGCAGACCGGGCAGGCCGGGCAGGCTCGGCAGGCTGGGGGTGGGCAACGGCAGGCTGGGGAGGCCGCCGGGACCGGTCGGCGTGCCACCCGGAGTGGGCGCGGACTTCGACAGGTTGCCCAGCAGGTTCGCCAGGTTGAGGTCGAGGTCTGCCGACATGTTGGTGTAGTCGCCCTTCATGGCGCCGAGGGTGCCGTCGGAGAAGGGGTAGGTCAGCAGCAGCTGGAGCGACTTCGGCAGGTTGTCACCGGCCTTGGTGAGCTGGGCCAGGATCGGCTGCAGGGCCTCGAGGTTGGCCCTGGTGTCGTCCTTGCTGGCCTCGATGACGTGGGTGCCGACGGCGCCCAGCCGGCTGAGCGCCTGGAGCATCTGCACGAGCTGCTGGCGCTGGTCGGCCAGGATCTTCAGGCCCTTCGGCAGGGCCTCGATGGCCGCGGCGAGGTCGTCCTTCTGGGCTGCGAGCTTGGCGGAGAGCTTGTCGATGTTGTCGATGGCGCGGACGATCTCGGACTTCTGCTCGTCGAGTCCGCCGACGAAGGTGTCGAGCTGCTTGATGACGTCGCGGATCTGGACCTCGTTGCCGTTCATGGCCTTGTTGAGCTCGGTCTCGATCGTCTTGAGCTGCGCCACACCACCGCCGTTGAGCAGCAACGACATCGCGCTCAGCACCTCCTCGACCGCAGGGTTGCGACCGGTGCGGTCGAGGGGGATGTTGTCGCCGTCGCCGAGGTGGCCCTCGGGCGCCGATGCCGCAGGGGCGGACAGTGCGACGTACTTCTCCCCCAGCAGCGAGGTCTGCTTGAGCTCAGCGACGGCGTTGTCCGGGAGCTTGACGTCCTTGGGCAGCTTCATGGTGACCCGCGCGGTCCAGCCGTTGAGCTCGATCTTCTCCACCGAGCCGACGGTGACCTGGTCGACCTTGACCGAGGACTGCGGCACGAGGTCGAGCACGTCCGCGAACTCCGCCGTCACGTGGATGACGGGGCCGCCCTTGGGCGCCCCACCCGGCAGCGGCAGGTCGAAGGCGCCCTGGCAGCCGGTGACGGTGAGCAGCGCGGCACCCACGGCGAGGGCTGTCGCGCCCCGGCGGACCCGGACGGCGTGCGGGTCGGTGATTCGGGCAGTCGTCGTGGTCCTCATCGGCCGCCGCCTCCCCCGAGCAGGCCACCGAGGGTTGGGTCGGCGCCACGCATCTCGACGGGCGCGGCTGGGGCGGCCGCGCCGGTCTGCGACTGCGGCAGCGCCGAGAGCAGGTTGAGCGGGAGCTTGACTCCCGTGCCCTGCAGCTTGCCGAGTAGGTCGTCGACGGGCCCGAGTGCCTTGACCTGGGCGCAGATCGCCTTCGCGGCCGGGTTGCCCTGGTCGATCAGCCCGCAGACGAGGGTCTGCAGGTTGAGCTCGCTGAGGTTCTCACCGATGTTGGCGCGGGTGTCGAGGGTGCCGGTGGTCGGGTTGTAGGCGTTCTGCAGGTTGCTCAGGGCGACCGGCGCGTTGGTCAGCGTCTCGGCGAGGGCGTCGCGCTGCTTGGCGACGGTGCCGGTCACGGAGGCGAGCTGGTCGATGTTCTTGGTCAGTCCGGCACGGTTGTCGTGCACGAACGAGCTGACCTCGTTGAGGGCGACCGCAAGGTTCTTCAGGGCGGCCGCCAGGTCGTCCCGCTCCCCGTCGAGCTGGTCGGAGACGCTGGCGAGGTCGGAGTTGAGCCGGCGGACCTGCTGGTCGTTGGTGGCGAGCATGGTGGTGAAGGACTGCAGGTTCTTGACCGTGCCGAACAGGTCGCCCCGCCCGCCGGAGAGGGTCTGCAGGGCCAGGCTCAGGTCGTGGTTGGTGTCGTGGATCGCCTGGCCCTGGCCGTCGAGGTTCTTCGCGCCGGTGTGCAGCAGGTCCTGGAGCGCACCGTCCTTGTTCGCTCCCGTGGGGCCGAGGGCCACGAGCAGGTCGTCCAGGCTCTTGGAGATGCGGTCCAGCTCGACCGGAACGGCAGTGTGGTCGAGGGGGATGCGTGCGCCGCTGCGCATCACCGGGCCACCGGTGTAGGCCGGCAGCAGCTGGACGTAGCGGTCACTGACCAGGGAGGGGGCCACCACGGCCGCCTTCGCGTCCGCGGGCACCCGGTACTTGGCGTCGTACTGGAACCGGACGCGGACCTTGTCGCCGACCGGGGTGACCTCGGTGACCTTGCCGACCTTGACCCCGAGGATGCGCACGTCAGAGCCGGGGAACAACCCCACGGCGCGGGTGAACTCCCCGGTGACCTGGATGTCGTGGTGGCGCGGCCAGAAGGCATAGGCGCCGGCCGCCAGCGCCACGACGGTGAGCGCGGCGACCACCTTGGGCACCAGCCCGAGGCGCGGGACGCGCGGGAGGCGAGGATGCGGCATACGGACCATCAGTGGCCTCCCACGGCGACGGGGGTGGTCATGTTCTGGATGTAGGTGTCGAACCAGCGGCCGTTGCCGAGCACGTTGGCGAACAGCCTCGTGAACGGCGCCATGGCCGCGATGGTCCGGTCGAGGTCCTGCTCGTGCTTCTGCAGCACCGCGAGCACCTGGGTCAGCTGGTCGAGGGCGGGCTTGAGCTGGGCGCGGTTGTCGCGGACCAGGCCGGTGAGCTGCTGGGCCATCGCGGAGGTGTTGGTGAACAGCGTGTGGATGTCGTCGCGGCGCTTGTCCAGCTCGACCATGAGCAGGTCGGCGTCCTTGATGATCGACTCGACAGCCTTGTTGCGCTGGGCGACGGTGCCGCTGACGCTGTTGGCCGAGGCGAGCAGCTTCTTCAGCTCCCCGTCGCGGGAGGCGATGGTGCGCGAGAGCCGGGACAGGCCGTCGAGCGCGGCCTTCACGTGGGGCGGGCTGTCCTTGAACGTGTCCGACAGCGTGGTCAGGGACCTGGCCAGCTGGTCGGTGTCGATCTCCTCGGTGGTGGTCGTGAGGTCGGAGAAGGCGTCGACGATGTCGTAGGAGGAGACGGTCCGCTCGAGCGGGATCTCGCTGTGCTCCTTGAGCTGTCCGCTGCCGGCGGGCTCGAGCGAGAGGTACTTCTGGCCGAGCAGGGTCTGCATCCGCACCGACGCACCGCTGTCGCGCCCGAACCGGACCGGCTCGGTGACGGTGAAGTCGACCTGCACGTGCGCGCCGGCGAGGTCGACGCCGTCGACCTTGCCGACCTTGACGCCGGCGATGCGGACGTCATCGCCCTTCTTCAGCCCCCCGGCCTCGCTGAAGGCCGCGCTGAAGTGGTCGCCGCCGCCGATGACCGGCAGCTTGTCGATGTTGAAGGCCAGGAGCAGCAGGATGGCGATGATGGTCAGGCCGGCTGCCCCGATGGGGACCGGGTTGCGCTCGCGGAAGGGGATGCTCACGAGCACCTCGCTGCGTTGAGGCCGGCAGGCTTGCTGACCGGGACCTTGACGGCGGGCGCGCCCTTGACCGGGGCGGGGACGACGACCGTGCCGCTGAAGTCGCACATGTAGAAGTTGAACCAGGAGCCGTACGTCGCCGTGCGGGTGATCTGGGCGATCTTGGCCGGCGAGGTGGACAGGAACTCCTCGAAGGTCTTGGTGTTCGACGGCTTGTTGAGGTTCTCGCCGAGGGCCCGCAGGTTCGCGATGTCGCCCTTGATCGACGGGCGGGTCACCTTGAGCAGGTCTGCGGTCTGCGCCGTGAGCGAGTTGATGTTGGTCAGCGAGGCCCCGATGGCCTTGCGGTCGGCGGCGAGCCCGGAGATGAACCGCTGGAGCTGGTCGATGAGCTCCTTGAAGGCGGCGTCGTGGGCGTCGACGGTGCCGAGGACGGCGTTGAGGTTGGTGATGGTGCGGCCGATGACCTCGTCACGGTCGGCCAGGGTCGAGGTCAGCGACGCCGTCTTGGCCAGCAGCGAGTTGACGTTGCCACCCTCGCCCTGCAGGACGCTGATGATCTCGCCGGACAGCTCGTTGACATCCTTGGGGGACAGCGCCGCGAACAGTGGCTTGAACCCGTTGAAGAGCACGGTCAGGTCGAGTGCCGACTGGGTGTGGTCGAGGCCGATCGTGGCATCGTCCCTGAGCGGTGCCGCTCCCCCGGCCTCCTGGGTCAGGGCGATGTAGCGCTCGCCGACAAGGTTGCGGTACTTGATGGTGGCCTCGGTGCCCCTGGTGAGCACGCTGGTCTTGAGCACGTTGAAGGTGACCTGGGCGTGGACGTGGTCGGGGGCCACCTTGATGTCCTGCACCTCCCCGACGCGGACTCCGGCGATGCGCACCTCCTGGCCGGTGGCCAGGCCGGTGACGTCCTTGAACACCGCCCGGTAGGACGCCTTGTCGCCGAACTGGATGTTGGCGATCGTCGCGGCGAGGCCGCCGGTGGCGACCAGCGTGACGACCACGAAGACGAGGAACTTGACCAGGCTGCTGCGGGTACTCATCGGGGCCCCCGCAAAGTATCGGAGCGACGAAGGAGCGCAGAGCTTTGTGGGGTGATGCTCATCTCTGGCTCACCACTGTTCCGCGCAGGATCGGGCCGGCGAGCAGGGTCGTGATGGCCGAGGGCTCTGTGGCGTCCGGGTCGAGGAGGGCGGTGACCAGGCGCTGCTCCTGCGCGGTGCCGGCGAGGCCCGCGTCGGGGTCCGCGACCGCCAGGCCGGACTGCCCGGCGAACAGCTGCGGCAGTGCGCTGCCGGCGCTGGACCCGCCACCGCTCGTGCCGTCGTCGAAGTGGATTCCCTTGCGGGGGTTGGCCTGACTGCCGTAGTGGTCGGGCAGGCCGTAGCAGTTGGGGCCGCGGTCCTCGCCCCATCGGGGTTCCTCGCCGGGCTGGTAGCCCTGGCGCTGCGGGGTGACCTCGATGGTCAGGTGGAAGGTGTCGTCCCGCCACGCCTGGTCGATCCGAGGGATCCAGTTGGTCAGGGCAGCGGCCAGGCAGGGGTACTCCGGTGAGTAGCGGGCGAAGGTCTCGACCGTGGGGCGGTTGACCCGGCCGACCTGGATGATCCGGTCACCGTTGGCGTCCAGGAAGTCCGCCGTCGTGTTCGCAAACCCCGCCGTGGACGCCAAGAACCCCGCCAGGTCATCCTTCTTGGTCACGATCGTGGTGTTCGTGGTCACCAGGTTGTGCGCCGCCGT
>DASUKI010000073.1:0-2749 GCA_036278855.1 Pedococcus sp.
CGAGGTCGGCGGCCGCGTCGCGGCTCGGCCAGTAGACGAAGTCGAGCCTGCCGAGCACAGCATCGCTCACCGGGCCGGCCCATCCACGTTGAAGGTCGGCTCACCGGTGCCGCAGCGGACGATCACCGCTCGACCAGGCTCGTCGGACGGGTTCGACTCCCGATGGATCGCCCCCGCCGGGACGCGCAGGAAGTCGCCCGGGCCCGCCTCGACCACGTGCTCTCCGCCCGGTCCGCTCTCCATCCGCATCCGCCCACTGACGATGTACAGGGTGGTCACGTAGTCACCGTGGTGGTGCCAGCCTGACGTCGCGTGCGGCTCGGTGTCGACGGTGCCGGTCCACATCTCGTCGCGATGCTCCGCGAGCCGCCGTGACATCCCCGGCGTCGGGTCGGACGCCGACAGCTCCTCGGCGCCCACACGGGAGCACGGTCGGGCGGGGTCTCGGCTCACGACGCCAGGGTATCTACTCTGGCCGGATGGACGACGAGGTCGACCGGGTGCTCGCCGCGCGCGAGACGGAGCTCGAGCAACAGCTGGCCGAGCTCACCAAGCCACCCGGCGAGGTCGGCTCGATCTCGTTCGGCAAGCGGGTCGGCGAGGGCACCTCGATGGCGGTCGACCGGCTCGCTGCGGTGTCCGCACAGGAGCACCTCTTGGCCATGCTGGAGGAGGTACGCCGTGCCCGCCGGCGCGTGGCGGACGGCACCTACGGCACGTGTGAGGTGTGCGGCGAGCCGATCCCCGAGGGCCGACTCGAGGCGCGACCCTGGGCAACGCGCTGCGTCGCCCACTCCTGACCGGTAGCCCGGCAACGGGTGATCTCTTAGCCTGGATCCGTGGAGCGGCTGGGGTGAGTCGTTGGTGGTCGGTGTGAGTCGGGGCGCAGGGTGACCGGCATGATGGATTTGCTGGTCTGCCCAGCTTTTCCACTTCGGGTCCTTGGTCGTGCCTTGGGGCGGTTGGATGGGTCAGGCGATCACGGGTGGTCCGGTCGCGGTCGCGAACACCGACTTCCACAGGGCGATCCAGTGCTGGGCCCAGGGCCAGTGCGCTGGTAGGTGCAGTACCCGGCGGCGCTGCGGGCGGGCGATCCGGGCCGGGACGTTGATGATCTGCCGGCGCAGGGTCGCGCCGCGGGCCACGGCGAGCCGTGGTCCGGTCAGAGTGCCGGCGGCGCGGAGCAGGTTGTGGGTGATCGCCGCGCAGATCGCCCACGCACTGTTGGCTGCGAACCGGCCCGAGGGCAGGTGCGCCAGCGGCCCGTCGATCAGGTCGGCGAACACGGTCTCGATGATCGCGTGCCGCCGGTGGGTGATGTCGGCTGCGGTGGTCGGTTCGTCGCTGTTGGTGAAGAACGGGTGGTACCGCCAGACCGGGAACAGTTCCGCGAGCTTGGCCCGGTCCCGGACCCGCCTCACGATCAGCCGGGCGGTGACTGGGTGGTCGGTAGAGGCGAACGCGGTGTAGGTGGTCTCGGCGACCTCGGCGTCACTGATCAGCTCCCCGGTGTCGGGGTCGAGGACCGCGCCCGGATAGTGCACCGGGGTCCAGGCGTCTTCGGCGATGGTGGCGATCGCCCGGGTGACCGCACGGTTCTTGGCCAATACCAGCGAGAACTCCGCCCCTGCCTTGAGGCAGGCGCCGACCACCGCGCCGATCCCGAACGCGGAGTCGCCACGGATCAGGATCTTCCCGGTCGCGCCCGCGCAGCGGGCGGTCTTGATCGCCTCGGTGACCATCGAGGCCGCGCCTCGACCTGAGCCGGCCCTGCCGGCGCGGAGCCGAAGGCCAGACACCACCGGCGCTGCGGTCGGAGTGCTGATCGCGGTCGCCAACGGCGAGAGCCCCTTGCGTAGCACCTGCTTGCCGGAGATCTTGGTGTGCCCGAAGCTGGCGCCCTGTTTGGCGTGTCCGTACACCGGCCGCAGCAGCGAGTCGATGTCGACATAGGCCTGCGCGTCGATCCCGGGCAGCAGACCGGTCCGCTGGGTCAGGCTCACCAGATGCGCCCGCAACACCGACGCCAGTTGCAGGGTGTGGCCGTGGGTGAACTCGCGCAGGAACTGACCCAACGTAGCCGGCGCATACACCCCGGTGAACAACTGCCTCATGCCACCGGAGCGGATCACCTGAAGGTCCTCGATACTGTCCGCGCCCGCAGCCATCCCGGCGATGATCGCGGTCACCTTCCCAGCAGGGTTCACCCCCGCCGACGCGACCCGGTTGGAGCCAAGCCGGACCTTCTCGGTCAGCAGTCCCGACAGTCCCGCCTGCTCGGCCAGCGCCATCACCGGCGCCAGCCCCACACACGACACAAGGTTCTCGTCATCGAACAGCGGCGTGGCATTGGACCACGACTGAGGTAGTTTCACTTCCAGTGCCTTCTCGGCTCGAACAGATCAGGACCTTGACACTCCCGATTCTTCAAGCCCAGAAGGCACTTTCACGTCCAGACCCGCCGAACCACGCCGCCAGATCCCTCACCCATCCACGGATCGAGGCTTAGGGCGCGACGGGAGAGGTAACCCATTCTGGCCTACTAGAGACTCCCGGCAGGACCGGCGTCTGGCCAGACTCGGTCCCAGGTGCTCGGCGGGCTCGCTCTCTTTTGGGCTGCCCACCGGCCGTCGGTCGGTGTGGCCCTCTTCCGGTTTGCGGCCCGCTGAGCACTGCTGACGAGGCGTGGCTCAAGAGGGGACTGCCCAGCTCGTAGTAGCAATGCCCACCTCGTCGTCCATCTGGAAGC
>DASUKI010000074.1:0-12915 GCA_036278855.1 Pedococcus sp.
ACGGCCATCCGCCTTCCCTCGCAGAGGTGCCGCGGGGATCGGGATTGGTGGGCCTAACAGGACTTGAACCTGTGGCCTCTTCCTTATCAGGGAAGCGCTCTAACCGTCTGAGCTATAGGCCCGTGAGCCCAATCTCCGCACGCGCCACACGGGTGACGCGAGGCACGAGGCTACCCCACGGCCTCACGCCTCTCCAAAACGGCCAGACAGCTTCCGGGACACGCTCGCAAACCGGGAGTTGCGTCGAGAAGCCAGGGGATCTTTCTCCCGTTATTGGGGCGCAACCGCCGGTTTGTGGGCGAGGGCCCGCGCACCGCGCTGGTATGCCGCGTGGCGGGGTTCAGTCGTCGGTGGCCGTCAGTCGTCGGCCAGGTTCAGTCGTCGATCAGGTCAGTGGTCGGTGGCGGTCAGGGTCAGTGGTCGGTGGCGGTCAGTCGTCGGTCAGGGTCAGCTGGATGCCGCCGACCAGGGCCGAGCAGATGTTGTAGAGGAACGCCCCCAGGGTGCTCAGTGCCGTCATCAGGATGACGTCGATGACGCCGACGACGATCGACAGCGACAGCACCCGGCCGAACCCGAGGAAGTCCATCAGGTCGAATGGGTTCTCCGGGTCGTTGAAGATCGTCCCGACCATCCGGTTGACCTCGGAGAACACACCCATGCCGGACAGGATCATCCACAGCACGGCCACCATGACCACGCCGGCGATGCCGAGGGCGACCGAGATCAGGAACGACATCTTCATGGCCGACCAGGGGTCGACCCGCGACACCGTCAGCTTGACCCGTCGCGCCCGCGCCCCCGCCAGCCCACCAGGCCGGCCGGCCGTGGCCGTCCCCACGGGACGAGTGGTGCCGGTGGCGCCCGCCGGTCGGGGCGCCCCCGGAGCCGACGAGGGGGCAGTGGAGCCAGGGGTTCCGCCTTGTTGGAGGGCGGACCTGCTCGTGTGGCCTGCCGTGCTCACTCGCTACCTCCGCTGGAGTCGTCAGTTGCCGACTCGGGTGCGGGGGCCTCGGGCGTGGTCCCGGCCGCCCCCTCACCGTCGACGGCATGCGCGTTCCCTGTCGACGGTACGGCATCAGGGGCCGAAGAGTCGCCTTCGCCGCTCTCATCGGCCACATCCGTCACACTCTCGGGGTTGCGTGCCACGGCGACGACCGAGTCGTCGCGGCCGGGGTTCGCAAACCGCATGCCCTGGGTGTTGCGGCCGCGCCGCGTGACCGGACCGACCGGCATACGGACGATGTTGCCCTTGGCGAAGATCACCAGGACCTCGTCGTCCTCGTCCACCGTGAGGGCGCCGACCAGGTCCCCGTTGCGCTCGGTCATCTTCGCGACGGCGACGCCGAGGATGCCGCGGCCCTTGGCGTTCCAGTCAGAGGCGGGGGACCGCTTGGCCATGCCGTTCTCGAAGACCACGAACACGTCGGGGTCCTCGCCCTCGCGGATCACGCTCATGGACAGCACCGAGTCGTCGCCACGGAACCGCATGCCGGTCACGCCGCTGGTGGCCCGGCCCATCGGGCGCAGCTGCTCGTCGTTGGCGTGGAAGCGGACGGACATGCCCTTGCGGGAGACCAGGAGCAGGTCGTCGGTCGCGCTGAGCAGGTCGGCACCGATCAACTCGTCACCGTCCTTGAGGTTGACCGCGATGAGGCCACCGGAGCGCGGCGAGTCGTAGTCGCCCAGCCTCGTCTTCTTGACCAGGCCCTTGCGCGTGGCCAGGACGAGGTAGGGCGCGGCGTCGTAGTCGCGCAGGTCGAGCACCTGGGCGATCTGCTCCTCCGGCTGGAAGGCCAGCAGGTTGGCGACGTGCTGGCCCTTGCCGTCCCGCGCGGCGTCGGGCAGCTCGTAGGCCTTGGCCCGGTAGACCCGGCCGAGGTTGGTGAAGAACAGCAGCCAGTTGTGGCTCGAGGTGGTGAAGAAGTGCGCCACCTCGTCGTCGCCGCGCAGTGAGGCGCCGCGCACGCCCTTGCCGCCCCGACCCTGCGAGCGGTAGGCGTCGACCCGGGTGCGCTTGGCATAGCCACCCCGGGTGATCGTGACGACGACGTCCTCCTCAGGAATCAGGTCCTCCATCGACATGTCGCCGTCGTAGAAGTCGATCGTGGTGCGGCGCTCGTCGCCGTACTTGTCGACGATCTCGGCGAGCTCCTCCGAGACGATGGTGCGCTGCCGTTCCGGTCGCGCGAGGATGTCCTGGTAGTCCTCGATCTTGCGCTGCCACTCGTCGTGCTCGTCGATCGTCTTCTGCCGCTCGAGGGCGGCGAGCTGGCGCAGCTGCATGTCGAGGATCGCGCGCGCCTGGATCTCGTCGATGTCGAGCAGCTCCATCAGCGCGCCGCGGGCGACCTCGGCCGACGGCGAGCGGCGGATCAGGGCGATGACCTCGTCGAGCTGGTCGAGCGCCTTGAGCAGGGCGCGCAGGATGTGGATGCGCTCCTCGGCCTTGCGCAGGCGGTAGGTCGTGCGGCGCACGATGACGTCGATCTGGTGGTCCACCCAGTGCCGGATGAACGCGTCGAGCGGCAGCGTGCGCGGCACACCGTCGACGAGGGCGAGCATGTTGGCGCCGAAGGTGGTCTGCAGCTGGGTGTGCTTGTAGAGGTTGTTGAGCACGACCTTGGCGATGGCGTCGCGCTTGAGCACGATGACCAGCCGCTGCCCGGTGCGCCCGGAGGTCTCGTCGCGGATGTCCGCGATGCCGGCGAGTTTGCCGTCCTTGACGCCCTCGGCGATCTTCTGCGCGAGGGTGTCCGGGTTGACCTGGTACGGCAGCTCGGTCACGACCAGGCACTGCCGGCCCTGGATCTCCTCGACCTCGACCACCGCGCGCATGATGATCGAGCCACGGCCGGTGCGGTAGGCGTCCTCGATGCCGCGGCGGCCCATGATGAGCGACCCGGTCGGGAAGTCCGGCCCCTTGATGATGGTGAGCAGCTCCTCGAGCAGCTGATCGCGCGCGATCTGGGGGTGGTCCAGGAGGTACTGCGCGCCCGCCGCGACCTCGCGCAGGTTGTGCGGGGGGATCTGGGTCGCCATGCCCACCGCGATGCCGGCCGAGCCGTTGACGAGCAGGTTGGGGAACCGCGCGGGCAGGACCGTCGGCTCCTGGGTCTTGCCGTCGTAGTTCGGCTGGAAGTCGACGGTCTCCTGCTCGATGTCGCGGACCATCTCCATGGCCAGCTGGGCCATCTTGCACTCGGTGTACCGCGGGGCGGCGGCGCCGTCGTTGCCGCGCGAGCCGAAGTTGCCCTGGCCGTCGACCAGCGGGTAGCGCATCGACCAGTCCTGCACGAGCCGGACGAGGGCGTCGTAGATCGCCTGGTCGCCGTGCGGGTGGTACTGGCCCATCACGTCGCCGACGACGCGGGAGCACTTGTTGTAGCCGCGGTCGGGTCGGTAGCCACCGTCGTACATCGCGTAGAGCACGCGCCGGTGCACCGGCTTGAGCCCGTCACGGACGTCCGGGAGGGCGCGGCTCACGATGACGCTCATGGCGTACTCGATGTAGCTGCGCTGCATCTCGGTGTTGAGGTCGATCGGCTCGGTGCGGTCGACCTCGGTGGTGGGTGGCTGCTCAGTCATGAGTTCCCTTGTCGTTCAGTTCAGTTCAAAGCTCAGTGGGTATGCCGCGTGGCGCGGCGCTGCTGGCCGGTCACCGCAGGTCTCGGTCCATTTGGGTGGATTTCCTGCGCTCAGATGTCCAGGAACCTGACGTCGCGGGCGTTGCGCTGGATGAAGCCGCGACGGGACTCCACGTCCTCACCCATGAGGACGGCGAAGATCTCGTCGGCCGCCGCAGCGTCGTCGAGGGTGACCTGCAACAGCACCCGGTGGTCGGGGTCCATCGTGGTGTCCCACAGCTCGTGGTAGTTCATCTCGCCGAGACCCTTGTAGCGCTGGACGCCGTTCTCCTTGGGCAGGCGTCGGCCTGCCGCCTGGCCCGCGCGGATCAGCGCGTCCCGCTCCCGGTCGGTGAACGCGAACTCGTGCGGGGCGTTGCTCCACTTCAGGCGGTAGAGCGGCGGCTGCGCCAGGTAGACGTACCCGGCCTCGATGAGCGGGCGCATGAACCGGAACAGCAGGGTCAGCAGCAGGGTGCGGATGTGCATGCCGTCCACGTCGGCGTCGGCCATGAGGATGATCTTGTGGTACCTCGCCTTGGACAGGTCGAAGTCCTCGCCGATGCCGGTGCCGAAGCCCGAGATCAGCGCCTGCACCTCGTTGTTGGCGAGCACCTTGTCGATGCGCGCCTTCTCGACGTTGAGGATCTTGCCGCGGATCGGCAGGATCGCCTGGGTGTGCGGGTTGCGGCCCTGCACGGCCGAGCCACCGGCTGAGTCGCCCTCGACGATGAACACCTCGGAGATCGAGGGGTCCTTGCTCTGGCAGTCCTTGAGCTTGCCGGGCAGCCCGCCGGACTCGAGCAGGCCCTTGCGCCGCGTCGCCTCTCGGGCCTTGCGGGCGGCCATCCGTGCCGCCGCGGCCTGGATCGACTTGCGCACGATGTCCTTGCCCTCGCTGGGGTGCGCCTCCAGCCAGTGGCCGAACTCCTCGGTCATGGCCCGTTGGACGAAACCCTTGACCTCGGAGTTGCCGAGCTTGGTCTTGGTCTGGCCCTCGAACTGCGGCTCGCCCAGCTTGACCGAGATGACGGCGGTCAGGCCCTCGCGGACGTCGTCGCCGGTGAGGTTGTCCTCCTTGTCCTTGAGGAGGTTCTGCTTGCGGGCGAAGTCGTTGACCAGCTTGGTCAGCGCCGCGCGGAAGCCCTCCTCGTGGGTGCCGCCCTCGTGCGTGTTGACGGTGTTGGCGTAGGTGTGGACGGACTCGGAGTAGGCGGTGGTCCACTGCATCGCGAGCTCGAGGGAGAGCTGGCGCTTGGTGTCCTCGGCCTCGATGTAGATGACGTCCTTGTGCACCGGCTCGGCCCGCTTGGACCCGACCAGGTGGTTGACGTAGTCGATCAGGCCCCCGTCGTAGCGGTAGGAGACCCGGCGCGGCTTCTTCTCGGCCTCGTCGACCGTCTCTGCCTCCTCCTGCTCGGTGTCGGGCTCGCGCTCGTCGAGGAGGTTGATGGTCAGGCCCTTGTTGAGGAAGGCGTACTGCTGGAACCGGGCCCGGATGGTCTCGTAGTCGTAGCGCGTGGCCTCGAAGATCTCCGGGCTGGCCCAGAAGGTGATCGTGGTGCCGCGCAGGTCGGACGCCTCCTGCTCCGCCAGCGGTGCCACCGGGACGCCGTGGTCGAACGACATCCGGTAGGCGTGTCCCTTCTTGTGGACCTCCGCGTCGAGCCGGGTGGACAGGGCGTTGACGACCGAGGAGCCGACACCGTGCAGGCCGCCCGAGACCTTGTAGCCGCCGCCGCCGAACTTGCCGCCGGCGTGGAGCTGGGTGAGCACGAGCTCGACGGTCGACACGCCGTACTGCTCGTTCATGCCGACCGGGATGCCACGACCGTTGTCCGTGACCCGGACCCCACCGTCGGCCAGGAGGGTGACGTCGATGGTGTCGGCGTACCCGGCCAGCGCCTCGTCGACGGCGTTGTCGACGATCTCCCAGACCAGGTGGTGCAGCCCGCGTTCGCCGGTCGAGCCGATGTACATGCCCGGGCGCTTGCGGACCGCCTCGAGGCCTTCGAGGACGGTGATCGCGCTGGCGTCGTACTCCCCACCCACCTGGGCGCCCGCCAGCTCGGCCTCCGCGCGCTCGCGGGCGGCCTGTGCCTCGGCCGCCGTCAGGCTCTCGGGCGGCTCGGCCACCGGGGTGGCGGCGTCGTCGGTGCGGTCTTCGGGCGTGTGCTCAGCCTCGGACACGGTGCTCCTTCTCCGGTGGCGCGACGGTCGGCTCGAGCCCGAGCCTGACTCCGCGTCGCGCTGCTCATGGAACGCGACCAGTCTGGAGACCAGCTGGTCGCGGAATCCTGTCCATCTTACCCGTCAGCCCCGTCAGACCTTGCATCAGGCGGCCCGTGAGCCCACCTTTGCGGGCAAGAACTGCCGTCGTCCGTGGTCGGGTACGCGGCCCGGCCCGTCAGCGCGCCATTTCGGCCTTCTCGAGAGGTAGGTCAGCTGGTTTGTCAAGGCTTTGGCCCGCCTAGTTGTGCAGGGTTCGGGCGAACAGGGCACGGATCGGCTCCGGGACGGTGTGCTCGGCCAGGGTGACCTCGTCGGACTGCGGCGGAGCGGCCACGTGGTAGACGAAGGCGTCGGGCACGGCCCGCCCCGGTTCCACCGAGGCCAGCTCGACGAGGACGTGCTGCGCGAACAGCGTCCGCCAGGCGTCGGCGTCATCGGCCGGCAGCTGCTCCAGGACGACGGTGCGCTCCACGGCGATCCCCGCCAGGCCGCCGGTCCGCCGCAGCCGGAACTCGGCGGCGTTCGCCGAACCAGGCGATGGTGCAGGCGGGGGCGCTGGCGCCCCGGGTGAGTCCCCGGCGCCGAGCACCTCGACCTGCACCCACGCGTCGGTGACCGCGCGCACCTGCGGCGAGTCCGCGGCATACCGGGCCTTGGCGGCCGCCATGGTGGCCTGCGCGAACGTCGCGAAGTCGACGTCGTGCGGCAGCGACCCACCGGTGAGCACGTCGTACCACACCTGGCCCGCACCCTCCCAGGCGTTGCCACCGATGGCGGTCGCCGCCAGGTAGAACGCGTGGTTGGGGATGCCCGAGTTGGTGTGCACCCCGCCGTTGTCGTCGCTGGTCTCGACGTAGCCGGACATGGTCGCCGGCTGCGGGTCCTTGCCCAGCTGCGGGTCGTCGTAGGCCGTGCCGGGGGCCTTCATCGAGCGCAGCGCCACCCCGTGGACCTCGGGGGTGAACAGGCCGGCGCCGATCAGCCAGTCGGCCTGGCCCGCGCTCTGCCCCAGGGAGCGCTGCTTGACCAGCGAGCCGAACACGTCGGACACCGACTCGTTGAGGGCGCCGGACTGCCCCTGGTAGTCCAGCCCCGCCGTGAACTGGGTGACCCCGTGCGTGAGCTCGTGGCCGATGACGTCCACCGCGATGGTGAAGCGGTTGAAGACCGTGCCGTCGCCGTCGCCGAACACCATCTGGGTGCCGTCCCAGAACGCGTTGTCGTAGTCGTGCCCGTAGTGCACCGTGCCGAGCAGCGGGAGGCCGTGGTCGTCGAGGGAGTCACGGCCGTAGACCTGCTGGTAGAGGTCCCAGGTGGCGCCGAGCCCGTCGTAGGCCTCGTCGGCCGCTGCGTCGCCGGTCGCCGCCTGACCTTCCGTGCGCACCGTGGTGCCGGGCGTCGACTCCTGGCCGTGGGCGTCGGCGATGGTGCGCTCGGGGTGGGTGCCGTCGTCCGCGTGCGGAGACGGTGCGCCGGCCTCGTGCTCCACCGGGTGGTCGGGAGGGCTCTCGGTGTGCCGCGTGGTCGGCGGCCGCAACCCACGCAGCGTTGCGTCGTGGTGCAGGGATCGTCGCGCGCAGGTCGCCACGTGCTCGTCGGGGTGACGGGCCAGCGCCTCGAGCAGGTAGGGCGGGACGATGTGGCAGCACGGAATCACGGACATTGCGGACATGACCCCATCCTGCGCCGGCACACCGACACCCGCGACCGGGGCCGGCCTCAGCCGTAGGTGTCCCGGGGACCCGGCCCCTGGCTGCGCCGTGGCCCGCGTGACCACGAGGGCGCCGACGGGCCGACGATCTTGAGTGCGCTCACGGTGCCCTTGCCGGTCTCCGCGTCGAGCCGGCCCATGATCGACGACTCCAGCAGCTGCAGCTGGACCATCCAGGCCGTCGAGTCGGCCCGCACCGTGAGCACCCCCGCCTCGAACGTGACCGGCGCACAGTGCTGGGCGACCTCGGGGCCGACGATCTGGGGCCACCGCCCCATCACCGACCCGACCGCGACGTCCACCTTCCACCCACGGTCGAGCAGCAGCCGGTCCAGCTGGTCGCCGAGCAGCTGGGGGTCCCGCCCCGCCTCCGGCCCCCGACCGCCTGTGGCGCGTCCGGCGGCCCGGCTGCCACGGAGCGGCCGAAGCCCCGGCCGCAGACCCTTCTCGCGGGCGGCCGCCCTCGCCCGGGCCAGGGCCGCTGCGGCCGCGTCCTCGGCCTCCTGGTCAGGCCCCTGCGCAGCGTCTGGCGGCACGTCAGTCACGGCGACCCACCTCACCCAGCGTCACGGCATACGTGGTCCCCATCAGCGACGTCGGCACGTCGGCGTCGACCGCCGCGGTGATCAGGACCTGCTCACAGTCGGCCACCATGGCCGCCAGCCGCTCGCGGCGACCGGCGTCGAGCTCCGCGAAGACGTCGTCGAGGATGAGCACCGGGTCCTCACCGAGGTCGTGGCGCAACAGCTGGTATGCCGCCAGCTTGAGTCCCAGCGCGAACGACCAGGACTCGCCGTGGCTGGCGTACCCCTTCGCCGGCAGGTCACCGAGCGAGAGGACCAGGTCGTCGCGGTGTGGGCCGACGAGCGACACCCCACGCTCCACCTCGCGGTCGCGGACCTCCTCGAGGGTGGCGAGCAGCTCGGCTCGAAGGTCGTCGAGCTCGGGCACCTCGCCGGCAGCGATGGCACCTGCTGCGACCTCGCGCACCGACGACCGGTACGCCACCCGGGCGTCGGACTGGGCAGCGCTCACCTCGTCGTAGGCCTTGGCGAGGTAGGGGCCGAGGTCGCGCAGCAGCCGAAGCCGCGCATAGAGCAGCTGCGACCCGACGGTCGCGAGGTGCTCGTTCCAGATGTCGAGGGTGTGCAGGGCGGACGCCCGCGCCTCGTCGACCGGCTCCTCACCCGGTCGAGGTGCACGACGACGAGATCCCTTGCGCAGCAACGGTTGTGCCGACTTCAACAGAGCGTTGCGCTGCTTGAGCACCTTGTCGTAGTCGCCGCGGACACCGGCCCAGCGGGGCTGCCTCGCCACGAGCAGGTCGTCGAGGAACCGGCGCCGTTCACCCGGGTCGCCCTTGACCAGGGCCAGGTCCTCGGGGGCGAACAGGACGGTCCGCAGGGTGCCGAGCACCTCGCGAGGACGCTGTACGGGTGCGCGGCCGAGCCGGGCCCGGTTCGCCCGACCGGGGTTGATCTCCAGCTCGAGCATCGTCTCACGACCGGCGCGCACCACCGCGCCACGGATGACCGCCTGCTCCGCTCCGAACCGCACGAGCGGCTGGTCGGTCGCCACCCGGTGGCTCGACAGGGTCGCGAGGTAGCCGATCGCCTCGACGAGGTTGGTCTTGCCCTGGCCGTTGAGCCCGACCAGGGTCGTCGTGCCTGGCTCGAGCGGCAGCTCGGCCGCGGCATAGCTGCGGAAGTCGACGACGGACAGGTGGCGGACGTACAAGAACCCTGCCGCTCAGGCCTCGGCGCGGCTCGACGTCATCGTGCCGCGCGGCGACCGGTGGAGCCGGTGCCCGACGATGGCCCGGCGGCGGTGGCCTTGCGTCCCTTGGCCGCCGCCTTCTTCGCGCTCCGGGTGGGCTTCTCCTTCGGGGCGGCCTTCGCCTCGACGGCCTTCTCGTGCTTGGGCGCACCCTCGGCGCGCAGCTGGTCGCCCTCGGCGACGGTCATGACCTCGTGGCCACCGAACCCACCGCGCAGGGCGGCGACCGCCTTCATGGTCGGCGACTCGTCCTGGCGCGAGGCGAACCTGGCGAAGAGCGAGGCCGAGATCACCGGCATGGGCACGGAGTTGGCGATCGCCTCCTCGACCGTCCAGCGGCCCTCGCCCGAGTCGACGGTGTAGCCCGAGACGTCGTCGAGGTGCTCGTTCTTCTCGAGTGCAGCGACGAGCAGGTCGAGCAGCCACGAGCGCACGACGGTGCCTCGGGTCCACGCCTTGAACGCGCCGGGCACGTCGGTGACGATGTCCTTGGCCTCGAGCAGCTCGTACCCCTCGGCATAGGCCGCCATCAGGCCGTACTCGATGCCGTTGTGGACCATCTTCGTGTAGTGACCGGCACCGACCTTGCCGGCGTGGACGAACCCCTCGTCGCGGGGACCCTCGGGGCGCAGCGCGTCGAAGATCGGCATGGCCTTGCGCACGTTCGCGGCAGAGCCCCCGACCATCAGGCCGTAGCCGTTGTCCAGGCCCCAGATGCCCCCGGACACCCCACAGTCCAGGTAACCGATCCCCTTGGCCTTCAACAACTTCTCGTTCTCGTAGTCGTCGGTGAACCGGCTGTTGCCGCCGTCGATGACCAGGTCGCCCTTGTCGAGCAGGTCACCGAGCTTCTTGACCGTCTCACGGGTGGGCTCGCCGCTGGGCACCATCACCCACACCGTGCGGGGTGCGTCGAGCGCCTTGACCAGCGCGGCCATGGTCTTGACGTCGGACACCTTCGGGTTGCGGTCGAAGCCCACCACCTCGTGGCCCGCGCGGCGCAGCCGCTCGCGCATGTTGCCGCCCATCTTGCCGAGACCGATTAGACCGAGCTGCATGGGTGGTGCCTTCCGACGTGCGATTTCAGTGGGCCGGCTCAGGCTACGCCCGGGCCGACTCAGCTCGCGAAGCGAACGGGCATCAGGACGTAGCGGTAGGACGTGTCCGCCTCACCGTCCTGCTCGTCCTGGCCGGACAGCACCGCGGGACGTGAGGGCTGGGTGAACGAGAGTCGGGCGTAGTCGGTGCCGATGACACCGAGGCCGTCGAGCAGGAACGAGGGGTTGAACGCGATCTCGAGCTCGGGACCGGTCAGCGTCGACTCAACGGCCTCGGACGCCTGGGCGTCGTCACCGGTGCCGGCCTCGATCGTGACCTGGCCGTCGGTGAACCGCAGGCGCACCGGGGTGTTGCGCTCGGCGACCAGCGCCACGCGCCGGACCGCCTCGACGAGCTCGCTCGTCCTCACGACGGCCTCGCTGTCGACGCTGGTGGGAAAGATCGAGGTGACCTTGGGGTACTCGCCGTCGAGCAGGCGGGTCGTGGTCCGCCGCTGGCCGGCCTCGAACCCGACGAGGCCGTCGCCACCGGCCGAGGACCCGAGCGCGATCTCGATCGACCCCGACGCGCCCAGCGCCTTGGCGGTCTCGGACAGCGTGCGGGCCGGGACCAGCGCTACGTGGCTGGCGTCGGCGGCACCGGGGTTCCAGGTGAGCTCGCGCATGGCCAGCCGGTAGCGGTCGGTGGCGAGCAGGGTGACCTTGTCGCCCTCGATCTCGACGCGCACCCCGGTGAGGATCGGCAGGGTGTCCCCGCGGTCGGCCGCGACGGACACCTGGGCGACGGCCTGGGTGAAGACGTCGCCGGCGATGGTGCCGCTGGGCTCGGGTGCGGTCGGGAGGGTCGGGTACTCGTCGGCCGGCATCTGCATGAGGCTGAACCGTGAGGAACCGCAGGTCACCGAAACCTTGTTGCCGTCGAGGGCGATGTCGACCGGCTTGTCGGGCAGGTTGCGCGAGATGTCGGCGAGCAGCCGACCGAGGACCAGGACGGTGCCGCCCTCGGACACGTCGGCCGCGACGGTGATCTTGGCGGAGACCTCGTAGTCGAACGCCGACAGGGTCAGGGTGCCTTCGTCGCTGGCCTCGAGCAGGACGCCCGCGAGTACCGGGACCGGCGGGCGGGCCGGCAGTCCGCGGGCCACCCACGTCACGGCGTCGGCGAGCACCTCACGTTCGACCCGAAGCTTCACCAGTGCTACCCGCCCTTCGACTGCGCGCCGGAGCGCGCCAAACCTCAAGATTGTGATTGGTCCCCTGACCCTAGTGCGCGGGTGCCGCACTGCAAACCCGGTTGCCCCAACTGGTCGTCAGCAGCCCAGGTACTCGGGGCGGGATCCCTGAGTTGATGGATCTCATCGTTGTCATAGGGGGTGTGGACAGTGTGGACGAGGCGCGTCCGCGCAGGTCAGCGTCGCGATCCGGCTGTGTATGCCGCGTGGACCAGCCGGCGGACAGACTGGCCCCGGGTGTGGATGCAGGGACCGTGTACACACCCTCTCCACACCGGAGCCCGGGGTGGTCCCCAGCGGTGCCGGACTCGTGCACTGGTTGTCCACCGGTTGTCCACAGGGGGACTCGACGAGATTCGTCCGAACGGCTGATGGCATGGAGCCCACGCACATACCCACAGAGTTGTCCACAGGTGTGGACCATGGGGAAATGTCCCCTTTGCCGGCGTGCTGAGCAGGGCGCAGCGGTGTCACTGCTGGTAGGAGCGAGGTGGCCAGGAGGTGAACAGGCCTGCACACCTGTGGGCGGCCCTGTGGACAACCGGTGGACGTCGCGGCAGGTTAGGCGCGGAGCACGAGTCGCCGGCCGACCTCGAGGTGGTAGTCGAACCAGGTGGTGGGATCGGCGACGGTGTCGTGGCCCAGCTGGCCGAAGACCTCTGCGCTCAACGACCCCATCACCAGCGACCAGGCGGCCAGGCCCGCCATGACCGTGTCGGCGTCGAGCCCGCTGTCGGCGAAGAACGGGTCGTCGAGCAGGCTGCCGGCTGCTGCCGCCGCGTCGGGCGTGAGGTCCTCGGTCAGGTGCGCGGTGAAGGAGTCCCGTGCCAGCTGACCCGAGCGGGTCGCGTCGGCGAGGAGGCGCACGAGGACGGCGAAGACCCTGGTCCCGGGCCCGGTGGTCCGGTCCGCGGGTGCTCGGTAGTCCGGTACGGGCGAGCCGTAGACCAGGGCGTACTCGTGCGGGTGGGCCAGGGCCCAGTCACGAAGGGCGTGCCCGATCGCCCGCCACCGAGCTGTGAGGTCGTCGGCAGCAACCCGGTCATGGGCACGTTCGACCGCGTCGCCCAGCGAGGTGAACGCGGTGACGATGAGCAGGGTGAGCAGCTCGTCACGGCTCGCGACGTACCGGTACAACGCCGAGGACACCATGCCGAGGTCGCGGGCCACCGCACGCAGCGACAGCCCGGCCGCCCCGTCGCTGGCGAGCTGGCGCCGGGCCGACTCGAGGATCTCCGCCTCGATGGCGGCCCGGTTGCGGGCGCGGATGCCGGGGCGGG
>DASUKI010000075.1:0-2486 GCA_036278855.1 Pedococcus sp.
AAGTGCTACGGCCGCTCCCTGGCGACCGGCAAGCTGGTCGACATCGGCGAGGCCGTCGGCATCATCGCGGCCCAGTCGATCGGTGAGCCCGGCACCCAGCTGACGATGCGCACCTTCCACACCGGTGGTGTGGCCGGTGACGACATCACCCAGGGTCTGCCGCGTGTCGTCGAGCTGTTCGAGGCCCGCACCCCCAAGGGTGTGGCCCCGATCGCCGAGGCCACCGGCCGGGTCAGCATCGAGGACACCGACAAGGCCCGCCGCATCATGCTCACCCCCGACGACGGCTCCGACGAGCACGCCTACCCGGTCAGCAAGCGCGCACGCCTGCTGGTGCAGGACGGCGAGCACGTCGAGGTCGGGGCGCAGCTCACCCAGGGCAACGTCGACCCCAAGCAGGTGCTGCGCATCCTCGGTCCGCGCTCGGTGCAGATGCACCTGGTCGACGAGGTGCAGGGTGTCTACCGCCAGCAGGGTGTGTCGATCCACGACAAGCACATCGAGGTCATCGTCCGCCAGATGCTGCGGCGGATCACGATCATCGAGTCCGGCGACGCCGACCTGCTCCCGGGTGAGCTGGCCGAGCGCGGCCGGTTCGAGACCGAGAACCGCAAGGTGGTCTCCGAGGGCGGTCGCCCGGCCTCGGGTCGCCCGGAGCTGATGGGCATCACCAAGGCCTCGCTGGCCACGGACTCCTGGCTGTCGGCCGCCTCCTTCCAGGAGACGACCCGCGTCCTCACCGAGGCCGCGATGAACGCCAAGTCGGACCCGCTGCTGGGCCTGAAGGAGAACGTCATCCTCGGCAAGCTGATCCCGGCCGGCACGGGTCTCCCGCGCTACCGGAACGTCAAGGTCGAGCCCACCGAGGAGGCCAAGGCGGCGATGTACTCCATGCCGAGCTACGAGTACGACTACCCGGTGTTCGGGCCCGGCTCCGGTGAGGCGATCCGCCTCGACGACGCCGAGCTCGGCCTGGACCGCATGGACTGACGACCGGTCCCACCCGCAAAACGGCAGTTGCGTGGCCGACCCGGCAGCAAGATCGCCGGGGTACGCCACGCAACTGCCGTTTTGCTGGGGTCGTCCCCCTCGGAACGCGCCGGGCAGCCCAGCGTGAACCGATTTGGTCCGCCACCCACCCGGCCGGTATCTTTGAACACTGTGCCTGAGGTGTGCCTCGGGCACGCTCGCCGCCTCGCCAGCACGGTCTGGGCGCAGGCAGTGGCACCACCTCTCGCCGGGCAACCCACCACCGATCCTCCGGGGTCGTGCGTGGGGAGTGCAGGGGAGAGCGCCAAGCGCGACACACCCGAGGTCGGGGGTCGGGCGCGGCGAAAACCACAAGGAGCGCCCGAGGGCCGCCGCGAGGCGACCGCAGGGGCGCAGACATCAACTACGTACGGAGAACAGGTTGCCTACGATCAACCAGCTTGTGCGCAAGGGGCGCCAGGACAAGGTCACCAAGACCAAGACTCCTGCCCTCAAGGGCTCGCCCCAGCGCCGTGGCGTGTGCACGCGTGTGTACACCACCACCCCCAAGAAGCCGAACTCTGCCCTGCGCAAGGTCGCCCGTGTGCGCCTCACCAGCGGCATCGAGGTCACGGCCTACATCCCGGGCGTCGGCCACAACCTGCAGGAGCACTCGATCGTGCTCGTGCGTGGCGGTCGGGTGAAGGACCTCCCGGGTGTCCGCTACAAGATCGTCCGCGGCTCGCTCGATACCCAGGGTGTCAAGAACCGCAAGCAGGCCCGCTCCCGTTACGGCGCGAAGATGGAGAAGAAGTAATGCCTCGCAAGGGACCCGCGCCCAAGCGCCCCCTGGTCGTCGACCCGGTCCACAACTCCCCGCTGGTCACCCAGCTGGTCAACAAGATCCTGCTGGACGGCAAGAAGTCCGTCGCCGAGACCATCGTCTACGGCGCACTCGAGGGGGTCCGCGACAAGACCGGCACCGACCCCGTGCAGACGCTCAAGCGCGCGCTCGACAACATCCGTCCGACCCTCGAGGTCAAGTCCCGCCGCGTCGGCGGTGCGACCTACCAGGTGCCGATCGAGGTCAAGCCCAACCGCGCGACCACCCTCGCCCTGCGCTGGATGGTCGGCTACTCGCGCCAGCGTCGCGAGAAGACGATGACCGAGCGGCTCATGAACGAGATCCTCGACGCGTCCAACGGCCTCGGCGCCGCGGTGAAGCGTCGCGAGGACACCCACAAGATGGCCGAGTCCAACAAGGCCTTCGCGCACTACCGCTGGTGACAACAGCATCCGGTATGCCGCGTGCCCACGGCGCGCACGCGGCATACCGGACCAGCGTGGGCACCGCCCGCGCACCGCAACGAACGAAGCTTCCGCAACGAGCGAGATGAGATAACCGAAGTGGCACTCGACGTCCTGACGGACCTGACCAAGGTCCGCAACATCGGCATCATGGCGCACATCGACGCCGGCAAGACGACGACGACGGAGCGCATCCTCTTCTACACCGG
>DASUKI010000076.1:0-10166 GCA_036278855.1 Pedococcus sp.
TGGAGCTCGCGATCTCGGTGCGGACGCTGCTCGGGCGCTTCCCGCGCCTCGAGGTGGTGGACACGGTGCGCCGGCCCACGTTCGTGCTGCGCGGGTTCGAGCGGCTCGAGGTCAGCCCAGCTCCTTGACCGCCCACAGGAATCCCCCGAACCCGCCGGGGTCGGTCAGCGCCGCTGCCGCCGACGCCCTCTGCAGCTCCCGGAGGTAACCCTGCGGGTCGCGCCGCGCCAGCTCGAGCGGGGGGACGCGCCCGTCCACCCCCAGGCCGCGCAGCAGCGTGCGCTGGTCGAGCAGGTCGTCGTGGTCGAGCGAGTCCATGGCCACGTGCGCGGTGAGGTCGCACGTGCCGTCCGGCACGGGTGCGACCACCACCCCTTCCTTGTATGCCGCGAGCGTGCCCTGCGCCGGCCGGTCGCCACCGGTGTGGCCGTAGTCCACGGCGATGGCCACACCGGAGCCGATGCGCGCCAGGAGGTCCTGCCACGCGGCATCGCGGGTGGTCCCGATCTCGACCCGGTCGCCGGGGGTCGTGGTGAACCAGTGGTGGCCCGCCCAGGCGAGCTCGACGCCGGCCACCGGCGGGCCCCACTCCTCGGTGCCCGTGTCCGGCTCGACCAGCCGGTGTCGCAGCCGGCCCTCGTCGTCGACCTCGGCGACCGGGCAGGGCACCACGTCGAGCCACTCGTGCGCCAGGACGAGCACCCGGTCCAGGTCGCGCAGCCCCTCGGGGAGACCGGCGCCACCGGGGGACACGAGCCACTCGACGGGTGCGGGGAGGCCCTCGGGCCGGGCCACGACGTCGAGGCCGGTGAGGCGCAGTGCCGGCCGCGCGGCATACAGGTGCTCCAGGAGCTCGCCGCGTCCGGCACCGATGTCGACCACGTGGGCCAGCCCGCGATCGTCCGCGAGGCGCAGCAGCGCCTCGGCGAGCAGGCGGCCGGCCGGGCCGTGCGTCGCGGTGCTGAAGTGGGCGCGTGGGCCGGCTGGCGAGCGGTAGAAGCCGCGTGGGCCGTAGAGCGCGTCCTGCCACGCCTCGACCCACGCTTTCACGCACCCAACCTATTGGAGGTTGAGTACCTGAGACGGGGGCATGGGCTCGTCGCAGGCACTCAACCTCGGGGCTGTGGATGACGCGGCGGTCCTGCTGCCCGATCTCGGCACCATGGTGCCCATGACCAGCGACTGGCGCGCGCTCGCCCACGCCCAGGACGGGATCCTGGCAAGGCGCCAGCTCACGGAGATGGGGTTCGGCTGGCACCGGGTCGAGAGCCAGGTCGCCGCGGAGCGCTGGGTCGAACGCACACCTCGGGTCGTGAGCACCTTCACGGGGACGCCGACGTGGGAACAGCGGGTCTGGATCGGCGTCCTGCACGCGGGAGGCGAGGCGCTGGTGGGCGGCCTGACGGCGTTGGAGTGGCACGGCCTTCGCAACTGGCACCGCGACGAGATCACCGTCCTGGTCCGCAATCCCCTCGCCTTTGAGCCGGTCGACGGCGTCGTGTTCTTCCGCACGCGACGTGACCTCGGCCGCATGCGGCACCCTCGTCGGGAGCTGCCGTTGTGTCGCGCCGAGCCCGCGGCCCTGCTGTTCGCTGCGTACGACCGGTCGTCACGCACCGGCCAGGGACTGCTCGCCGCCGCAGTGCAACAGGGCGTCACCACGGGGGCCGACCTGCTCGATGAGCTGGCCGTGCTCAATCCGTTGCCCCGGTCGCGCACCTTTCGAGTGGCACTGGAGGACATCGCCGGAGGCGCACAGTCCATGGCGGAGATCGACGTCAAGCGGATGTGCCGTGCGGCGAGGCTGCCGACTCCACGACGCCAGGTGCGACGCAAGGACGCAGGCGGTCGATGGCGCTTCACCGACTGCGAATGGTTGCTGCCCGACGGGAGGACCCTGGTCCTCGAGGTCGACGGCGGGTTCCACATGGAGGTGGAGCACTGGGAGGACGACATCGCGCGCCAACGGCGGCTCACCAGCGCCAGCCGATGCGTCGTCCGGTGCACCGCGCGGGAGTTGCGCGACGAACCGGACGCGGTGGCCGACGACCTGGTCGCCCTCGGTCTGTCGAGGTTGAGTGCCTGAGACGGGGGCAAGGACGGTTCTCAGGCACTCAACCTCAGCGGGGATAGGTTGTGCGCGTGACTTCGGCCGACGAGCGCCCCGCACGCCTCGACGTCGGCGTCGTCGGCGCCGGACGCGTGGGATCAGTCCTCGGAGCCTCCCTCGCCCGGGTCGGGCACCGGGTCGTGGCCATCTCGGCAGTGAGCGAGGCCTCGCTCGCGCGGGCGGCGGGGCTGCTTCCCGGCACCCCCGTCCTGCCGCCGGACGAGGTGGTTCGACGCGCCGAGCTGGTGGTGCTGGCCGTCCCCGACGACGCGTTGGCGGACCTCGTGGCCGGGCTCGCCGCAACCGGTGCCTGGCAGGCCGGGCAGCTCGTCGCCCACACGAGCGGCCGCCACGGGCTCGAGGTCTACGCACCCGCCGCCGCCCACCACGTGCTGGGGATGGCGATCCACCCGGCGATGACGTTCAGCGGGACCCCGATCGACCTCGACCGGCTCGCCGACTGCTGCTTCGGCGTCACGGCCCCCGAGCCGCTGCGGCCCGCCGCCGAGGCCCTGGTGCTCGAGGTCGGGGGCGAGCCGGTGTGGGTCGAGGAGTCGCAACGCCCGATGTACCACGCCGCGCTCACGCACGGGGCCAACCACCTCGTCACCCTCACCGCCCAGGCCATGCAGGCCCTCGAAGCGGCGGGAGTGGAGTCGCCGGCCAGGGTCCTCACCCCCCTCGTGACGGCCGCCCTCGACAACGCGCTCCGCTCGGGTGACGGTGCTCTCACCGGCCCCGTCGCCCGCGGTGACGCCGGTACGGTTGCCGAGCACCTGCGACAACTGCAGAGACTGACCCCCGACGTCCGGCCCACCTACCTCGCGCTCGCGCGGGCCACGGCCGAGCGCGCCCTCGCCAGCGGGCGGTTGCGGCCCCACGCCGCGGAGCCGTTGCTGGACATCCTCGCCAGCGACCAGGAGAGCGAACAGTGAGCAGCCCTGTGCCCGTGGTGGCCCGAACGCGCGACGAGCTGCGGGCGGCCCGCGGGCGCCTGGGCGACGGCGACGTCGCGGTGGTCATGACGATGGGCGCGCTGCACGACGGCCACGCGACGCTGATCCGCACGGCGCGTCAACGCGCCGCCCACGTCGTCGTGACGATCTTCCTCAACCCGCTGCAGTTCGGCCCCAGGGAGGACCTGTCCCGCTACCCGCGGACGTTCGACTCCGACCTCGAGATCTGCACGGCGGCAGGGGTCGACCTCGTGTTCGCGCCGACACCCGACGTCGTCTACCAGGATGGGGACCCGGGGGTGCGCATCTCCGCCGGGCCTCTCGGCAACGTGCTGGAGGGGCAGGCCCGCCCGGGTCACTTCGACGGCATGCTGACGGTGGTGGCCAAGCTGTTCCACCTGACGCGCGCCGACAGTGCCTACTTCGGCCAGAAGGACGCCCAGCAGCTTGCGCTGATCCGGCGGATGGTGCGCGACCTCGACTTCCCGGTCGACGTGGTGTCGGTGCCCACCGTGCGCGAGCCCGACGGGCTGGCCATGAGCAGCCGGAACACGTACCTGACCGACTCCGACCGCGAGGTGGCGCTGTGCCTGTCGAGGGCGCTGCGGGCCGGCGCAGCCGCGGCCGCTGAGGGACCGTCGGCGGTCCGGCGGGCCGCGCGTGCGGTGCTGGTCCGCGAGCCGCTGGCGCTGATCGACTACCTCGTGCTGGTGCACCCGAGCACGCTCGAGGACGTGCCCGAGTGGTACCGCGGCGAGGCACTGCTCGCCGTCGCCGGAAGAGTCGGGACCACCCGGCTCATCGACAACCTGCCCATCGAGGTCGGCCCGGGCGGGGGTGCGCTGGAGGTCTTCTCCGACGTGTCGTCCGCCGCGCCGCCCGCTGACGAGGACTGACCCACATGCAGCGATTCATGCTCTACGCCAAGATCCACCGCGCCACCGTGACGCAGGCCGACCTGCACTACGTCGGGTCGCTCACCATCGACCGCGACCTCATGGACGCCGCCGGACTGCTGCCCGGTGAGCAGGTCGACGTGGTCGACGTCGACAACGGCAACCGGCTCACGACCTACGCCATCGAGGGTGAGCGCGGCTCGGGGATCCTGTGCGTCAACGGCGCCGCCGCACGACTCATCTCGCCCGGTGACACCGTGATCGTCATCGCCTACGCCGCCATGGAGGACGAGGAGGCGCGCACCTTCGAGCCGCAGGTGGTCTTCGTCGACAAGCAGAACCGGATCGTCGAGGTGGGCCATGACGGCGGGGACGTCCCCGACGGCTTCGGGCTGCAGACCTCGGCGGTCACCCACCGCCACCATGACTGAGCCGCCGGCGAGCGGCTCGCTGACGTTCCCCGGGCGGCTGCGTGCACCGCAGCCGGGCTGGACGGCGCAGGCCGAGGTCATCGTCGTCGGTTCCGGGATAGCCGGGCTGACCACTGCGCTGCGGCTGCGCCAGCGGGTCGAACGGGTCATGCTCGTCACCAAGACGGTGCTGTCGGAGGGCTCCACGCTGTGGGCCCAGGGTGGGATCGCCGCCGCGCTCGACCCGGCCGACTCGCCCGAGGAGCACCTGCACGACACCCTCGTGGCGGGCGTCGGCATCTGTGACGTCGATGCCGTCCGGGCGCTGGTCACCGAGGGCCCGCGCCGGGTCCGCGAGCTGGTCGCGCTCGGCGCAGAGTTCGACACGGACGAGGACGGCGAGATCAAGCTGACCCGGGAGGGCGGCCACCACCGTGACCGGATCGCCCACGCCGGTGGGGACGCGACCGGCCGCGAGATCTCGCGCGCCCTCATCGCCGCGCTGCACGCGGTCCAGGACGACCCGGGCATCGAGGTGGTCGAGCACGCCCTGGTCGTCGACCTCCTGCTCGACGCCACCGGTCGAGCGTGCGGGGTCACGCTGCACGTCATCGGCGAGGGGCAGCGCGACGGCGTCGGCGCCGCCCGCGCCAGGGCGGTCGTCCTCGCGACCGGGGGGCTGGGGCAGGTCTACGCCGCCACCACGAACCCGTCGGTGGCCACCGGAGACGGCCTCGCCGCCGCCCTTCGGGCCGGGGCAGAGGTCGCTGACGTCGAGTTCGTGCAGTTCCACCCGACCGTGCTCTGGCTCGGACCGGGCTCGACCGGCCAGCAGCCGCTGATCTCGGAGGCGGTGCGGGGCGAGGGCGCCTTCCTCGTCGACCGCGACGGGGTGCGGTTCCTGCAGGGCCGGCACCCGCTCGCCGACCTCGCGCCCCGCGACGTCGTGGCCCGGGCCATCGTCGAGCGCATGCACCAGACCGGGCAGGACCACGTGTGGCTCGACGCCCGCCACCTCGGCCGCGAGTTCCTCCAGAGGCGGTTCCCGTCGATCGTCGCGCGGTGCCGTGAGCTGGGGTTCGATCCGGCCACCGACCTCCTGCCCGTGGCGCCCGCGCAGCACTACGCCTCCGGCGGAGTGGGCACCGACCTGCACGGCCGGACCTCGGTAGAGGGCCTCTACGCGTGCGGCGAGGTGTCCTGCACCGGCGTCCACGGCGCCAACCGCCTCGCGTCGAACTCGCTCCTCGAGGGGCTGGTCTTCGCCCACCGCATCGCCGACGACATCGCCGAGCGGCTCGCTGCCGGTGAGCTGCCGCCCGTGCCGCCGGGACAGGCCGGTCGTCCGCCGGGTCCGCCCGCACTGCTCCCCGAGGCAGCCAGGGGTCGCGTGCAGGAGGCGATGACGGCAGGTGCAGGGGCGGTCCGCACGGCCGAGTCGCTCGCCGCCACGGCAGGCGCACTCGGTGCGCTGGCGACGCAGTCACTGGAGGCGCAGGTGGCCGAGCCCGGCCCCCAGTCCTGGGAGACGACGAACCTGCTCCACGTCGGCCAGCTGCTGACCCACCTCGCTGCCCGCCGTGAGGAGACCCGTGGTGGCCACGTGCGCGACGACTTCAGAGACCTCGACGACGCGTGGCGCGGCAACCAGCGCACGGCTCGCGGACGTGAGGGCTCCCTGACGACCACCTTCCACGC
Source organism: Pedococcus sp. (assembly GCA_036278855.1). Taxonomy (GTDB): domain Bacteria; phylum Actinomycetota; class Actinomycetes; order Actinomycetales; family Dermatophilaceae; genus Pedococcus. The sequence goes on from DASUKI010000076.1 coordinate 6,071, forward strand.
CGTCCCCGGGGAGGAGCTGACGTGACCGACCTGCACTTCCCCCACGACGCGGCGCTGACCCTGGTGCGCACGGCCCTCGACGAGGACCTCGGCAGTCCCGGTGGCGTGGACATCACCACCGACGCGACCATCCCGCCTGAGCAGGTGAGCACCGCCCGGGTGGTGGCGCGTGCGGACGGCGTGCTGGCCGGCATACCAGTCGTGGCAATGGTTTTCGACGAGGTGGCACGGCGCCTCGGTGCGGAGACCCTTCGGGTGGAGGTGCATCGTGCCGACGGCGACGTCCTCGCCCGGGGTGACGTGGTGGCGACGCTGGACGGCTCCACCCAGGTCACCCTCACCGGCGAGCGCACGCTGCTCAACCTCGTCTGCCGCCTCTCCGGCATCGCCACCCACACCGCGCGGTGGGCAGCCGCGCTGGAGGGGACCGGCGCGACCGTGCTCGACACCCGCAAGACGACGCCGGGCCTGCGGGCCCTCGAGAAGTACGCGGTGCGTGCCGGCGGGGGCACGAACAAGCGGATGGGCCTGTACGACGTCGCGATGATCAAGGACAACCACAAGCTCGCCGCCGGCTCGCTCAGTGCCGCGTATGCCGCGGTGCTGGCCACGTACCCCGACGTGCCGGTGCAGGTGGAGGTCACCACCCGTGAAGAGGCGCTCGAGGCGGTGGGTGTCGGTGCGCGCTTCCTGTTGTGCGACAACATGTCCGTCGACCTGTTGCGTGAGACCGTCCAGGCAGTGCGGGCAACCGGCGAGACGGTCGAGCTCGAGGCGACCGGGGGCCTGACCATCGGCGTGGCTCGGGACTACGCGCTGACCGGGGTCGACTACCTCTCGGTGGGTGGGCTGACCCACTCCAGCCCGATCCTCGACCTCGCCCTCGACCTCGCGTGAGTGCTCAGGCCCTCGCCGATTCGATGGAGAACCGCCGGGGTCGCGGGCGCGGCTGCGTCGAACGGCGCCGGGACCCTGCACGGGCAACGGCACCGTCCCGTCGTGGTTGCCCGCCATGCGGGGCACCGTATGCCGGTGGGTAGCCTTTGCGGGTGAGCCAGACCCCCAGCCAGCCCACCACCGACGCGCCCGGTACCGACCTGCCCGAGCAGCTGAAGGTGCGTCGCGACAAGCGTGACCGGCTGCTGTCCGAGGGCCGCGAGCCGTACCCCGTCACCGTCGCGCGGACCCACACGCTCGAAGAGGTCCGCGAGAAGTGGGGTCACCTCGAGACCGGCGAGGAGACCCAGGACGTCGTGGGCGTCGCCGGACGGGTGATCTTCGTGCGCAACACCGGCAAGCTCGCGTTCGCGACCTTGCAGGAGGGGATCGGCACCCGGCTCCAGGTGATGCTCAGCCTCGCCGAGGTCGGCGAGGACGCTCTCGCCGCGTGGAAGGCCGACGTCGACCTCGGGGACCACGTGTTCGTCGAGGGCCGGGTCATCTCGTCCAGGCGCGGCGAGCTGTCCGTCATGGCCACCCGGTGGGCGATGGCCTCCAAGGCGCTTCGCCCGCTGCCGGTGCTGCACAAGGACCTGTCCGAGGAGTCCCGGGTGCGTCAGCGCTACGCCGACCTCATCGTCCGGCAGGAGTCGCGAGACATGGTGCGGGCCAAGGCGACCGCGCTCGCGGCGATCCGGCGGGTGCTCGACGACCAGGGATACCTCGAGGTCGAGACGCCGGTGCTGCAGCTGATCCACGGCGGCGCCGCCGCCCGGCCGTTCGGCACCCACCTCAACGCCTTCGACCAGGACATGACGCTGCGGATCGCGTTGGAGCTCAGCCTCAAGAAGGCCGTGGTGGGCGGCGTGGACCGGGTCTACGAGATGGGCCGGATCTTCCGCAACGAAGGCGTCGACGCCACCCACAGCCCCGAGTTCACCATGCTCGAGGCCTACCAGGCCTACGGCGACCAGACCACCATCGCCGCCCTCATGCGAGATCTCCACCTCGGGGTGGCCGACGCGCTCGGCTCCCGCAAGGTCGAGACACCACGAGGGACCGTCGACCTCGATGGGGAGTGGGGCTGGCTGCCGGTCTACGACGGCGTCAGCGGGGTCCTCGGTGAGACCGTGACCATCGACACCGACGTCGACACGTTGCGCGCCCACGCCGCGAAGCACGACGTGGACCTCGACCCCGCCTGGGACAAGGACAAGGTGTTCCTCGAGCTGCTCGGCGAGCTGGTCGAGCCGACCCTGCTGCAGCCGACGTTCCTGTGCGACTACCCGGCCGTCGCGCAGCCGCTGGCGCGCCCGCACCGCAGCAAGCCCGGCCACATCGAGGCCTGGGACCTCGTCATCGGTGGGGTCGAGCGCGGCACGGGGTTCTCCGAGCTGGTCGACCCGGTGATCCAGCGCGAGGTGCTGACCGCGCAGTCCGTGAAGGCGGCGGGTGGGGACCCGGAGGCAATGCAGCTCGACGAGGACTTCCTGCGAGCGCTCGAGTACGGCGCGCCCCCGATGGGCGGGCTCGGCCTCGGGATCGACCGCCTCGTCATGTTCTTCACCGGCGCCAACATCCGCGAGACGATCCTGTTCCCCCACCTGAAGCCCGAGGTGTCCCGATGAGCCAGCTGTGGCCCTACCTCGCCGCCCTGATCCCGGTTGTCGGGGTGGGCTGGCTGTTCTGGCTGGTCATGAAGAGCCTGGTGGAGGCGGACCGCAGGGAAAGGCGCGCCCATTCGCAGTGGGAGCGCCAGTCCCATTCACAGGAAAAGGATGAGGAAAAGCGCCCTGAGGCGCAGCAGAATTCTGGCTGACCACCTTTGGCTCAGCATTCTGCAGTTCCATTTTTTGCATTTCTCCTCTACTTTGTCGCCGGAAACCTTTTCGACTTCCGAGTGGAGGAACTCGCATGGCCCAGCGCGTCAACATCGTTCTCGAGGACGACCTCGACGGCTCTCCCGCCGATGAGACGGTGACCTTCGCCCTCGACGGCGTGACCTATGAGATCGACCTGAACAACGTCAACGCGGGGAAGCTGCGCGACGCGCTGGCCCCCTACGTCGGCCACGCGCGCCGGGCGTCTGGGCGCCGGTCCTCGACCGGGCGGTCGGCAGGCTCTCGGGGCGGCGCGAAGCGCGACCTCGCGGATGTGCGCGAGTGGGCGCGCAAGAACGGCCACAAAGTCAGCGACCGGGGACGCATCTCCGCGGAGGTCCAGGCCGCCTACGAGCAGGCGCACTGAGACCGCGCTCCGCCCAACGGCTCAACCGAGCAGCTGCGCCAACGGGTCGGCGCTGGCTTCGAGGCGGTCGAGGACCTCGTCGAACTCGAGCTGCTGCAACGCCTCCCGGTCCTCTGCGGCGGCCGATACCTCGTCCCAGGTCCGCGGCGCCGCGACTGTCGGCGTCTCCTTGCCGCGCAAGGAGTACGGGCAGATCGTGGTCTTGGCGGCGACGTTCTGGCTCCAGTCGAGGAACACCTTGCCGGGACGCAGCGACTTCGTCATCTTCCAGACGACCAGTTCGGGGTGCTTCTTCGTCAGCTCCTGCGCGAGCTGCTGGGCGAGGTCGCGGGTCTGGTCGGACGTGAGGTCGCCCGGGAGCGTGGCATAGAGCTGCATGCCCTTGCTTCCGCTGGTCACCGGGAAGAGGTCGAGCCCGAGGTCGTCGAGGCGCTCGCGCACCATGAGCGCCACCTGGGCGCACTCACGCAACCCTGCCGGCGCACCCGGATCGAGGTCGATGACGAGCCGGTCGGGGCTCTGCCGCTGGCCTTCGTCGTCGACCCGCCACTGCGGGACGTGCAGCTCGATCGAGGCGAGATTCGCCGCCCAGACCAGCGTGGCCAACCCGTCGACGACGACGAAGTCGATGGTGTCGCGGTTCTTGGTGCTGCCCGGCACCGGCAGCGTGACGGTGCGCACCCAATCGGGCGTGCCCCGCGGCGCGTTCTTCTCGAAGAAGGACTGCCCGTCGACGCCGTTCGGGTAGCGCTTGCGGGTGAGCGGACGCCCGGCCAGGTGCGGCAGCAGCACGGGCGCGACACGCGCGTAGTAGTCGAGCATTTGCCCTTTGGTGAACCCGCTCTGCGGGTACAGGATCTTCTCCAGGTTGGAGATCTGCAGCCGCCGGTCGCCGACCTGGACGGTCTGC
>DASUKI010000077.1:0-7558 GCA_036278855.1 Pedococcus sp.
GTCCACGACCTGCGCGAGGTCGACCTGCCGTTCCTCGACGAGCCGCACCAGCCGTTCGAGGGCAGGTACACCAAGGCGCACACCAAGCGCTGGTCCGCGGCGATGGCGGCGACCGACGCGCTGGTGCTCGTCATGCCCGAGTACAACCGCGGCTACAACGCCGCCCTCAAGAACGCCATCGACTACCTGTACGCCGAGTGGGAGGGGCTGCCGGTCGCCTGTGTCGGCTATGGCTGGCACGGCGCGTCCTACGCGAAGTCGGCGCTGCGCCAGACCCTCGAGCGGGTCAGGATGACCTGGGTCGACGGCCCGGGACTGGCGTTCGACGAGAGCCTGACCCTGGCCGGTGAGCTGCTGCCGGGCGAACACCTCGATACCGCCGCGAAGGGGCTGGCGACGATGTTCGAGGAGCTGCGCGCCAAGGCCCGGAACGCCTCGTGACGCCAGTCTTCGGAGGATCCGACGGGTCATGACGCGTCGGATCCTCCGAACACCCAGGTCGGACCTGGCTCGGCGACGCGGACTAAACTATGTACTGGTGTGCCGGGAAGGCTGGTCGGCGGTTCTGTCCCCGACCCCGAAGGCATCTCATGGCCATCAGCCCGCCGCGGCCTCGCCTGCTGCGCCGATCCACGTGGCGCGAGGCGCAGCTCGTCGCCGCAGCGCTGCGCACCGAGACCGTCGGCGGTGCCCTGCTGCTCGCCGCGGCACTCGCCGCCCTGGCGTGGGCGAACTCGCCGTGGCGCGGGGCCTACTCCCACCTCCACGACCTGCGGCTCGGGCCGTCCGCGCTGCACCTCGACCTGAGCCTGGCGCAGTGGGCTGCCGACGGACTGCTCGCCGTGTTCTTCTTCGTCGCCGGGCTGGAGCTCAAGCGCGAGGTGCTCGTGGGCGACCTGCGGTCGCCGTCGCGGGCCGCCCTGCCCGTGGCCGCCGCGCTCTGTGGTGTGGCGGTGCCGGCACTGCTGTATGCCGCGTCCGTCACCTTCCTGGACGGGTCCGGCGACGCGCTGCGCGGCTGGGCGGTGCCGACTGCGACGGACATCGCGTTTGCGCTGGCCGTGCTGGCCGTGATCGGCACCCACCTGCCGTCGGCGCTGCGCTCGTTCCTGCTGACACTGGCCGTGGTCGACGACCTCGTCGCGATCACCATCATCGCGGTCTTCTACACGCGCGACCTCGACCTGCCGGCCCTCGGACTGGCGCTGCTGCCGTTGGCCGCGTTCGCGTGGCTGGTGCAGCGCAGGGTGACCCAGTGGTGGCTGCTCCTGCCACTGGCCGCCGGGACCTGGGGGCTGGTGCACGCGTCCGGGGTGCACGCGACCGTCGCCGGGGTGCTGCTCGCCCTGGCCGTGCCGGTCAGGCCGAGGGCCGGCGTCCCACGGATCAGCAGCCACGACGCGGACGTCGACGTCGCCGAGCGGTTCGAGCACCGGATGCGCCCGCTGTCGGCGGCGGTCGCGGTGCCGGTGTTCGCGTTCTTCGCGGCCGGGGTGCGTTTCGTGGGCGGCGGGCTGCGTGAGTCGTTCGCCGACGAGGCGGCGGTCGCGGTGGTGGCCGCGCTGGTGGTCGGCAAGTTCGTCGGCGTGCTCGGTGGGACCTGGTTCTTCGCGCGGTTCACCCGGGCGCAGCTCGACGACGAGCTCGCGTGGTGGGACGTGGCGGGCCTCTCGCTACTGGGCGGCATCGGCTTCACGGTGTCGCTGCTGGTGAGCGAGCTGGCGTTCGGCTCGGGCAGCCCTCGCGACGAGCACGTGCGCCTCGCTGTGCTGGCCGGGTCACTGGTGTCGGCGCTGCTCGCGGCGGTGGTCCTGCGCGCCCGCAACCGGGTGTACCGCCGGATCGAGGAGACGGAGTCGCGGGACGCCGACGGGGACGGTGTGCCGGACTGCTTCGAGCCGGCTCCGCACGCGCGCTGGCCCTGAGCCCTGGCGCGCAACTTTCGGCCACTCGCCCGCAAGTCCCCGCCCCAGCCCGGACCCGCGCGCAAACTTTCGGCCACTCGCCCGCAAGTCTCGGATCAGGCGAACGCGAAGTAGCGCAGCCAGAGGTAGCCCCAGGCCACCGCCACCGTCACGGCGGCCACGACCAGGCCGTACTTCGTGAACCGCCAGAAGCTGATCGGGTGGTCGTTGCGCGCCGCGATCCCCAGGATCACCACGTTGGCACTCGCACCGACGGCGGTGGCATTGCCGCCCAGGTCGGCCCCCAGCGCGAGCGCCCACCAGAGCGCCTGGTGCTGCTGGTCGGCGCCGACGCCGCCGGCGAGGTCCCTGACGATGGGCGCCAGCGTGGCGACGTAGGGGATGTTGTCGATCAGCCCCGACAGGGCGGCCGAGCCCCACAGGATGACTGTGCTACCCAACAGCAGCCGCCCGGACACGGCGTCGCTGAGGGCGTGGCCGACCCGTTCGACGACGCCGACGTGCACCAGCGCGCCCACCATGACGAACAGCCCGGCGAAGAACACCAGCGTCGGCCACTCGACGTCGCGCAGGTAGTCGCGGGGCTCGAGCCTGGACAACGCCACCAGCGCGCCCGCGCCCATCAACGCCACCACGGACGGCTCGAGGCCGGTGACCGAGTGCGCCATGAAGCCGGCGAGCACGAGGGCGAGCACGACCAGGCTGCGCACCAGCAACGCCCGGTCCTGGATCGCCTCGCGCTCGTCGAGGCCCATCACCGCGGCCGCGCGCTCCGGGTCGTGCGCGAGGCCCTTGCGGAACAACAGCCAGCACAGCCCGACGAACACCACCACGAGCAGCGTCGCGATGGGCGCCATGTGCACGAGGAAGTCGTTGAAGGACAAGCCGGAGCGGCTCGCGATGATGATGTTCGGGGGGTCGCCGACCAGGGTCGCGGTGCCGCCGATGTTGGACGCCATCGCCTCCGCGATGAGGTACGGCACCGGCGCCACCCCGAGCCGGTCGCAGACGAGGAGGGTCACCGGCGCGATGAGCAACACCGTGGTCACGTTGTCGAGGAGCGCAGAGGCGACCGCGGTGATGACGACGAGCATCACCAGAACGGCGAAGGGCCGGCCGCGCGCCCGCTTGGCCGCCCAGATCGCGAGGTACTCGAAGACCCCGGTCTGCCGCAGCACCCCGACGATGAGCATCATCCCCAGCAGCAGGAAGATGACATTCCAGTCGACACCGGTCTCCTCGCTGAAGAACGCGGTCCTGGCGTCGACGGCGCCGAGCACCACCATCGCGGCCGCCCCCCACAGGGCCGCGGCGACCCGGTGGATCCGCTCGGTGGCGATCAGGACGTACGCCGCGACGAACGCGACGACGACCAGCGTGGTGATCATGCGTCCTTGGGCAGCAGCGCCCGCAGCAGCCGGCTCACCGTGACCACGCCGAGGATGTCGTCGCCGTCGCTGACCACCGCCAGTGGGCTGCGCATCCGGGCCATCACCGCGGCGACCTCGATCGAGGTCGCGTCGGGGTCGACGACCGGCAGCTCGTCCTGCTCGCGGTGCTCCGGGACCAGGTCGCGCACCACCTTGCCCTCCAGTCGGGCGAACAGGTCGTCCGCTGCCTTCTCGTCGTAGACCCGAGCCAGGTGGGGGTCCTCCTGGACGTACGTAGGGATGGCCAGGCGCAGCACCTGCGACCCCGGCAACACGGTCCACGGGGTGCCGTCCTCGCCGAGCACGACGATCCCCGGCCGCCCTGCCTCCGCCATGGCCCGGGCCGCCTCGAGCGCCGAGTCCTCCAGCCCCACGGTGGCGAAGGGCTGGGCCAGTTCCCTGGCCCGCATGGGCACCTCCCTCGGACGGCGGATGCGTGAACGCTGTGCGCCGCAGTCTAGGAGCAGCCGGGCCGGATACCGGCTCGCTCGAGCGGCGCCGGCCCAGCCGGGTGGATAGGCTCGTGTCAGCGGGCACGACCGCCCCGACGGAGGTGAGAGGCGATGACCACGACGCGCGAACCCGGTGTCGAGCGCACGATCGGCCAGCTGGTCGCCGACGCGACCCACGACATCTCGAGCATCGTCCACAACGAGATCGCCCTGGCCAAGACCGAGCTCAAGAACGACGCCAAGGCCGCCGGCAAGGGCGCCGGCATGTTCGGCGCGGCCGCGTTCCTCGGCCTGCTCGGCCTCATCTTCCTGTTCCACACCGTCGCCCTCGTGATCCACATCTGGCTGCCGATCTCGGCGTCGTACGGCATCACCACGGCCCTGCTCTTCCTCGTCGCCGGCGTCCTCGCCCTGGTTGGCAAGAAGAGCGTCCAAGGGGTCAAGGGCAAGCCGGAGCGCACCATCCGCAACGCCCAGGAGACCATCTCCACCGTGAAGTCCGGGTCCTGAGCCCGGCACCCGCCGCAGCCCGCGCACCAACCCAGCCGAACGGCATACGAACCCATGGCTCTTGACGCCTCGATGGCCCTCATCGAGGGCCCCTGGGAGCACCGCTTCGTGGCCGCCAACGGTGCCCGCTTCCACGTCGCCGAGCTCGGCGACGGCCCTGTGGTCCTGCTGCTGCACGGGTTCCCGCAGTTCTGGTGGGCCTGGCGGCACCAGCTGGTCGCCCTCGCGGAGGCGGGCTACCGCGCGTGTGCCCTGGACCTGCGCGGCTACGGCGCCTCGGACAAGCCGCCGCGGGGCTACGACACCTACACCTCCGCGACCGACGTCGCCTCGGTGCTGCGCTCGCTCGGCGCCTCGCGTGCCGCCGTCGTCGGGCACGGCTGGGGCGGTTGGATCGCCTGGACCATGCCCACCCTGCAGCCGACCGTGACCCGTGCGGTCGCATCGTTGTCCATGCCGCACCCGCTGCTGTTCCGACGGGCGTCGTTCACGAGCGCCGCGCAGCTGCGAGCCAACGGCTACCTCGGTGGGCTGCAGCGCCCGTTCGTGCCGGAGCGGCAGATGACGGCCAACGGCGGGTACGTGCAGCGGCTGTTGCGCGAGTGGGCCTCGCCCCAGGGCATCTGGCCCTCGCCGGAGGAGGCCCGGACCTACGCCGAGGCGATGGCGCTGCCGTTCGTCGCGCACTCGGCGGCGGAGTACTACCGGTGGGTGGTGCGCAGCCAGCTACGACCGGACGGGTGGCGCTTCGCCAGGCGGTTGCGCACGCCGGTGGCCGTGCCGGTGCTGCGCCTGCACGGCGAGCACGACAGCGCGGTGCTGCCCGAGTCGGCGGGTGGGTCTGCGCACTACTGCTCCGGCCGGTTCGAGGCGCACCTCGTGCAGCGGGCGGGGCACTTCCTGCCCGAGGAGGCGCCGGAGGAGGTCAACCACCGGCTGGTGTCCTGGCTCGCGACCCTGCACTGACACCCAGCCCCGCTTCACCAACCTTTGCTAGCAAAGGTTGGTGAACGAAGGACAGGCTCTACCCTGTCCGCCATTCACTTTCCTGTGCTGAGTGGGGGCGCCGGAGCACAGCCCGTATGCCGCGTGGCCGGGACCGCGCGCCGGTGCGGCTGCGTCGGTCGGCCAGTTGGTTCAGCCCGCGACGCAGGCGCCGGTGTCGACCGGGGTGGACGACTGGGCCGCTGCGTCGAGGACCGGTCGGGCCTCGTCCATGGTCAGGGCGTAGCCGGTGCTGGGGTCGTCGAGGGACTTGGCGAAGATGACGCCGACCACCTGGCCGTCGGTGGACAGCAGCGGTCCGCCGGAGTTGCCGGGACGCACCTGGGCGTAGAGCGAGTAGACCTCGCGGCTGGCGCCCGGCTGGCCGTAGATGTCGGAACCCCTCGCGTTGACGACCTCGCGGACGCGCGCGGCGTCGAGGCGGTAGGGCCCGTCGAGCGGGAAGCCTGCCACGACACCGCTGTCGCCCCGCTCGAGGTCCGGGCCCTGCCGCAGCGGCTGGGCAGGCAGGCCGGGCACCGACAGCACGGCCAGGTCGCGCTTGGGGTCGAAGAGCACCACCTGTCCGGTGTAGGACCGGCCGGTGCCGTGGATGCGCAGCGTGGCCGTCTTCATGCCGGCAACCACGTGCGCGTTGGTGACCACGCGTTCGGGGGCGACGACCCAGCCGCTGCCCTCCTGGCCCCGGTTGCAGGAGGCCGCGACACCGGTGATCTTGATGACCGAGTTGGCGGCCTCGCGCACGCCCGGCGACGCGACGACGTTGGCGTCGGGCGGCGCGACGGGCGCGATCCGCTCGGTGCCGATCCCCTCGAACACGCGGGGGAAACCCTCGCGGTCGAGCACCTCGCGGAACCCGGCGAACAGCCGGGACGTCTGCGGTGGGACGACCTCGTCGATGGTCCGCAGCACACGTGACTCGCCGATGGCCTTGGCCAGCGGGGCCGGCGCACCACCACGCAGCGCGCCTGCGATGAACCACACGAGCACCGCGGCGGACAGGACGACCGCGATGGCTCCAGCCGCGGCGTCGAGGGCCTGCACCGGCCGCAGGTGCAACCTCGAGCGCACCTTGCCGCCCAGCTGGACCGCGAGCGCCTGCCCGACGGAGGCCACGATGAACACCCCGGCGATGAGGACGATCGCGCGCATCAGGCGCGACCCCTCCAGATCGGTCCAGTCGTGGATCGCCTTGGGCAGCAACCACATCGCGAGCGCGCCGCCGCCGAGGAACCCCGCCAGCGAGAGCACGCTCACGACGAGGCCCTGGCGCCAGCCGGTCACGGCGTAGCTGATGAACAGCAGGACGAGCAGCCAGTCGAGGACGGTGAGTCCGAGGAACATCAGGCCCGGTCCTCCGTCGCGGTCTGGGTGAGTGCGTCGCGCGGTCCCCCCGGTCGGTACCGCTCGGGCAGCGGACGTTGCACGCCACGATCCCATGGGCGGGTCAGGCCCGCGAAATCGAGCACCGCGGACAGCAGCCCAGCCGTGAACCCCCAGATGAACAGCCCGTCGAAGTCGAACCCCGGCCCGACGTACCCGCTCGGGTGGGTCACCGTGAACCGTGCCGCCGGGTCGAGCAGGTGGGACAGCGGGGCCCGGACCGCGCGATGGACCTCCGCGGGGTCGACGCGTTCCAAGGGCGTCGGCTCCGGCCACCACCCGAGGACCGGGGTCACCACGAAGCCGCGGGGTCGCAGGTAGATGTCGGGCAGCGCGCCCACCACCTCGACGGCGCTCGGGTCGATCCCGACCTCCTCCTGGGTCTCGCGCAGCGCCGCGGCGGTCGGCGACGCGTCGAAGGCCTCGAGCTTGCCGCCGGGGAAGGAGATGTCGCCCGGCTGGGTGCGCAGCGTGTGCGCCCGCTCGGTGAGCAGCACGTCCTCGCCGTCGGAGTCCGACTGGCCGAACAGGATGAGCACGCTCGAGCGCCGCCCACCATCGGGCGGCGGCGCGAACTGCTCGAAGAACCCGCGATTGGCGTCCTCGACCTCCGCCCGGGCACGGTCGAGCCAGTCGGGACGCGGACGGCTCACGGTGCAGGCACTCCAGGTGAGGAGGACGGCTCAGGTGCCGACGCGGCATACGGGTTGTCCGCACCGGGCGCCAGCTCGAACTTGAGCAGCTTGGCTGCCTTGTCCGGATCGGTCTCGCCGACGCCGTATGACGGACACCACCGCGCGACCGGGCAGGCGCCGCAGGCGGGCCGGCGCGCGTGGCAGGTGCGGCGGCCGTG
>DASUKI010000078.1:0-14561 GCA_036278855.1 Pedococcus sp.
CGTGGCGCTGATGCCGGCGTCGTCCTGGTAGCCCTTTACCTGGGCGCTGGCGAGGTCGGCTGCGAGCGTCGGGTCCGAGGAGAAGGAGCGCACGCCGATGACGGGGTTGAGCGGGTTCACGTTGACGTCGGAGACCGGCGCGAAGTCGGTGTTGATCCCGATCGCCTTGAGCTCCTCGCCGGTGATCCGGGCTGCGGAGCGTGCGTCGTCGACACTGCGACCGGCGCCGAGCGCCATGTTGCCCGGGAACTGGGTGGCCGGGGGGCCGACGCGCACGACGACGCCCTGCTCCTGGTCGGTGGCGATGGTCAGCGGGATCTTGACCTTCGAGTCCTCGGACAGCGCGGCCTGCTGGAGCCCCTTGGACAGCTTGGCGATCTGGTGCGGGTCGTTGGCACTGTCGGTCCAGTTGAAGTAGATGACGCCGCCGAGGTGGTACTTCTGCACCACCTCCGCCGGGGTCTGGACGCCGTACAGGGGCAGGTTGCGAGCGTCCTTGGTGTCCGCGCTGGAGCCGTAGGCGTACTGGACGAACAGCTGTCCGACCTTCTCCTCCAGCGTCATTCGCGCCATCGTGGAGGTCACCCACCCGGTGACGGCGTCAGGCGGGCTGGTCTCAGTGGGAGCCCCCAGGGCGGGGGCCAGACCGGCACCGAGCATCGCCAGGCCAGCACCTCCAGCAACCACGGCTCGACGGGACAGTTGCGATCTGGACATTGTGCCTCCCGAGCTCGACGTGAACCATTCACGTCCGAATGTCACCCTGCGGAACTTACCTACGTCCCAGCGGCCCCACAAGGGGTCAGGTCGACTCGTTTGGTCAGGAATTGGTAAGAGATTCGTGGATCGGGGGATCGGTCGCGCTCGAGCAGCCATCGCGAGGGTCTGCGCCTAGAGTCGGTTCATGATCGGCCGGCTGCACCACGTCGTCCTCGACTGTCCCGAGCCGCTGCGTCTCGCGGAGTTCTGGTCCGCGGTGCTCGGCCAACCGGTCACCTACCGCAGCGACGACTGGGTCGTCGTCGCACCCGACGACCACCACTCCGGCCTGGCTTTCCAGCTCGCGCCGGACCACGTGCCGCCGGTGTGGAAGGACCCCGGTCGGCCCCAGCAGGTGCACCTCGACGTGATGACCGAGGACCCCGACGCGGCGGGCGAGCAGGTCGTGGCACTCGGCGCCCGTCTGCTGAGCGAACCGGGTGGGCACGTCTACGCCGACCCCGCCGGCCATCCCTTCTGCCTGGTCCCCCGGCCCCACTGGGCCCCACCGATCGAGGAGTGACGCATGCCCACCGGTGCCTACCACGCGGCATACCAGCAGAGCCTCACCGACCCCGACGCGTTCTGGGGCGAGGCGGCCAAGGCGATCGACTGGAACACGCCACCCCCGCGCGTGCTCGACGCCGACCGGCCGCCCTTCTACCGGTGGTTCACCGGCGGCTCGCTCAACACCTGCCACAACGCGCTCGACCGGCACGTCGCCGAAGGGCGCGGCGGCCAAGCTGCGGTCCACTACGACAGTCCCGTCACGGGCGCGCGTCGGACGATCACGTATGCCGCGTTGCTGGATGAGGTGGCGAGGTTCGCCGGGGTGCTGCGCGGGCTGGGCGTCGACAAGGGCGACCGGGTCGTCGTGTACCTGCCGATGGTGCCCGAGGCAGTCGTCGCGATGCTGGCGTGCGCGCGGATCGGCGCGATCCACTCGGTGGTGTTCGGCGGGTTCGCACCGGCGGAGCTGGCGGCACGGATCGAAGACGCGAAGCCGAAGGTGGTGGTGTCGGCGTCGGGAGGCGTCGAGCCGACACGGACCGTGCCGTACAAGCCGATGCTCGACGAGGCGATCAACCGCTCGACCCACAAGCCGTCGAAGTGCATTGTCCTGCAACGCGAGCAGGTTGCCGCCGAGATGGGTGACCGGGACCTGGACTGGTCCGAGGCGATGGCCACGGCTGAGCCCGTCGACTGCGTCGACGTCCTCGCCACCGACCCGCTCTACATCCTGTACACCTCGGGCACCACCGGGCGGCCCAAGGGGATCGTGCGCGACAACGGCGGTCACGCGGTCGCGCTGCGCTGGTCCATGACCAACGTGTTCGGGATCAACCCGGGCGACACCTGGTTCACCGCCAGCGACGTGGGCTGGGTGGTCGGCCACTCCTACATCGTCTACGCGCCGTTGTTGACCGGCGCGACAACCGTTCTCTACGAAGGGAAGCCGGTCGGCACCCCGGATGCAGGCGCGTTCTGGCGCGTGATCGCCGACTACGGCGCCAAGGCCATGTTCACGGCGCCCACCGCGTACCGCGCGATCAGGCGCGAGGACCCCGAGGGCAGCCTCATGGAGGCACACGACCTCTCCACGCTCGAGACGGTGTTCCTCGCCGGCGAGCGCCTCGACCCGGACACCTACGAGTGGGCGAGCAAGCGGCTCGGTGTCCCTGTCGTCGACAACTGGTGGCAGACCGAGACCGGGTGGCCGGTGGCTGCGAACCTGCGCGGACTGGAGCCCATGCCGATCAAGGCCGGCTCACCGTCCGTGCCGGTGCCGGGGTACGACGTGCACGTGCTCGACGAGAACGGCCAGCGGCTCGGCCCCGGTGAGGAGGGCGCCATCTGCCTGAGGCTGCCGATGCCGCCCGGCACGCTGCCGACGCTGTGGGGTGACGACGACCGCTACGTGTCCGGCTACCTGTCGGCGTTCGACGGCTACTACCTCACCGGTGACGGTGGCCTGCTCGACGACGACGGGTACCTGTTCGTCATGGGCCGCACCGACGACGTCCTCAACGTCGCGGGCCACCGGCTCTCGACGGGGTCGATCGAGGCCGCGCTGGCCGGGCACGAGGCGGTGGCCGAGTGCGCCGTCATCGGGGTGTCCGACGACCTCAAGGGCCAGATCCCGCGGGCCCTCGTGGTGGTGAAGTCCGGCGTCGATGCCGAGGTCGACGGCGACCGCATCCGTGGCGAGCTCGTGCAGCGGGTCCGGGACGAGGTCGGGGCAGTGGCCTCGCTGCGACAGGTGGACATCGTGACGGCGCTGCCCAAGACGCGGTCGGGCAAGATCCTGCGCAAGACGATGCGTGAGATCGCCGACGGGAAGACGCCCGTCGTCCCGGGCACGATCGAGGACGCCTCGGTGCTCGACTCGTTGGCGCCGGTGCTGCGTCCGTAGCTCGCCGCTCAGCGCCAGATGGGCGCGATCTCCTTGTGGTAGCGGCGTCCGAAGACCCTGCCCAGCACGAACAGCGCTGGCGGCGGGATGGTCGCCCTGAGCGCGGCCTGTGCGTCCGGGGACCCGCCGTCCTGGAGCCAGGCCATCATGTTCCCGCCCCGCGTGACGCCGCCCTCGCGGAACCTGCGCTCCACGGCCTTCCACTCCGGGCTCTCGGCCTGCGCGCGGATCAGTGGCTCGACGTCCCGCTCCTCGTGGTCGAGGTGGCCGGTGATCACCCCGCCCGACTCGGCGATGACGTCCGCGGCGGACCTGGCGCGTGGAGCGGAGGGGTCGGCCACCACGTCGGCAATCGCGCCGGCGCCGTTGCGCAAGGCCTCACCCAGCGCCTGGTGCTCGGACTCCATCGCGTCGAGGAGCTCCTGGTCGACGCCCTTGCCCTGCAGGAACGGCCACACCAGTGCATCCTCCTGCTGGTGGTGCTCCGTGAGCTGGTGGACCAGGTGGCCCCAGCCGCGCTGGATCTCCCGCGCCCGCGCACCGTCGCCGTCCGGCATCGCGCGCAGTGCCTGCTCGGTGCGGCCCACGTCGCGACGGACCGCGGCGTGGATGATCTGGTTCATGCTCAGGTCGGTGGCCATCCCTCGACCATAACCACGGCCCGGACCGTCGCGCACGGAATTTGGCCCACGACCCCCGCGCGCCCTCAGCCGGTCCACTCCGGCAGGATGCTCGCGTGTCCGGCGTCTTCACAGGGTTCGCCACGATCGCCGTCGTCATCGGCCTCGGCGCCCTGTTGGCACACCTGCACTTCCTGGACCTCGGCGCGCAGTACCTGCTCTCCCGGCTCGCGTTCTTCGTCGCCAGCCCGGCGCTCATGGTCGGCACCATCGCCCAGGCGGACGTGCAGACCGTGTTGTCCCACAACCTCCTTGCCTCCCTCGCGGGCGTCCTCGTGGCGGTACTCGCCTACGTCATTCCCGCCCGCCTGCTCTGGCACCGCAACAAGGGCGACACGACGATCGGCGCCCTGTCGTCGGCCTACGTGAACGCCGGCAACCTCGGCATCCCGGTGGCGAGCTACGTCCTGGGCGACGCGGCATACGTCGCACCGACCCTGTTGCTCCAGCTGCTGGTCCTCCAGCCGATCGCGCTCGCGGTCCTCGACGCCGACGCCCACCACGGCCGGCTGCGGCTCGGCCAGCTCGCGCTGCGGCCGTTCAGGAACCCCCTCACCGTCGGCTCGCTCATCGGTCTGCTGCTGGCCCTCACTGGCTGGCGGCTGCCGGCCTTCGCGGACGACCCGGTCACCCTGGTGGGGCACATGGCGGTGCCCATGATGCTGATCGCCTACGGCATCGCCCTGCGCCTCGGTCCCGGGCTGGGCGCCGCAGGCTCGGCGGCCGAGCTCGTCACCACCTCAACGCTGAAGCTGGCGGTGCAGCCGCTGACCGCCTTCGTCGTGGCCAGCCTTCTCGGGGTGAAGGGGCACGCGCTGCTCGCGATCGTGGTCACCTCGGCTCTGCCGACGGCGCAGAACATCTTCGTCCACGCCACCCGCTACGACCGCGCCACCACACTCGCCCGCGACACGATCCTGATCACCACCGTGGGCTCGGTGCCAGTGATCCTCACCGCCGCCTGGCTCCTGGGCTGAGTCGCGGCATACCACCCGGCATGCCGCGTGCTTCGCGCGCACCTGTGTGTAGCCGCCTGTGGACAACGCCGCGGGCCGGCGATGCCGAACAGGCAGGCTGGACTGTGTGGAGGTTACCAGGGCTCTGGAGCAGCTCGGCGGCATCGCCGCGCGCAAGGCGCTCCTGGCCATGGTGACCCGACCAGAGCTCGAGCGGGCGGTCGCCTCTGGAGAGGTGGTGAGGGCAAGGAGGGGCGTCTACGCCCTGCCCACCGACGACCGAGCTCAGCAGGCGGCGAGGGAGCACACGGCGGTGGCGGTCCTGGTCACAGCTGCCGCGCACTGGGAGTGGCCACGCAAGTGGGAGCCGCGCAAGCCGCAGCTCGCCGTCCCCCGCGGTCGCAGCGTGGCGCCGGAGACGCGGGAGCGGCTCGACGTGCGATGGCGCACGATCCCCCGCAGCGATGTGGTGGACGGGTGGGTCACCAACCGGGAGCGGACGGTGCTCGACTGCGCGCTGCTGCTGCCCTTCGACGAGGCCTTGGCGGTTGCCGACTCGGCCTTGCGGTCACGACGGGTCGACCGCAGCCTGCTCCTGCAGCGCGTCGACGCCCTCGACCCGCAGCTGCGGCCGCGGGCCAGGAGGGTCCTCACCCTCGCCGACGCCGCTGCCGCCAACCCGTTCGAGTCGGTGCTGCGAGCGATCGCGGTCGACGTGCCCAACCTGTCCCTGCGCACCCAGGTCCGGATCGACGACGCGGACGGCTGGGTGGGGCGGGTCGACCTGGCCGACGACCGCCTCCGCATCGTGCTCGAGGCGGACAGCATGGCGTACCACGGCGAGCGCGACGTCATGGACAAGGACTGTGCCCGCTACACCCGCCTGGTCGCCGACGACTGGCTGGTGCTGCGCTTCACCTGGACCCAGGTCATGACCAAGCCAGACTGGGTGCGCGCGCGGATCGCGGCGACCGTGCGGCGCCGACAAGCGCTGTGCCCCGCGTGCCGGGCTGACAGCTAGCGGTACGCCGGCGGCATACCAACCACCACCACCTGCCGGTATGCCGCGTGCTCACCTCGCGCGCCCCCGCCACCGGTGTGTATTCGGCTGGCGCTGCGCCGACGTCAGCGCCGGCGTGAGGTCCCGAAGATCGAGCGGGTAATCTCGCGGCCGAGCACCGTGCCCGCCGAGCGGAGCGCGGAGCGGAAGGCCGACGACTTCACGACCTGCTCCACGATGCCCGGCTCGGGCTTGGACGACTGCCGGGCCGAAGACTGCCTGGACCTGTCGTCAGACTGCTTGGGCGCCTTGGCATCTGCAGGCGCGGCCTGGGCCGCGGCGGCTTCCCTGGCGGCCAACATCTCGGACGCGGACTCGCGGTCGGTCGCGGTGGCGTACTTCGACGCCAGGGACGAGGCGGCCACCGTCTTGTCGACCAGCGCGTCCGGCGAGGGGTCCATCAGCGACTCGGGCGCCCGCATCCGGGTCCACGCGACCGGGGTCGGCGCACCCCTCTCGGACAGCACCGTGATCACCGCCTCGCCGATGCCCAGCGAGGTCAGCAGCTCCTCGAGGTCGTAGCCGCTCCTGGGGTAGGTCGACACTGCGGCCTTGAGTGCCTTGGCGTCATCCGGGGTGAAGGCGCGCAGTGCGTGCTGGACCCGGTTGCCCAGCTGGGCCAGCACGTCGGACGGCACGTCCTTGGGCGACTGCGTGACGAAGAAGATGCCGATGCCCTTGGAGCGGATCAGCCGGACCGTCTGCTGGATCGCGTCGAGGAAGTCCTTCGAGGCGTCATTGAACAGCAGGTGCGCCTCGTCGAAGAAGAAGACCAGCTTGGGCTTGTCGAGGTCGCCCACCTCGGGCAGGTCGTGGAACAGGTCGGCCAGCAGCCACATGAGGAACGTCGAGAACAGCTCCGGACGGTCCTGCACCGCAGGCAGCTCCATCATGGAGACCATCCCCGCGCCGTCAGCGGTGGTGCGCAGCAGGTCCGCGGTGTCGAACTCGGGCAGCCCGAAGAACGCGTCAGCGCCTTGGTCGGCGAACGTGATCAGCTCGCGCAGGATCACCCCAGCGGTCGCGGATGAGAGCCCACCCAGCTCCTTGAGGTCGTCCTTGCCCTCGTCGGAGGTCAGGTGCTGCACGACGGCGCGCAGGTCCTTGAGGTCGTCGAGCCAGAGCTTGCGGCTGTCGGCGTAGTGGAACACCAGGCCCAGGCTCGACTCCTGGGTCTCGTTGAGCCCCAGGACCTTTGACAGGAGCGTCGGCCCGAAGGAGGAGATCGACGCCCTGACGGGGATGCCCTTGCCCTGGCCACCGAGGGAGTAGAACTCGGTCGTGAAGGCGGTCGGCGTCCACGCCTCACCGACGTCGGCCGCGCGGGCCGTGATCTTGTCGTTCGGCTCGCCCGGGGAGGCCATGCCCGAGAGGTCCCCCTTGATGTCGGCGAGGAACACGGGCACGCCCTGCTTGACGAGCTGCTCGGCCATCAGCTGCAGGGTCTTGGTCTTGCCGGTGCCGGTGGCGCCCGCGACCAGGCCGTGCCGGTTCATCACGGCAAGCGGGATCCTCACCTTGGCGTCCTTGTATGCCGTGTCGTCCACGACCGCGGCACCGAACTCGAGTGCCGCGCCGGAGAAGGCGTATCCGGCGGCGATCTCCTGGATCTGCTGCGGGGATGAGGTGCTGGGCTTCGCAGTCTCGGTCACGGTCGGCACTCTAGCCACCCCACCACCTACAGTGGCGGGGTGATCTTCAAGAAGGTGGCAGAGGGGCGCCCGTACCCCGAGCACGGCAGGGAGAGCCCTCGCGACTGGGCCGACGTGCCTCCCCGCATGGTGCGCCTCGACGACCTGGTGACCACCAAGAAGAACCTCGACCTCGGGCTGCTCCTGTCGGAGGACTCCACGTTCTACGGCGACCTGTTCGCCCACGTCGTCGAGTGGGAGGGCGACCTCTACCTCGAGGACGGCCTGCACCGCGCCCTGCGCGCAGCGCTCCAGCAGCGACCTACCCTGCACGCACGCGTCCTCGTGCTTGACTAGCGCCCGACTGATCCGGGCAGCGCTGCGCGGGACGGAGGTGGGCGGTGACCTACATCGTGGAGTCGGGGGCGTCGAGCTCTCGTCGCGCGAGGCGTCGCCGCGCGCTGATCACCTTGGGTCTGGTGTCGCTGATGCTGTTCTTCGCCTTCTGGTACGCCTACTCCTACTACCGGCACAGCGACGCCCACCCCGCCGCCGCCACCCCGTCGTGCACCACGACGCCTGCGGGGCCCACACCCGCAGAGGTCACCGTCAACGTCTACAACGCCACCGACCGCAGCGGGCTTGCTGCCAAGACCGCCGGACAGCTGCGCAAGCGCGGCTTCAAGGTGGCGACCGTGGCCAACGACCCGCTGCAGCGGAAGATCCCAGGTCCGGCGGAGGTCCGCTACGGCGCCTCCTCAGGACCCGACAGCAAGCTGGTGCTCGCCCTCGTCAAGGGGGCCAAGGCGGTCCGCGACGGGCGCCCCGACGCGTCAGTCGACCTCGTGCTCGGTGAGAAGTTCACGGCCTTGGCCGCCGCTCCGAAGACACCCAAGCCCGCAACAACGACGACGACGCCCTCGCCGACCTGTCAGCCGTCCGGAGCCGCGGCGCGCTGAACGCCGGGCACGTACGCTCGTGACGTGATCAGCGTCGAGCTCGCCCGGTCCCTGGCCGAGAACGGGGTGCTCTGGGCGCCGGCACCCGGCGACAGGTTCACGATCGACCAGCCCAACGTCGTCGGCGAGGTGTTCTGGATCAGCCACCTCACCATCGACGTGCACACCTTCCACGGCCAGCCGCTGCTGGGCTTCAACGGCACGACGGAGTGGGCGCTCGACTCGGTCACCCTCGACAGCGCGCTGTGGCTCCCACGCGAGGACCAGTTGCGCGAGCTGGTCGGCGACCGGTTCGTGCGCCTCGGCACGAACGACGGGCAGTGGGTGGTGGAGGTGGACAGCGAGCGAGGCCGCGGAGAGTTCCGCGACCCCGATCCTGAGTGCGCCTATGCGCGCGCCCTGCTCAGCCTCACCTGACGGTTAGAGGTGTTGTGGCGCCACCTCGCCGTGGTGGTGGCTCCTGGTCACCTGGACATCGGCCGCGCCGATCACGAACGTGACGACGCCCACGATCCAGGCGGTCCACGCCATCGGCCTGGTGTCGCTGAACCCCATCACCCAGGGAGCGATGAAGAACAGCACGCCCATCAGCGCCATGACACCCTCGACGGACATCATGTCCGGCCGGATGACCTCGGCCAGGCCGAGCAGCGCGGTGATGATGCCCAGCACGATCATGGTGCCCGTGGCGACACCGGTGGTGGTGGTCCAGATGGGTGAGAGGAATGCGTAGACGCCGACGATCACAGCGAGGTAGTCCTGTGGATGTGTCGATCGCTTCATGGTTGCAACAACCACCTTTCGTGAAGATGGTCCGTCGATCCGTTTGGCGGGCCTGACCCTTCAATCGTCTCTCTTTACAACAGAATTCGCAATGGTTCCTCCTGTGAACCGGCTATGAGACGACGTCACGGCGACGCGCCACGGCGATCATGAGCAGCGCCGAGCCCGCGGCGTAGACCAGCACCGTGAGCAGCCCCCGCTCGCCGCTGACCACGGCCCGGACCCCGGGCGGCAGGGAGCCGGCCTGGGCGGGCAGCACCGCGGTGATGAGCGAGCCGGAGCCGACACCGGGCAGCACGTCGCGCAGCGGTTGCAGCGCGGTGAGCGAGCTGGCGGCCACGGCCGACACCAGGTTCTCGATCCCCAGGATCCAGACCACCCCCAGCCCGATCGGCAGCGCGACCGACCGCAGCAGCAGCCCGAGGGCGGCACCGAGCGTCGCCCACATGGTCACGACGAGCCAGCCGGAGCCGAGACCGCTGGCCATCGCGCCCAGGGAGGGCCAGTTCAGTGCCTGGTCCTCGACGACGGCGATGCCGGCGGAGCTGGCCGCGCAGGTGGCGAACAGGGCCGCCACGCCGACGCCTGTCGCGACCACCAGGGCGACGACCTGTCCACCCAACACGACACCGCGGCGCGGGCCCTGGGTCAGCAGGGTCTTGAGGGTGCCGCCGGTGAACTCGCTCCCCGTCACGAGCGCACCGAGGACCAGCGCGAGGGCGCCGGAGAACACCGGGAACGCCGCAGTGGTGTTGGTGACCACCTGCTCCGGCAGGGTGCTGGCGAGCAGCTGCTGGGCCGTCTGCCCCTCGGTCGAAGGGCCTCCCGAGCCGGTGCGGTAGCCCAGGTAGGGGATGAGGTAGCCGAACACCTGGCTGAGGACGACGGCCGCGGCGAGCAGCACCCAGCTGGCGGGACGACGCGCGAGCTTGGCCAGCTCTGCGCGGGTGACGTTGACGATGTCAGACATGGGACACCTCCGTGGAGTCGTGCTTGCTGTCGTGGTCGGTGAGGTCGAAGAAGACGTCCTCGAGGGCGCGTTCCGCACGCCGCAGACCGGTGACCGCGACGCCCGCCTCGACTAGGACGCGGTTGATCTCGGCCGTGTGGCGCGTGGCCGCCCTCGCGACGAGTGCGCCGTCGACGCGCCGCACCTGCTCGACGAAGGGCAGGGCCTGCAGGCGGGCCAGCGCGGTGTCCGAGGGGGTGGCGACGATCTCGAGCTCGGCCTCGCCGCGCAGCTCCTCGACGGTTCCCTCCCGGACGATCCGTCCCCGGTCGATGACGGCGACCCGGCCGCACACCTGCTGCACCTCCGCCAGCAGGTGGCTCGAGAGGATGACCGTGCGGCCCTGCCGACCTAGGTCGGCGATGAGGGTGCGCATCTCCCGCATCCCTTGCGGGTCAAGACCGTTCGTCGGCTCGTCCAGGAGGACGAGCTGCGGGTCCTTCAACAGCGCTGCGGCGACGCCGAGGCGCTGCTTCATCCCGAGCGAGTAGGTGCCGAACCGGTCGGCCCCCCGCTCGGCCAGGCCGACGGACGCCAGCGCCTCCTCGACCCGGTCAGCAGGCACACCCGCGTAGCGCGCGACCGTGCGCAGGTTGGCTCGGCCGGAGAGGTACGGGTAGAACCCTGGTCCCTCGATGAGCGACCCGGTGCGGCGCAGCGCCACCGGGTCGCCCGGCGGGCGGCCGAGCACCTCGGCCCGTCCGCTCGTCGGGGCAACCAGCCCCAGCAGCATCCGCAGCGTCGTCGTCTTGCCGGCCCCGTTGGGGCCCAGGAAGCCGAAGACCTCCCCGCGGTGGACGGTGAGGCTGACACCGTCCACCGCGACGTTCGCGCCGTAGCGCTTGGTGAGGCCCTCGGCTCGAAGCGCGACCGCACGGGTGGTCATGACGTGCCCAGGCGCTTCAGCGTGGCAAGCCGGCGCTCGTACTCCTGCTCGTCGATCTCACCGGACGCGTAGCGCTCGGCGAGGCGCGCCTCGCCGGCCCGCCGACCGGCATACCCCTGCAGGTGGCGCCAACGGCGCCGGCCGAGGAAGCCGAAGGTCGCGAAGAGGGCGACGAGGAACAGCAGCCAGAAGATCGGGAACAGCGGCCACCAGGGGCCGGGCCCGTCCCAGTGGTCGTTGGCCGCGACGGCGGTGGTGATGGTGCTCAGCATGGTGACTCCTTGGTGGGATCGGTTGGAACACCTCGATCCTGCTGCGGCGGGGCTCCCGGGGAATCCCACCGGAGGAGTGACCTGCCTTGCGCCCCAAGGGGTATGCCGCGTTGCTGGGCTACGCCCGACGGCTCACTCCTGCGACCACCCGGGCCGGACGAGACCGGACTCGTAGGCGAGCACCACCAGCTGCGCGCGGTCGCGGGCGTGCAGCTTGACCATCGCGCGACTCACATGGGTCTTGGCCGTCGCGGGGCTGACCACCAGCCGCGCCGCGATCTCGTCGTTGCTCAGGCCCTCGCCGACGAGGGCGACGATCTCCCGCTCGCGGTCGGTCAGCATCCCCAGCCGGTCGGCTGCGGGCGCGGCAGTCCCGCGGCTGCGGGTGGCGAACTCCCCGATCAGCCGGCGCGTCACACCCGGGCTGAGCAGTGCGTCACCCCCCGCGACCGCGCGGACGCCGCGCAGGAGCTCGGCGGGCTCGGTGTCCTTGACCAGGAACCCGCTGGCGCCGATCCGCACCGCCTCGAACACGTACTCGTCGAGGTCGAACGTGGTGAGCACGACGACCCTGGTGCCCGACAGCCTCTCGTCGGCGGCGATCTGCCGCGTCGCCTCGAGTCCGTCCGTGCCGGGCATGCGGATGTCCATGAGCACCACGTCCGGCTCGGTGCGGCGGACCACCTCGACCGCCTCCCGCCCGTCGCTGGCCTCCCCGACCACCTCGATGTCGTCCTCGGCGTCGAGCAGGGCGCGGATGCCGGCGCGCAGCAGCGCCTGGTCGTCCGCCAGCACCACCCTGATCACAGGTCGTCCCCCGTGGGGATGCGGGCCTCGATGCGCAGTCCGCCGAGGTCTGATGGCTCCACCGCGAGTTCGCCGCCGAGGGCCCGGGCACGCTCCTGCATCCCGCTGATCCCGTTGCCCCGCTTGAGGTTCGGCAAGGCGCGTGCACCGGTGCCGTCGTCCTCGATCCGCACCGTGAGCACGGTGTCACCGTAGTCGACGTCGATCGTGGCACGGACGGCTTGCGCATGGCGGACGATGTTGGTCACCGCCTCCTGCACGATCCGGTATGCCGCGAGCTCCAGGGCCGCGGGCAGCACCCGCGAGTGGCCGGTCACCGTCTTGGTGACGGCCAGGCCGGCGTGGCCGCTGCGCTCGACGATGTCGCCGAGTCCGGCGAGGGTGGCCTGGGGTGCCCTCGGCGCCGGGGCGTCGTCGGCCCGCAGCACGTCGATGAGGGAGCGCAGCTCGGTCAGCGCCTCCTTGCTGGCGTCCTTGATGGCTCGCAGGGCGGGTTCGACCTGCTCGGGACGCTGGTTCTCGGACAGGTGCAGGGCGACGCCCGCCTGGACGTTGATGAGCGACATGTGGTGCGCCACGACGTCGTGGAGCTCCTGGGCGATGCGCAGCCGCTCCTCCCCCGCCTGCCGTCGCCGGGTCTCGCGGGCCGCCTCGCGGTAGGTGGCAGCGCGCTCACGCCAGCTGCGCACCACCTCGGCGATCGCGAGGATGACCAGCGTCCACGCGAGCACCCCGCCGAACGACTGCCAGCTCCACCGGTCGTGCAGCACCGCCATGTCGAACACGTGACCGGCCAGGACCAGGCCCGCGGCGACCCAGGCAGCCGGGCGGTGCCCGCGCGTCACCGCCGACACCAGCGTGACGACGAGTCCCAGGAAGATCGGGCCGAACGGGTAGTCCAGCGCGAAGTAGCCGCCGGTCGCCGCGCCGACCGCGAGCACGGCCGGCGTGGTCCAGCGCGGGACGAGGACGATCGCGACCGGAGCCACGAGCAGCAGCGCCACCGCCAGGAGGTCGACCGGGCGCCGGTCCGGCTGGCCGTGCGCAGCGCCGAAGCTGCCCGCGACCTGCACCAGGGCGACGAGCCCGGCAGCGAGGTGGCGCGCAACGGGCGGTGGCCCGCCCCGCGGCCCCCAGGGCGGCCCACCCCGCGCCCAGGGTGGTCCCCAGGCAAGGTCGTCACGGTCGCGCACGGTCCTCAGCGTAGGGAACGCGCGCCCAGGTGGGCGTCACCCGGAGGCGGCAACGCGGCATACCCCGACGGGAGTAGACCGAGGCTCAGGTGGGCGGCACTCGCTGCGGCGAGTCGGTCGGCTGGGTGACGCTCGGCCGGCCCCCCTCCCACGTGAGCGGCTCCAGCCAGAGCTGTCGTCCGGGGTAGGTGGTGCCGATTCCGTCGGGTCGCCAGGCGTGGAACAGCAGCCACGTCGAGCCGTCGGCGAGGGTGACAGGTGCGCAGTGTCCGGGCCCGGCAGCGACCGTGCTGGTGGCCACGAGTGGCCGGTCCGACCGGTCCGTGCACGGGCCGAGCGGTCCCACGCAGCTCGCCCAACCGATGGCGTAGTCGGCAGAGGCGTAGTTGTTCGCGGAGTACAGCAGCACGTGGGCGCCGTCGTGCACGACCATCTCGGGGGCCTCGACGAGGTTGCCCTGCCAAGCCTTGGTGTTCGTGAGCAGCGCGGTGGCCCGCCCGGTCAGGCGCTGCCCGTCTGCTGACAGCTGCTGGCCCCACAGGTGCACCGGTTGGCCGCAGCAGTTCCCGTCGTTCTTCCAGTACAGGTACAGCGTGCCGTCGGCGCCTCGCGCCGCGTCGGGATCGATCGACCCGCCGAGCGCCGGCTGGCAGACGAAGGGCCGAGATGCCTTGTCGCGGAAGGGCCCGGCTGCGTCGGATGCGGTGGCTCGCCCGATGCACTGCTTCCCCGAGCGGCCGTCGTGGGCGACGTAGAACATGACGAAGGCATCGCCGACCCGGACCACCTCGGGCGCCCACGTGGAGCCGGCCTGCGCCCAGGCGCCCAGCTGCGGCAGCGCGTCCGGGCCCCGCGCCCAGTGGACCAGGTCGGGCGAGGTGGCGGCCTGGACGTTGGAGCCGCCACCCTGGGTCGCGTAGAGGTGGAAGGTGCCGCCCGCCTGGAGCACCCAGGGGTCGGGGGTGTCGTCGGCGAGCACCGGGTTGGCGTAGGTACCTGCCGGTGCCCTCGGCGCAGTCGCCCTGGTCGTGGTGCTGCCGCTCTCGCGGGCGGAGTTGGCGCTGCAGCCGGTCAGGCAGAGGGCCACGATGGTCGCCGCTGCTGCGGCGGGCGCAGCTCGACCCGTCCGACCCACCGCTCAGCCCTTGACGCC